>JAFGER010000021.1 GCA_016931495.1 Chlorobiaceae bacterium | reverse complement strand
TGTATCGCCCGTCGCCATTGCTGGTGCAGATGAGCATGAACAACAAGATACTTCAACTGACCAAAACCCAGATGGAAAAACAAAACAAACAGAACAATCCTCCTCTCTTAACCAAAAAAAATGAATAAAGCATAGCAGTCAGCCTTGCTCAACAAGGTTTAATTTTTTTTGATAACTGTGCACATATCCACATTTGAAATCCTCAAGGCTCTTCTCATACCATCGTTCCAATTCGCTTTTATCCGGAATTTCTATAACAGTAATACCATCAAAAATTTCAGAATCATTAAAATGATATTTTCTAAAATAACTGGCCCTGGAGTGTTCGCCGATCTTTCCGATGTATCGTGCATTGCATGTCGATGTAGTCAGCCGCACCATTCCGGCCTTAAGGCAGGCAATCCAACGAGCCGAATCCTGGCTTGTGATCCTGCATTTGAATCCAAGATCCCTGTAAAAACTGATAATTCGTTCATTATCACGAAAACGGTAATCCACATTTTCGATCAATGACCAGTATTGTTCGCGAACCTCCTGTTGAGCAAGCCATGAGCGTTTCGTAAGGGCTGCGCCCCAATTTTCATGCATGAGGATCAATTGACCATTCCTCTCATGCTGCTGCCTCCTGCTTGCCCACAAATCGCCGTATGCGGATACATAGCCAATCATTGGCTCTTTTTCTGACAGGTCGAGAAGCTTATCGGTAACATGAAGAAAATCAGGCCCCAACACAAGATCATCTTCGAGAAACAAAGCCTGATTCCTGTCAAGGGTTTCGAAAACATATTTTTCAGCAACCCTGTAATTGCCTGCTATTCCAAGATTTTCCGAAGATCTGAACACTTTGACATTGCAACGCCTCGCGATTAGATACTCAAAGATTTTAACACACTGATCTATTTGCTTATCGTCCGTTTTTTTCAGTTTGGAAGCAGAATTAAAACTTCCGTCCTGAAACAGGAAGACTTCGTCTTCCGGCTGCAACTGCGGAATCAGTGATGCAAGTACTTTGCTGAGATATCGTGGCCGGTTGAAGCTAAGCAGTGCTATAGTAATTTTTTTCCTTGGCTGGCAATCCGGTGATGGCTTGAAGCTTCTTTCGTGAAATAGTCTGTTGGCAATACCATACCATACCTGACTGAATACCATTGTCTTCAATGCCTTGATTTCAGGAGATTACTGAATACACGCCATCTGTTTCCAGAGCAACAAGATTTCCTCATACATGAGAATAGCAGATTCTGCTTCATCAAGCGAGCTGGATAACGTTATCATGAACAAATAATACTGATTTTTCTAACAGGAACACAGAATCCTGAAACTTGAGACCTACATCCATCAGAAAAAGAATGCCTCACCCGCGCTTCCAGCGGTCGTGCAGCCAGAACCACTCTTCGGGGTGGCGGCGGATTTGCTCTTCGATGGCTCTGGTGTAGCGCGCGGCGAGCGTGGCGACGTCCTCCTTGTTAAAGGTGAGATCGGAAGTGTCGATGCGGGTGACGGTGACGGTGTATCGCCCGTCGCCATTGCTGG
The DNA here is from genome assembly GCA_016931495.1 of Chlorobiaceae bacterium. Taxonomy (GTDB): domain Bacteria; phylum Bacteroidota; class Chlorobiia; order Chlorobiales; family Chlorobiaceae; genus Chlorobaculum. Next base: position 42,097 of record JAFGER010000021.1, on the reverse strand, counting down.
TGCAGATGGGCATGAAGAGCGGCACGCCAGCTCTGAGTGTGAAAAACGCCGCGCCGTGGAACATGGTGGCGCGCCGTCCGAGAAACTCGCCGAAATTTGCCTCGTCGGGATCGGACTGGTCGCCGAGAATGGCCAGCGTGCCGCCCTGCTGCAACAGGCGCAGCCCCTCGCGGAGCGATTGCCTCGGATAAACGACGCTGTTCCCCCGCATGGTGCGGTACTCATTCATCTTGCGGTCAACCTTCGGGTTCCGCAGCCGCTTGACGATGATGGTTATGGGATTGATCAGCAGCCCGAAAGCCATCGCCATCAGCTCCCAGTTGCCGTAATGGGCCGACACCAGCACCGCGCCCGTCTTTCCGCTGCGGTGCCACTCCCAGAACGCCTCGTCACCCTTGATATCAACCAGCGCCGCAACATCGTCGCGATTGGCGATGAGCGGCAGGCGCAGCACTTCAAGCAGCGTCGCAACCACGTTGCGATAGACCGCCGTGGCGATCCGGCCGATTTCAGCCGGAGATTTTTCGGGAAAGGTCAACGCGATATTCCGGTGCACCAGCTCGCGCCGGATGCCGAGCACCCGGTGCGCAAAGTCGCCGAGGAAACCGGCCAGGCGGCGCGTCTGCCTGCGGGTCAGCTTCCGCACCAGAAAGCCGAGTGCATTCACCGCCCAGTAGGTCACGGCGTTCGATGCCGACCTCAGCTTGCGTTTGAGCTTCTTTTTGTCGAAGTTCATCGGCAACGCCCCTCGCTTGAATGTATAATCTCCATACTGAAACCGAACCTTTCGTCCCGGTGAAACGGCTGGGCAGCGACGGCCAGCGCCAGGTAAAAAACTTCCCTGAAGGTACGAAACCGTGACAAAGATGGAAAACGGGAAGTTCCTGCCAACGGGAACCAAGCCGATTCGCGCGACAAGTTCCTTGAGACTCTCTTGAGACTCGGATTATATTTAGTATTTAGATTCTATAGACCCGAAACCCGAAATACAGAGAGATGCCCCCAAAAGTGCTCACCCGTGACCAGGCCGTACTGACGGTTCAAAACTGGCAGGCGCAAGGCGAAAAGGTTGTGTTCACGAACGGCTGTTTCGACATTCTCCACGCCGGGCATGTGCGTTACCTCACGGCGGCCCGTCAGCTTGGCGACCGGCTGGTGGTCGGGCTGAACACCGATGCTTCGGTCAGGCGGCTCAAGGGCCCGAAACGCCCCGTGGCGCGGGAGGATGACCGGGCCGAGGTGCTCTCGGCGCTCGAAGCAGTCGATGCTGTAACGCTTTTCGGAGAGGATACGCCCGAAGAGCTTATCGGGATGCTCCTGCCGGACGTGCTGGTGAAGGGGGCCGACTGGGCGGTCGAACAGATTGCCGGATCGAGGGCGGTCATCGAACACGGCGGCGCCGTCCTGACCGTGCCGCTTCTCGAAGGGCGCTCGACCACCGGCATCATCGAAACGATCATCAATCTCTATTGCCCGGAAACGAACGTTGGAAAAGGTTAAAAAATACAGTCTTGCCGTCATGGCCATCGCCTCGGCGCTGGTCATTGCGCTCATCATCGCCGCCGCGGTCGTGCTGAACAGCGGCATGGTTGACCTGTTCGCCAGAAAACAGCTGCTCGAACTCTTCAACAACGAGTATCGGGGACGGCTGGAGATGAAAGAAACCCGGGTGCGCTTTCCCGACCAGATCACCCTGGTCGGCCCGGCCATCTACGAGGAAAACGCCGCAACGCCAGCGGCAGGAGCCGACTCCATCCGGCTGAAGTTCAACTTCCTGTCGCTGCTCCGCCCGAAAATCACCCTGCTCTCGTTCCGGAATGTCGAGGTCAACGGCGCAAGGATCGAAATCATCGAAGACGCCAACGGAGAGCTCAACCTGCAAAAGGTCTTTCTCCGTGAACATCCGGAAATGCCGGAAGTGCTGGCCATCGAGAAATTCCGCGCCCGTCATTTCACGATGAACAACGCGGCGCTCTCCTGGAAGCAGCGCAACGGAACGGTCTGGAACCTGAAAAACCTGCATCTCGACGTTTCGAGGGCGTTCGTGGCCAAATACGAGATCATGGGCACCATCAAACAGATGCGCTTCGACATGCCAGACCGCGATCTGAAGCTCAGGAGCGGCTCAGGCCTGGTTGCCTTCACCCCGGTGCGCAGCGACCTGATCGGCCTCGATCTCCAGACCGCCAGAAGCCGCGCGCAACTGTCGGTGTCGATGGACGGGCTTGATCTCTTTTCCGGCCTGTCGAAGGAGCGGATCGCAACGCACCCCACCTTCGTGCATATCGAATCGATCGACCTCGATTCGGGCGAGCTGAGCCGGTTCGTGCAACTGCCCTCCGCCCTTCCGGCAGGCAGGTATCACCTCAAGGGTGACGCGAAGGGCACGCTGAGCGACCTGAAGATTCTGCCCACGAGCATCGAGCACGGCGACAGCCGCATCGCCATCGAAGGAGAGCTGCTCAATCTGCTTGACAGCAACGCCCTGTCGTTCCAGCTGAACATCGGCAAATCGAGCATCTCGCCGAAGCTCCTCGACGAAGTGCTCGAAGACGAGCGCTGGCGCAAGCTTGCCGGTGAGGCCGGAAACATCGGCTTCACCGGAATGCTCAGGGGGAAGCTCGACCGCTGGATGACCGAACTCGATGTTGAAACCGCCCTCGGCGAGGCCTCGGCGGTGTTTGAAACCTCACGGACTTCCGGGGGCGAGTACAGGGCCGAAGGCTCCTTCACCCTTGCAAACACCCAGCCGCACCGGTTCATCGGCGCAGAAAACGTCGAAAGCGGTTTCGATGGCGAGGGCAGCTTCCGGCTCGGCTCCGGATCGATCCATGCAGAGCTCTCGATCCTCGGCGCGTTCTGGCAGCAGCAGACGCTCTCTTCGGGCTCGGTCACGCTCGATTACAATGGCCGCATTATCGACCTGGCAACCACGCTCTATGGCGAGAATGGCGAGGAGCTCCGGATGACCGGAGCGGCCGATCTGTCCAGCCCCGCCCCCTCTTACCGGGCAGAGGGAACCGTCAGAAGGCTCGATCTGTCGAGAGCTTCCGGCATGGAAAAGCTCGTGACCGACCTGAACGGCTCCTTCGAGGCGAGCGGCAGCGGGATTGACCCGGCATCCCTGAATCTGAGGGCAACCATGCTTTTCAGCCCTTCGTCCTTCAACAACTACCGTTTTCGGGATGGCGAGGCCGTTACCGCAAGCATCGCCCAGTCGGCAGGCGCTTCGTCGGTCAGCTTTTCAACCGGCGCGTTCGACCTCTCCGCAGAGGGCACTGCATCGCTGGCCCAGATGATCAATGCCGCGCAGAACGCTGCGGCGTGCGTGGCAAAAGAGTTCGGCATCGACCTGCCCGTTCCGCAGCCGCCGGGCAAAGCGCCTTACGCCTTCAGCTACCGCGCCAGCGTGCGCGACCTTTCGCCGCTCCAGCCTCTCCTGCCCACCGGGGAGCTCCAGTTCACCGGCAGCGCTTCGGGGCAGGCAACCGGCAGCGACGGACGGCTCTCCATCGACACCAGAATCGAGAGCCCGTCCCTCTCCAGCGGCAAAACCTTTTCGGTGAAACATACCACCGTGAACGCATCGGTACAGTGCGCGTCGGGAAGCGTTGCGTCGGCAAAGCTCACCGGCTCGGCGAAGGCCATGACCCTCATCGGCAGGGAGTTCCGTGATCTGAACCTTCTCTCTTCGCTCGACAACCAGCGCATCGACGCCTCGGTGGCGTGCTCCATCCCGCAGTTCGATGAAACGCTCACGGCAGCCGTTCATACCCTGCGCCGCGACAGACTGAACACCGTCATCATCGACAGCTTCCGGCTCTCGAACCCGCAGGGCGCCTGGCAGGCGCGGGCCGGTGGAACGGTTGAAATCGGCCCGAACTCCCTGCGCTTCAACCGCGTCAGCATCTCCAAGGCAGCGCAGTCGCTGGAGCTTGACGGCCTGCTCGCCAGCAGCCTGCCCGGCGCCTTCCGCTGCACCCTGTCAAATATCGACCTTGCCGAGTCAAAGTTCTTGCTGCTCGATCCCGCGCTCAAGGCGCTGAAGGGCAGGGCCAATGCCCGCCTGACGGTCAGCGGCGCGCCGGGGGCCAAAACCAGCGTTCTGGAGCTGCAAGGCGACGGCATCGCCTGGGACGAGCTGAAGATCGGCAGGGTGCAGATGAACGCAGCCCACTCCGGCGACATCCTGCGCTTCTCTCTCGAAAGCCGGGGCCTGACGCCCGCCGAAGGCGCTACGCAAGGCGTGCCGGTCAATACCATCAAAGGTTCCGGCGCGATTCCGCTGGTGCTGAACTACTCGCCATTCGTGCTCCGCATTCCCGAAAACCGGCAAATCCGGGCCTCATTCCGTTCCGATGATCTTTCGGCAAAAGTGATCACCTATCTGGTTCCGCTTGTTGACCAGGCCGAGGGCGTCATTCCGACCGATCTGCGCATCGCCGGAACCATGCCCAGGCCGGAAATCTTTCTGACCACGACCCTGGCGAACACCACCCTCCGGCTCGAACCAACCAGGGTCACCTACCAGCTCAACGGCAGGATTACCGGAACGCCGTCGAGAATCGATTTCGGCAGCCTGACCATCAGTGACAGCCAGGGCGGCAGCGGCGCCATCAGCGGCATGATCGGCCTCGAAGGACTCGAACCGGTCTCGGCCAACCTGACCGGAACCCTGAACCGGCTGCTGCTCTACAACAAACCCGACCTGAAGGATGACACCAGCTTCGGCACCATCACCGGCTCGACCCGCAACATCCGGTTCTACGGTGAGCTGAACGCTCCTACGGCTGAAGGCGAGCTGACCCTCAACTCCGTCGATTTCAGCCTTTACCGCAAAGGCTCCGGCGAGAGCGCCAAGTATATCGGCGTCGAGAAGTTCATCACCTTCGTGCCACGCCGTCCGCAACCCGTCAAGGTCGAAGCCGCCAAAGCGAGTCAGGAGCAAGCTCCGCAGTTCTCCTACACGCTGCTTGACATTCTCCAGATCAGGAACCTCAGGCTCACGGCCAGCGTGCCGCTCAAAGGCACCATGATCTTCGACCGCATCAGGGGCGAGCGTATCGAAGGAACCCTGAACAACCTGTCGCTGCTGGTCAACAAATCGGGGCAGCGCTTCAACCTGTACGGCTCGGTCGGCATTACCGGCGGCAAGTACGCCTTCTCGAACGCCAGTTTCGACCTCGAAAACGACGGGCGCATCGTCTGGAACAACGAAGAGATCAGGGAGGGACGCCTGATCGACATTTACGGCAGCAAGCAGATTTCGGCCTACGACCCCCGTACCGGCGAACGCGATAACGTCAAGCTGCTCATCGCCGTGAGCGGCACCATCGACAGGCCCGACGTGCGCATGGGCTACTACCTCAATGACGATCCGCAACCCTGGTCGGCGGTCAACAAGATCGGCAGGCAGACCAGCCAGATCGATCCGAACGCCGACCTGAACGTCATCACGATGCTCTTCACCCGGCAGTGGTACCTCAATCCGCAGCGGCAGGGCTCGGTCAACGGTTACAATCCCGTCTCGAGCGTGGGCGTATCGGCGGGCACCGGCCTGATTTCGTCGCAGCTTTCCGGCCTCGTGCAGAACCTTGCCGGGCTGGAGAGCTTCAATGTGAACCTCGGCACCGGCGCCGAGGGCAAGCTGAGCGATCTGGAGCTGTACGTCTCGCTGCTCGTGCCCGGCACGGAGGGCAAAGTGCGCTTCATCGGCACCGGCACCACACCGGTTTCGAGAAGCAACACCGCCACGACGAATTACTACTACGGCTCGTCGCAGAAGATCGAATACCGCGTCAACCCGAAGGTCTATGTCGAGGCGTTCCGCTCCTACGGCATGACCGGCAGTGACGCCGCGTCCGCCAACCTGCTCAAGCCCACCGAGAACTGGGGCGTCAGCGTCTCGTACCGGAAAAAATTCCACACCTGGAGCCAGTTCTGGAATGGGCTGTTCGGCGGCAAGAAGAAAACCCCCGAGGAAAAGAAGGCGCAAGACAACAACGACTGAACGTTCGTATGCCCGTTATTTTTTATACATTTATTGAACCTTTAACGAACGCTGCCAAACATTCCGCGCCATGATCCATAACCGCTTATCTGTTCGCCTATTGTGCTGACCGGCAAAAACATCCTTCTCGGCATTTCAGGCGGCATTGCCGCCTACAAAACGCCGCACCTGGTCAGGCTGCTGAAGAAAGCGGGCGCAAACGTGCGGGTGCTGGCCACAGAGTCAGCGCTGAAATTCGTCAGCGAGCTGTCGCTCTCGACCGTGTCGCAGATGCCGGTGCTCGACGATATTTTCACGGCGGATGCCGATGGCGAGCGCACCATGCACATCTCGCTCGGTGAGTGGGCCGACGCGCTGGTTGTCGCGCCCGCAACGGCCAACACGCTGGCCAGATTCAGCTCCGGGCTTTGCGACAACATGCTCTCGCTCTCGTTCGTCACGCTGCGTCCCGGCAAGCCGGTGCTGCTCGTGCCCGCCATGGACGGCTACATGTACGACTCCCCCTCGGTGCAGCGCAACCTTTCGGTACTCAAAGCGCAGGGGTGCCGCGTGCTCGAACCGGAAAGCGGGCCGCTCGCCTCGGGCCAGTGCGGCCTGGGCCGGATGCCCGAACCGGAGACCATTTTCGAGGCCCTGAGCTCGATCTTCGCCGCAAGGGAATCAGCGGCGCTCGAAGGCAGGACGGTGGTCGTGACGGCGGGACCGACGCGCGAAAAGATCGACGGCGTGCGCTTTCTGTCGAACTACTCCTCCGGCAAGATGGGCTTCGCCATCGCCGCAGCCGCCGCCCGGCGCGGCGCTACCGTGCGCCTCGTCAGCGGCCCGGTCACCCTGCCGACGCCGCCGGGCGTCGAGCGTATCGACGTCGAGAGCGCCGCCGAAATGCTGGAGGCGGCGCGGCCGCTCTTCGACGGATGCGACCTGTTCATCGGCGCGGCGGCGGTGGCGGACTACCGCCCCGAAGCGCCGGTCGAGGGCAAGATCAAAAAAAACGAGGCGGCAATGGTGATTCGCCTGGTCAGGAATCCCGACATCCTCGCGGAGTTCTCGACCGGCAGAAAGCCCGGCCAGCTCGCCGTCGGCTTCGCGCTTGAAACCGCCGGAGGGCTGGAGTACGCCAGGAAAAAGCTGACGGACAAGCAGCTCGATCTGGTCGCCTTCAACATCTACGACGGAAGCCGTTCGGGATTTGAGGTCGATACCAACGTGCTCACCCTGCTCGGCCGCGACGGCTCGATCACCGAACTGCCCCTGCTCTCGAAGGAGGAGGCCGCCGGAAGGCTGCTCGACGCCATCGAAAAGCTCCCGCCACGATAACCGGAACCACCCACGCACCATGACGACGACGCAGGCATCCCTTTTCGATAACGCCACGGCGCAACCCGTTCAGCAGACGAGCCCCGCTGCCGATCTCGACGCGCTTGGCAAGATCGTCCGCGAGTGCCGCAAGTGCCGGCTCGCGGAGCTGCGCAAAAACGTCGTGTTCGGCGAAGGGAATCCCAAAGCGCGGGTTTTCGTTATAGGTGAGGCTCCCGGAGCGGATGAGGACGCACAGGGCCGCCCGTTCGTGGGGCGCTCGGGCCAGTTGCTCGACAAGATTCTCTTCGCCATCGGCTTCGAGCGCAAGGAGGTCTACATCGGCAACATCATCAAGTGCCGCCCGCCGGAGAACCGCAATCCGCTCGCCGACGAAATCGACTGCTGCAAGCCTTGGCTCATGCAGCAGCTCGACATCATCAGGCCCGACATCATCCTCCTTTTGGGCAGGGTGGCGGCCAACACCATTCTCGGGAACACCCTCTCGATGAGCGCCATGCGCGGCAAGCTGATCCGCTGGAACGGGTTCGACTGCTTCGTCACCTACCATCCGGCGGCGCTGCTCAGGAATCCGAACTGGAAGCGCCTCTGCTGGGAGGATGTGCAACAGCTCAGGGCGCATTACGACACGATCTGCCCGAACGGCTGATCCGTTACTGTGAAACCATGGAAGGACGAGGACTGAAAAAGAAATGAAGCCATCACGCGAAGCAACGATCGATCTCAGCCGCGACATCGATTTCAGCAAGGAGAGCCGGGTTCCCCCCTACTCGATCGAGGTCGAGCAGGAGGTGCTGGCCTGCATTCTGCTTGAGGACGATCCGATCGAACAGGTCATCCAGATTTTCGGCGACAACGGGGAGTCGGTCTTTTACGAAAAGCGCCACCAGATCATCTTCAAGGCGATGCTCTCGCTCTACCAGAAGCGGCAGGCCATCGACCTCATCACGGTCAGCGAGGAGCTGTCGCGCATCGGCGAGCTGGAAAATGTGGGAGGCCGGCCCTACCTCGGCGAGCTTTCGGGCAAGGTCATCAGCTCGGCCAACATCGAGTACTACGCCCGGCTTGCCAAGGAGAAATTCCTCTACCGGCGGATGATTTCAATCTCGTCGCAGATTTCAAGCGCGGCCTACAACACCTCGATGGACATCTTCGACCTGGTCGAGAACGCCTCGCAGCAGTTCTTCAACATCTCGCAGGCGGGCATCAAGAAGAAGGCCAGCAGCATCAAGGATCTGCTCAAGACCGCGACGAGGATGATCGAAAACCTCGGTTCGTCACACTCGTCGGTCACCGGCATCGGCTCCGGCTTTTCGGAGCTGGACGAATACACCGCCGGGTTCCAGCCGTCGGACATGATCATCATCGCAGCCCGTCCGTCCGCCGGTAAAACCGCCTTTTCTCTGGCCTTAGCGCGAAACGCGGCGGTGAATTTCAACACGCCGGTGCTCTTCTTCAGCCTCGAAATGGCGGAGATCCAGCTCGCGCTCAGGCTGATGTGCGCCGAGGCGTACGTCGAGTCGCAGCTCGTCCGTCGCGGCCAGATTTCACCCGAGATGATGAACAAGATCATCAACAGCATGGACGCGCTCGCCGAGGCGAAGCTCTTCATCGACGACACGCCGGGCATCTCGATCATGGAGCTGGCCGCCAAGACCCGCCGCATGAAGCAGGAGCACGGCATCGGCATGGTGGTGGTGGACTACCTCCAGCTCGTCACGCCGGTGCGGGATGGCAAGTCCAACCGCGAACAGGAGATCGCGCAGATTTCGCGCTCGCTGAAAGCGCTCGCCAAGGAGCTGAACATTCCGGTGATCGCGCTCGCGCAGCTCAACCGCTCGGTCGAACAGCGCTCCGGCGACCGCCGCCCGCAGCTCAGCGACTTGCGCGAATCCGGCTCCATCGAGCAAGACGCCGACATGGTGATGTTCCTGTCGCGCCCGGAGATGTATGGCATCAAGAACTTCGAGGACGGATCATCGACGAAAGACATCGCCGAGGTGGTCATCGGCAAGCAACGAAACGGCCCGATCGGCACCATCAGACTGCTGTTCCTGAAAAATTACGGACGCTTCCAGTCCACGGCGAACTCCTACCTGACAGCGGCCTCCGAACCGGAGCAACGCCAGTTCGATGCGCCCCGGCCCGCCGCGCCGGGCTTTCCGGAGCCGCCCGCCCTGCCCGAGCCGCCGCCTTTCGACGACAGCTACCTCAACAACACGGATACTGCTCCATTTTAGTCTCTCCGGCCATGGTCTATAAAAAAGCACCGAAATCCCCCGGCGACTCGCCCGACTCCACCGCCAACCCCGACCGGCACCCCGACCCGCAAGAGCGCGAGCGCCGGTACTCCGGCATCGGCAGCTCGAAAGGGTTCGCCATCGGGGAGGCCTACGAGTTCGTCAAGGAGACCGTCGAGCACGAAATCGCCGAGCTCAATCCGGAGAACATCGACGCGGAGGTCGAGCGCTTCATGACCGCCCTGCACCGCTCGGAAAAGGAGCTGAAGAAGATCGAACGGGTCACCACGCGCAAGATCGGCAAGCTCTACAGCGACCTGTTCCAGGCGCAGATCATGCTGCTCAGGGATCCGGTGCTGATCGACGCCATCACGCGCCGCATCCGCACGGAGCTGAAACCGGCGCACCTGGTCATCGAGCAGGAGTTCGAGCAGTACCTCGGCAACTTCATCAACTCCGACGACCAGATCTTCCGCGAACGGGCCGCCGACCTGCACGACATCAAGGAGCGGATCATCCGGAACCTGCACATCCGCAAGCTGCACTCCTGGGTGCCCGAAGGCAGCGTCGTGGTTTCGCACCACCTCTCCCCGGCGGACATCATTCTGCTCAGCCGGAGCAACGTCAAGGGGTTCGCGACCGACACCGGCGGCAAGACCTCGCACGTCGCGCTGATCTGCAAGTCGCTCAACATTCCCATGGTGGCCGGCCTCGGCAACTTCTCGCAGAAAATCGGTTCGGGCAGCCCGGTCATTCTTGACGGCAACGATGGCGTCGTCATCACCAGGCCGGAAGAAAAGACCGTCGAGGAGTACCGGCGGAAACGGGAGGCCGAAATCCGGCGGGAGGCCGACGATTCGGTGCTGGCGCATCGCCACGCCTTCACCCGCTGCGGCATGAGAATCACGGTCTGCTCGAACATCGATTTCAGGGAGGAGATCACGCATCTCGACGCGACCGGCTCGGAAGGGGTCGGGCTGTTCCGCACGGAGAACCTTTTTCTTGACGACCTCAAGCCGCCCAAGGAGGCGCTGCAGACGGAGTACTACCTCTCGATGGCCGAAATGCTCACGCCGAAGCCGCTGGTCATCCGGCTGTTCGACATCGGCGGCGACAAGCTGATCTACTCGCCGGTCAAGGAGCCGAACCCGAACCTCGGCTGGCGCGGCGTCCGGATTCTGATCGACGTGCCGGAAATTCTCGACACACAGCTCCGCTCGCTCATCAGGGCCAACGTTCACGGCAACGTCGAGCTGATGATTCCCATGATTTCGTCCATCGAGGAGATTGAACACATCAGGCAACGGCTCGAACACCACTACGAACGCGTCAGCGAGGAGTCGCGCGAAACGCTCTACAAGCCCGGCCTCGGCGCGATGATCGAAATGCCCGCGGCCGTCGAGCTGATCGACGAAATCACCCGCATGGTCGATTTCGTGAGCATCGGCACCAACGACCTGACCCAGTACACGCTGGCCGTTGACCGCAACAACCTCATCGTGCAGGACCTGTTCGAGAAGTTCCATCCGGCCATCATCCGCCAGCTCTACCGCATCATCTCGACGGCGCAGAAAAACCGATGCCGGTGCGCCATCTGCGGCGACATGGGCTCCGACCCGCTGGCCACGCCGTTCCTCATCGGCTGCGGCCTCCGGGAGTTCAGCCTGGTCAGTTCCGACATTCCGGCGCTCAAGGCGCGGGTGGCCAGCTACACCATCGCGGAGTGCGAAGCGCTGGCCTCCGAGTGCCTCAAACTCTCCAGCGCCCCGGCCATCAAGGAGCGGCTCGACGTGTTCCTCAAGGAGCACTGAAGACCCCCAAACAGAACAAGCCGCCACGGAGACGATCCGGGCGGCTTGTTGCTGTGCTTTTGCGAACTTCCTGCGTTAGCGGTTATCCTCGATTTTGGCGTTCCGGCGCGCAGCTTCAAAGTATGCGGTGAAAAACTGCTCCTGCTTGACTTTCCTGAGCTGGGGCAGCACACGTTTTTTCTCGGCCTCTGCATCCACGCCGGCTTCGAGCTGGCGAGCATCGAGCACGACCAGCGCATAGCCATTCGAGGTCTGCACAGGAACCGAAATCCGGTTGAGCTTCATGCCCGCCATGGCCTCCACAAGCCGGCGATCGACGCCGTAGCCTTCGATGCTGCCGTCGCGCCAGCGAATGAGGCTGGAGGTGACTTTGCGCAGGGAGGGATCTTTTGCCACGATGGCATCGAGCGATCCGCCGCTCGCCTTCGACAGTTCGGCAAGTTTGGCTTTCAGCGCCACGCCCTGCTTCTGCTTCACCAGCTCGGCCCTGATCATCGCCTTGAGCGCGTCATCGAGCTTGCGGTAACCGGTATCGTTGACAGACAGAAGCTTCATGACCACAAATCCGCTTTCGGTGGTTATGACCTCGGAAACCGCGCCCTCTTTCGAGCCGAACGCGAAGCTGGCGACCGCTTCATCCAGCCCGAGCTGCGCAACGAGGCTCTGGCGCGTAAAGTCACCGGTTTTCACCACGTCGAGCTTCTGGAGTTTTGCCGTTTCGCCGAAACCCTTCGCGCTGGCATCCGCCTGGAAAAGCATCGCCTTGCGCTTGATCGATTCCGAAGTCAGGCTTGACGGCTTGATCTGCCGGGCAACCTCCGAACAGACGATCTGGCGGTTATCGAAGCCGTCGATTCTGATGATATGCAATCCGAACCGGGTCAGCACCGGCCCGACGATCTGGCCGGGACGCGCACCGAACACCACCTGCGAAAACTCGGGCACCATGCGCTCCCGGGTAAACCACCCGAGCGAGCCGCCAGTGCGGGCATTGCCCCGATCCTGTGAATATTTGGCGGCAAGCGAGGCAAATGAGGCGCCACCCTGCAACTCGCCGAGAATCTTGCGGGCAAGCGCCGCGCCGCGCTCGACATCGGCCCTGTCGACGGGATTGACGCTGAGCAGGATGTGCGAGGCGCTGGCCATTGGCTCACCGGTGGCGACGCTCTGGATTTTGAGCAGACGATAGTAGCCCTGATCGGCCACAGGGCCCACAATCTTGCCAGGCGCAAGAGTGGTCGGGCGGAAAATCTCCTCTCCGGCGGCCAGGGAAAAATCGGCTCGTGTGCGGGTCACATTGACCGACTCGGGAAGATCACTCTGGATTTTGACAAACTCGGCATCATCGGCAGCCGAAGCGAACTGGGAAACCAGCGCGTCGATCTCCTTCCTGACGCGCAGGCTGTCCCCGGAAGAGGGGGTCAGCGGGAAAACGACAAACTCGGCGTTGCGTACCGGAGGCTGACGGAACTGCGCCTTGCGAGCTTCGTACCAGGCCGTGATCTCCTCATCCTTCACAGGGAATTTCGACTCCGGGCCAGCGTAAGAGAACGGCACCGGAATGAACGAGCCCGAAAAGGTGGTGAACTGCCGCTCCACCAGTTCGGTCACTTCAGGATCGGTGACGATGGCCATCGTCTGCAGCGCCATGAGCAGCTTGTCGATCTTCAGCTCTCGCGTGACCATCTCCTCGGCGCGACCCCAGAACTCCTTTGCCTGCGGATCCTTCCGCGCTTTTTCAAGCAGCTCGCGGTCGATCTTGCCGGTCTCGGGATTGGTAAAGTTCTGGCGGATGATCGTCGGCGGATTGGTGTCGCTGTTCACCGCCGCCAGCACCTCTTCGTCGCTGACCTGAACGCCGTATTGCTTGAAAAGCTGGTCAAGCAGGGCCTGATCGACCGCCATATTCCATGCCTGCTCCCGCAATTCCGCATCGATCCGGGAGGTGATTTCAACGCCGGGGTTGCGTTGCCGGAAGCTTTCACTCACCAGGCTGTACATCTGTTCGTACTGCCCGGCGGAAATCGGCTGGCCGTTAACCGCTCCGACATTGCCCCCGCGCTTCTGCGTCGGCCCGGTGAAATTCATGCCCCATTCGAAAATGATAAGACCCACGAATGCGGCCACGAGAATATAAAGCACGATGTGCGTTTTATCTCTCAACTTGCCCATTAATGCCATAACTGCGCTTTTTTACGTATTAGTGAACCAATTACTTCATGATGCTTCATCCGGGTCGCGCCACCCTTCACGGCCAATGAGTGGCACGAAGGCAAAGTGGTCGAACCGTTCATGCTCGAACCGCTCTCCCTTTCGCCGGATAACGGTCATCTGCTGTGAGGCGATATCGCCGAGCGGCAGAATCAGCACCCCGCCATCGGCAAGCTGCTCCATCAGCGTGCGAGGCTCGGAAGGCGCGGCGGCGGTCACGATAATCGCATCGAACGGCGCTTCCTCCGGCCAGCCAAGCGTGCCGTCGCCGAGGCGGCTTTGCACCGGAATGCCCATTTTTTTGAAACGCGATGCGGCCAGTTCGTACAATCCGGCAACGCGCTCGATGGTAAAAACCCGGTAGCCGAGCGTGTTGAGAATCGCCGCCTGGTAGCCCGATCCGGTGCCGATTTCAAGCACCTTTCCGGCGGGGCAGCGATCGACGAGCAGCTCCATCATGTACGCCACCGTGTAGGGCTGCGAAATAGTCTGGCCATAGCCGATGGGCAAGGCGCTGTCGCTGTAGGCGAACATCCGGCTTCCGCCATCGACGAACCGGTGGCGCTCAACCGTCAGAAACGCTCCGAGCACCCTTGAATTCACGATGCCATAGTGCATGAGCTGGCTGACCATCTCCCGGCGCTCACTAGCCATGCCGTTTTCCTGTTCCATCCTCCCCCCTGTTCCGTTACCGGCATCACGCCTCGCATTTTAACTGGCGAGCCAGATGATGAACTGCCGCATCTTTACAACAGATTGGCTAATATTACACCTCACGACAAATTATGCAATTCCCGCCTATGCCGTTCACCATTTTTGGATACCCTGACCGTCAGGGCAGCTACATCCTCTCGATCCGGCTCCGGAGAGCGGCTTGCGTCTCGTTCGGAAAATTCCGGAACGGCCAGCCGATCGATCTTCCGGCGGGTCGCTATCTTTACGTCGGCTCGGCGCTCGGCGGCCGGAAAGGCGGCTTTCCGCTGGCTTCCCGCCTGCTCCGCCACGCTTCGAGAAGCGGCGGAAAGCCTGCGCATGCCATCCGCACGGAGCTGTCGGAGCTGTTCGTCTCGTGGGGCTACCGACCGCCCGCCGTTCGAAGCGAGAAAAAACTCCACTGGCACATCGACTTTTTGCTCGACTGCGAAGAAGCCGAACTCGATCACCTTTTCATCTTCCCCGGCCCGTCGAGGAGGGAGCCGCAGCTCGCCGAACTGCTCGCTGCGATGCCGGAAACCGCCCCTGTCGCCGACCGCCTCGGCGCGCAGGACGCCGCCTCGGGCACGCACCTGTTCAAGGTCAGCAATGCAGCCGCGGTGGCAGCGGCGCTGAAAGCGGCGTGGGCGAAGCTGGCGCAGGAAAAATCAGACCGATCCGTCTGATCCGTATGATCGGACAGATCGGTCTGATTTCCCCCTCACTCCTCTGCTTTGTTCTCCTTTTCGAGCAGCGCCTCCACGAAGCTCTTGCGGTCGAAGAGCTGCAAGTCGTCGATCTTTTCGCCGACGCCGATGTATTTGACCGGCAGGTTCAGCTCGCGGGAGATCGAGAGCACGATACCGCCTTTCGAGGTGCCGTCGAGCTTGGTCATGACGAGGCCGGTGACGTTGACGAACTTCGTGAACTCGCGGGCCTGCTGCACGGCGTTCTGGCCGGTGGTGCCGTCGAGCACGAGCAGCACTTCGTGCGGCGCTTCGGGAATCTTCTTTTTGGCCACGCGCATGATTTTGGCCAGCTCCTCCATCAGGTGGCTCTTGTTGTGCAGGCGCCCCGCCGTATCGACCAGCACCACGTCAGTGCCTTTGGAGACCGCCGAGCTGACCGAGTCGAACACCACCGAGGCGGGATCGGCACCCTGCCCCTGACCGATGATCGGCACTCCGGCGCGGTCGGCCCAGATTTTGAGCTGCTCGTAGGCGGCGGCGCGGAAGGTGTCGGCGGCGGCGATCACCACCTTTTTGCCCGCCTTGTCGTAGTTATGCGCCAGCTTGGCGACGCTGGTGGTCTTGCCCGCGCCGTTCACGCCAACGATCATGATGACGTAGGGCCGGGCCGGCAGCGGCGCGTCGAAATCGACCGGATGTTCGTGCCCCGACTCGACAAGCAGGTTGCGAATCTCGCCCATCACCATTTCGTTCAGCTCCTCCTCCGAACGGTAGATTTTGCCCTTGGAGCGCTCGGTGACCGCATCGACAATGTCGAGCGTGGTTTCGACGCCCACGTCGGCGGCAACGAGAACGTTTTCCAGCTCTTCGAGGAACTCGTCGTCCACCTCGGTTTTGCCTTTGGAGACGAACGCAAGTTTGTCGCAAAGCGTGTCGCGGGTTTTGGTAAGCCCCTCCTTGAGGCGCGACAGCCCTAACTTGTCAAAAAAGCCCATGGAAAATGAGAAATTGGCTATGTTTACGGACGAAGGGATCGGAACGGATTCCGGCTGAAACTCAATGTACGCAAATATATGGCATTCAAACCTATTTCCGAGATCGGCGAATTCGGCCTGATCGAGCGACTTTCCAGGATTACCGCGCCCTCCGCCCGGCAGCGCCCGGAGCTGCTCGAAGGAATCGGCGACGACTGCGCGGTCTGGCAGCTCGGCGAGTCGGAGGTGCAGGTGGTCACGACCGACCTGCTCGCCGAGCACGTGCACTTCGACCTGTTGACCACGCCGCTGCACCACCTCGGCAGCAAGGCGATCAGCGTCAACGTCTCGGACATTTGCGCCATGAACGCCCTGCCGGACTACGCGGTGATCTCGATCGCCGTGCCGCCCAAAATGCCGGTCGAAATGGTCGAAGAGCTGTACCGGGGCATCGAGCACGCCGCCTCAGTGTACGGCCTCGCCATCGCGGGCGGCGACACCTCGTCTTCGGCGTCAGGGCTGTTCATCTCGGTTTCGATGACCGGAACGACAACGCCGGAACTACTCACGTTGCGCAAGGGCGCCACACCGGGCGACCTCATCTGCGTCACCGGCACGCTTGGCGGATCGACCGCCGGGCTGCATCTGTTGCAGCGCGAAAAGGCGACAATGATCGAGCAGATGCGCAACAACGAGCCGTACAACAAGGAGGTGATGGCCGAGTTGCAGGAGTACGCCGAAGCGATCCGCAGCCACCTTTTGCCCGAAGCGCGGATCGACATCATCGACTTTTTCAGCGAGGAGGGCATCGTGCCGACCGCGATGATCGATATTTCGGACGGCCTGGTCTCCGACCTCGGCCACCTCTGCCGCCGCTCCGGCGTCGGGGCGCACATCGACGAAAGCAAGCTGCCCGTGCTGCCCGAAGCGCGAACCGTGGCCGAAGAGTTCCAGCAAGACGTCTTCGACTGGGCCCTCACCGGCGGCGAAGACTACCAGCTCCTCTTCACGCTCCCGAAATCGCACTATGACCTCATCGCCGCGCACCGCGACATCACCATCATCGGCGAAATCACCGAGCAGGAAGCGGGCATGATGCTCACTGACATCTTCGGCATGACGATTGATATGACGGATATGAAACGGGGGTACGACCACTTCGCGGAGTGAGGACGAGAGGGCAAGCACAGATCATTTGCCATCCCGTAGGGGCAGACCTGCGTGTCTGCCCTCCCCGGAAACCCGACAAATCAGAAATTTCCCAACTTGTGTAATCACCGTGAAAAGAGTAAATTAGCCGACCTCACAGTACAAAGGTTGCCGAAGTGGCGGAATTGGTAGACGCCCGGGACTTAAAATCCCGTGTTCAGCAATGGACGTGCGGGTTCGATCCCCGCCTTCGGCACAAAGCTTCACTATTCCCCACAACCGATTCGCTTGCGACAACTCCTTGAAGCCGCCAACCACAATTGAGATGGAGTGATGATTGATAGCGGTATCTATTAACTGGCTACATCAAAAACCCCGTCGCTTCTGGCGTTTTTTATTGACAAAGAGATTATTAAATATGACATCTAACATCAAAGGTTAGATATTGATATAAATATATCTATCAGTTAACCATTTTTTATTTCTTTTAGAATTAATTCTGCGAGCTGTTTCATTTGGCGAAGATCCGCCAAGTGAAGTGCTTCGTAATATTCCAATCTGTTAAATTCAAAACTTTTATCAACTCCAAATAAAAACTTTACTTGTTCTCTAAGAATTGCCCTAGCAATTCGGCCATTTCCATCAAGAAATGGATGAATTAAAAGGAATTGTTGGTGAAAGTGAGCCAGCTCTTCAGAGACTCCTAAATCATCTCTCTTCTTCAGTTGGTTTGTCACTGCATGATTCCAGTCTTCAAGAATGATCCCTAACTCTTGCTCAATATCCTCAGGACGAGAAACCCCAACTTGGATGCTCGAAAGAGCTGCATTAAGCGAGCGGCCTCGCGCTGAGAATGAGCCGATAATCTCAACCATCTGTGTCCTCAACTTACCAGCCCAAACATAACCATCTGGAAACATCTGTTTGTGGGATGATATGATACGTTTAAGAGTAATAGTTCCATCGGCAGCTAAAATATCAAAAGAAGAAATGGATGCTGAAATCCCAGCATATGCATCTGCAAGTGCCTTATAATTCAAGACAGTCTCAACATACTTCTCCTTGGTTTCCCTACCACTCTCTAATTCTGATATTCGCTGATTAAACTCATCAGATATATAGGATAGTTGTTCGTCTGAGGTTTTTCCTTGAGTGTTTTGGAGAATCTCGTCTAATATATCTTTACTTTCTCGTCCTTCTTCCATGATGCGGTATAGCAACAAAATAAGGTCGCGTTTATCCTTCTCTGAGTCACCTTTTTGTATTCGATACACGATGTAGCTGACGATCGCTGACGGGGCTAATCCAGTCACAAAGCCCGTCAGAAAGCTAGATAATGTTAAAGCTGACTGTTCTGGTTCTGACATCTTATTTCCAAATAAAAATGTTTACACTGATCTGCCTAATCCAGAAAAAAGCAGACGTCAACTTCTGAAATCTAATCAACATTCACAGTTCGTCAAAAATACCGGATCAACCAGAGATTCCCGCCCGCACCATTTTTTCGCGTTGCAATCGGCCCGCGCGCACTCTATTTTCATGAATGGCCACCAGACATCCCGGCCATGAGAGCCGTCGCCGCTCTCTTTTCTCTTACTTCAAAGCATTACACGCATGAGTACAGAGCCTACCAAAATCCTCCTCAGCGAGGACGAAATGCCCCGTCAATGGTACAACATCCAGGCTGACCTGCCTTCACCCATGCCGCCGCCGGTGGGGCTGGATGGCAATCCGATCGGGCCGGATGCGCTGGCCAAGGTGTTTCCGATGAACCTGATCGAGCAGGAGGTAAGCACCGAGCGCTGGATCGATATTCCAGAGGAGATTCTCGGCATCCTCAAGCTGTGGCGGCCTTCGCCGCTCTACCGCGCGCGGCGGCTCGAAGCGGCGCTCGGCACCCCGGCCAAAATTTACTACAAGAACGAAGGGGTCTCACCCGCCGGAAGCCACAAGCCCAACACGGCCATCGCGCAGGCGTGGTACAACCGGGAGTTCGGCATCAAGTACCTCACCACCGAAACCGGCGCGGGGCAGTGGGGCAGCGCGCTGGCTATGAGCTGCAAGCTGATCGGCATCGAGTGCAAGGTGTTCATGGTGCGCATCAGCTTCGACCAGAAGCCGTTCCGCAAGATCATGATGAAAACCTGGGGCGCGGAGTGCATCCCGAGTCCGAGCCCGCTGACGGCAGTCGGGCGCAAGATTCTCGAAGAGGATCCCGACACGCCCGGCAGCCTCGGCATCGCCATCAGCGAGGCGATCGAGCAGGCCGTCGAACGCGACGACACCCGCTACGCCCTCGGCAGCGTGCTGAACCACGTAATGCTGCACCAGACCATCATCGGACTCGAAGCCAAAAAGCAGTTCGACAAGATCGGGCGCTACCCGGACATCGTGATCGGCTGCGCGGGCGGCGGCTCGAACTTCGCGGGCATCAGCTTCCCGTTCCTGTACGACAAGATTCACGGAAAAGAGGTGCGGGTCATCGGCACGGAGCCTGAGGCTTGCCCGACGCTGACCCGTGCGCCTTACGTGTATGACTCCGGTGATGTTGCCAGAATGACGCCTCTCTTGCCGATGCACAGCCTGGGCCACACCTTCATTCCCCCGGCCATCCACGCGGGCGGTCTGCGCTACCACGGCATGGCCCCGCTGGTGAGCCACGTCAAGCAGCACGGGCTGATCGAGGCCACCGCGCTGCCGCAGACCGAGTGCTACGAAGCGGCGCTGCTCTTCGCCCACACCGAAGGCTTCATCCCTGCGCCGGAGACCTCGCACGCCATCGCGCAGACCATCCGCGAGGCCAGGCAGGCCAAAGAGGAGGGCAAGGAGAAGGTGATCCTGATGAACTGGTCGGGCCACGGCCTCATGGACTTGCAGGGCTACGACGCCTACATGTCGGGCAAAATCAGCGACTACCCGCTGCCCGAGGAGATGCTGCAACGCTCGCTGGCCTCGCTGGAAGGGCATCCGAAGGTGCCGGGGGCGTGAGAACGAACGCAGAAACCGATCTTGCACTCAGGAGGGTTTGAACCCTCTGGACATTCCAACCTCTTGCATTCATGTTGCCCCGGCTTTCAAGCCGGGGTGAGGTGGAGCCGCCACATGAAGTAATTGGGCTAAAGCCCTGATTTTGTGTTTGTTCCAAAGACCCCGGACTAAAGTCCGGGGCAATTGTTCAAGAGCTGTAATTTCCGGAGTAAGAAGACAGCCTCGTGAATCTTCTCGAAATCGCCATCGAAATCGAAGCCGATAACAATCCCGATTTCGACTTGTCGTGATCATGCAATAGCCGGAAGGTAAATCAAAGTCGCCGCCAACAAAAAAAGCACCCCTGAAATGATTGTCTCAGGGGTGCTTTTTAAAATAACTTCACGTTCGCGACGTTACTCTTTGTCGAGCTTCTCTTCGGGTTCGCTCTTTTTAGCCGGTTCGCCGGGAGCGCCGTCCTGGAAGCGAAGCTCCTTTGCCTGCTCGTCGAAGGTGATGCGGATGGTGCTGCCTTCGGTGAAGCGCCCTTTGAGCATCTCCTCGGCCAGCGAATCCTCGACGTACTTCTGCAAGGCTCGCTTGAGCGGACGGGCGCCGTACTTCTGGTCGTAGCCCTTTTCGACAAGGAACTCCTTGGCCTTTTCGTCGATCTGCACCTCGATGCCCATCTCCTTCAGGCGCTTGAAGAGCTTGCCTGCGGTGATGTCGATGATCCTGAAGATATCCGACTTTTCAAGCTGGTGGAAGACGATCGTGTCGTCGATGCGGTTCAGAAACTCCGGATTGAACACGCGCTTCAGGGCGTCCTCGATGGTGGACTTCATCGCCTTGTAGCTGCCAGTGCCGTCATCGGGAGCCGCGAAGCCCATGCCGCCGCCGCTGCCGAAGCTCTTGATCTCCTTGGCGCCGATGTTCGAGGTCATGATGATGATCGTGTTGCGGAAATCAACCTTGCGGCCAAGTCCGTCGGTCAGCACGCCCTCGTCGAGCACCTGAAGCAAAATGTTGAACACATCCGGGTGCGCCTTTTCGATCTCGTCGATCAGCACCACCGAGTAGGGTTTGCGGCGCACCTTTTCGGTGAGCTGACCGCCCTCTTCGTAGCCGACGTAGCCAGGAGGCGCGCCAACCAGGCGGCTCACCGAGAACTTCTCCATGTACTCGCTCATGTCGGCGCGGATGAGCGCGTCCTCGCTGTCGAACAGGTAACGGGTCAGCGCCTTGGCCAGCTCGGTCTTGCCGACGCCGGTCGGGCCGAGGAAGATGAACGAGCCGATGGGGCGCGACGGATCCTTCAGACCCGCGCGGGTGCGCTGGATCGCCTTGGTGATCTTCCTGATCGCCTCGTCCTGGCCAATGACCTCTTTCTTCAGCTCCGCCTCCATGTTCAGCAGCTTCTTCGACTCGGACTGCGCCACCTTGACCACCGGAATACCGGTCATCATGGCAATAACCGATGAAATGTCCTCCTCGGTCACGTCATAGACGCTCTCCATCGACTGCTCTTCCCACTCCTGCTTGGCGTGGTCGAGCGCTTCGAGCATGTTCTTCTCCTTGTCACGCAGGCGGGCAGCCTCCTCGAAGTTCTGCATCTTGACCACCTTGTTCTTCTCGCTCTTGATCTCTTCGATCGATTTTTCAAGTTCGAGAATCTCCTGCGGCACGTGAATGTTGCTCAGGTGCACCCTTGCGCCAGCTTCGTCCATGACGTCGATCGCCTTGTCGGGCAGGAAGCGGTCGGTGATGTAGCGCTCCGAAAGCTTGACCGCCTTTTCGATGGAGTCCTCCGAGTAACGCACGTGGTGGTGCGCTTCGTACTTGTTCTTGATGTTGTTCAGAATCTGGATGGTCTCCTCGACCGAGGTCGGCTCGACCATGATCTTCTGGAAACGGCGATCGAGTGCGCCATCCTTTTCGATGTACTGGCGGTACTCGTCGAGCGTGGTCGCGCCGATGCACTGCAACTCGCCACGCGCGAGCGCGGGCTTGAAGATGTTGCTGGCGTCGAGCGAACCCGACGCGCCGCCCGCGCCGATGATGGTGTGCAACTCGTCGATGAAGAGAATCACGTCGCGCGAACGCTCCAGCTCGTTCATCAGCGCCTTCATGCGCTCCTCGAACTGGCCGCGATACTTCGTGCCCGCCACGAGCGCGGCGAGGTCGAGCGCCACGACGCGCTTGTCGTAAAGCACGCGCGAAACCTTGCGCTGCACGATCTTGAGCGCCAGACCTTCGGCGATGGCCGTCTTGCCGACGCCCGGCTCGCCGATCAGCACCGGATTGTTCTTCTTGCGGCGGCTCAAAACCTGCGCCACCCGCTCGATCTCCTTCTCGCGCCCGATGATGGGATCGAGCTTGTCCTCCATGGCGAGGCGGGTGATGTCGCGCCCGAAGTTGTCGAGCACCGGAGTCTTGGTGCGCTCGCCGCGCTTCTGCTCGGGCCGTTTCTGCGACCGCTCGGCGCTGCCCGAAGAGTAGGCTCCCTCCATCGGCGGCTCGTCCGCTTCGCTGCGCCCGGTCGTAATGCTCACCAGCTCGTCGCGCACCAGGTCGTAGGTGACGCCGAACTGTTCGAGAATCTGGGAAGCGATATTGTCGTCACCCTTGAGGATCGAAAGCAGCAGGTGCTCCGTTCCGATGATGGTTGACTTGCAGATTTTGGCTTCGAGATAGGTGATCTTGAGCACCTTCTCGGCCTGCTTGGTCAGCGGCACATTGCCCATCTGCGTGGCCGGAACCTTGGGGTGAGTGTTCTCCTCGATCTTCTGCTTCAGCTTGAACAGATCGACCTTGAGGTTTTTGAGAATTCTGGCGCCGATGCCCTCGCCTTCCCGGATCAGACCGAGCAGGAGATGCTCCGTGCCGATATAGTCATGACCCAAGCGAAGCGCCTCTTCGCGGCTGAGCCTGATGACATCCTGCACTCTATTTGAAAAATTTCCTTCCATTCTGTTCCTGTATCGGTAAAATTGACGGGAAGTTCCTTGTGATGCTTTGTCTATCTTCAGTGACCGGGGCCCGTTCCTGCAAACGCTTCACTGCCACATCCGGAATTATTATTATAAGTCAGACGCCGTTTCAAATCAATTCATTCAGAAAAAACAGTAGCGATAAATTAAACGTTTCAGCCCCACTCCTTGCGCCATGACCGTCACCCACATTCTCCTCGACGACCGGAACCCGCTGCACCGTGAACTGCCGATCTACCGCGCCGGACAGATCGGCACCGTGAAGCTTTCGGACAGCGAGTACAAAATTTATGACTCGATGGAAATCAACGCGCACGACTACGCCGCCCTGTTCCACTTCGGCGTGATCGAGGCACTCAACGCGCTGCCATTCATCTCGGAATCGAAAAACGGGCTGGATAGCTGGGACGAAGCGTTTCTCGCATCGGCCAACATCGCGGCAATGCTGACTCTTATCGATAACTGCATCGAAACCATCGCCGGAAAAAGTCCCGAACGGATCGTGCTCGGCTGGCAGGACGATCCGGAACGCATCGCTTACTGGCGCGAGATCGATCCGGCAAAGACGCTGGATTTCCTCCGCACACTCCGCGACTTCGCCGCCACCGCCGCCGATGACGGCTACGACCTCGAATTCATTCTGTAAGGGCGATGACAAGCCAGCTCGGGGGCAGGGCAGACACACAGGTCTGCCCCTACAGTTCCATGCTCAATGCATCATTCTCAATTGCCTCCCCGCGCCATCGCGAGCGGGTCGGGGTGCAGGAAGGTGTACCCCAGTTTCTGGACGAGCTTGTCGCTGTTGACGATCTTGAAGTGGCTGCTGCTGCACGGCTCCTCCGGCAGTGCGGCGAGTCCGTGGCTCTCGGCGGCAGCCTTGTAGATTTCGCCCCGCGTCGGATGGAGCGGCGCGCAGGCGTTGAACACCTCGCCCCACTCGCCCTGCCGGATGACGGAGGCGATGATGCCGATGCAGTCGTCGAGATGGATGAAGTTCACCGGATGGCCGGGGTTGGCGATCTCCGTCATGCGCTGCATGAACTCCGCCGGATTGCGCCGGGGGCCGATCAGCCCGCCGAAGCGCAGCACCGTGGTGCTGAAGGAGGACTCCGAGCGCAGCATCTCCTCGGCGTAAAGCAGGGCGCGGCCCGCCAGCGAATCGGCAGCCTCGGGATCCTCGGCATCCGCCTCGACCACCTCGCGCCCGGCGGCGGGATAGACCGAAGTCGAGCTGACGAACAGCACCTGCCTGACCGGAGAATCGGCAAGGGCGTCGATCAGCAGAGAAATCTGGCCGACGTGATGCTCGACCACCTCATCGCCGCGCCCCGGCGGAATGTCGAGCACCAGAATGTCGCTGTCGAGGAAGGCGGCGATATCGCCTTCGATGGAGTCGGCGAGGACGATCCGGAACGGCTCGATCCCTGCCTCCTTGAGTCGCACAAGCTTCGTTTCGCTCGTCGTGGAGCCTTTGACGGCGAAGCCTTCGCCCGCCAGAAAACGTCCGAGCGGCAACCCGAGCCAGCCGCAACCGAGAATGCTGATGCGTTGTTTTTCAAACATAACGATGGTATTCAGAAATTTCCGTAACGGCTGCCTGATTGCACACCGGGCTGCCTGGTTGGAACAATGTATTCATTCCTGCTCAATTTCAGGCAACGCCGAACCCTCGCGGCCCCGCCCGCCGGAGCGATCACTGCGTTTGATCGGAACGTCCTGAAATCCGGAACCAGCTTTTGTATTTTTGAATTTTATGTTTTCTCGCAATAGTCACCGTCAAAAACTGCAGAACCACCTCACTTCTGATCGAACAGGTTTTCGCCACAACTATGTTTTTATATATTTAAAAGTTAGTGATCGTTATTTTCTTTTTTTCTCATATAAAACTGAAAGATCATGAACACCTCACCAGTCTTTGACAGCGGCACACTGACGCTGACCCCCGGCAAAATTTCAATGCATTGCGACACCTGGGATCCCGACAAACCATCATCACGAACAGGCAAAATCTCCATGCACTGCGACACCTGGACGCCAGACGAACCATCGAAACGCACAGGTAAAATCTCGATGCATTGCGATACTTGGGTACCCGAGCCGGAAGAAGGAGACGCGAAGTAACTCCTGCAATCCTTGCGGCGGGGAGCCATCCAGCGCCCCCGCCGCAACGATCTGCCGCGCACGGCAAGAACGCTCCTTCAATCGCATCCCGATCTGCCAGACGAATCCGTACCCGCAATGCTCACCTTCCGCATCGAACAGGACGGCCCCGTGACTTTTCTTCACCCCGCGAGCGGCAAATTTCTTGTCGCGCTCGACAACCGTTGCGGCCAATGGCAACTGTTCGACGGCCCCGTCTCCGGAGAGCTGAAAGCCGGGATCGCGGCCCGGTTTCCGGAACGCGCCGCCCCGGAACCGCCTGCGCCGGACGATAGCTATCTGGAGGTGGTGATCTTCATCACCGACCGCTGCAATCTGGGCTGCATCTATTGCAAGTACGCCGAGCTGACGCAGATTTCCGGGGCGCGCGGCACCGATGTCACAAAAATCTGCGAGACGCTCACCGAGCTGATCGAGGGCAAACGGCAGGTGCGGATCACCTTTCAGGGCGGCGAGCCGCTGCTGATGCACCGCCAGATCGAACGCATCTGCGCCTTCTTGACCGGCGATTTTCCGGAGATCGACTTTTCGTTCGCCCTCCAGTCCAACGGGACTCTGCTCAACGACCAGATTCTCGCGACGCTGCAACGCTACGATGTCACGGTCGGCGTCACCATCGACGGCCCGGCGAACCGGCACGACCTGATGCGCCCGTTCAAAAATGGCGAGGGGAGCTTTACCGCCATCACGGCCAACCTCGAACGGTTGCGGCGGGGCGGCGTGCGTTGCGGGGTGCTGTCGGTCATCGGCGAGCCAGGCGAGCTGATGGAGCTGTTCCGCTTCAACCGCGAGGAACTCGGCCTGAACTCCTTCTATCTCAAGCCGCTGGAGTTCGCCGATTGCGGAGCCGAGAGCAGCGAGGAGTTCTCGGCTTACTACGGCAAGCTGGCCGACCGGCAGCTCGAACTGATGCGGGAGCTGCTCCGCCGTCAGACAACTGGCGAGAGGATTCACGAGCAGATGCTCAAAACCTTGCTCGGCAAGATGTTCATGCCGGGGGATTACAACGACGGCTGCATCAGGACGCCCTCGTGCGGCAGCAATGAGCGCTACAAAAGCATCGATTGCAACGGCTCGGCGCAGTGGTGCGCACACCTGAAAGATCAGCGGGACGACGAGGTCAAGCAACGCTCGAAGGAGCGCTACGGCTTCTGCGCCGGCTGCCCGGTCAGCTCGATCTGCCTCTCGTTCTGCCCCGCCGTGATCCCCGGCTACCGCCACGGCCAGCCCGAAGCCTGCTACCTGCCGCTCGCGAAACGATTCTGCGCGTACCGGCGACAGTTGATGGTGGGCCTGTTCGAGCTGATGCACGAAAACATGCAGGCCGTCACCGGCTATTTCACGAATGGCTGAGCAGGATCGACACGCCATGAAGAGCGAGCTTGAGCAGATGCGAGCCGCCTTGCGCGCAACAGGCCTGAAGGTTTGCGAACAGACGCGGCAGGGCAGCGAACTGCCGTTTTTCACCACCATGCTTTTCGCGGGCGGAACGCCGGATGATGACTCGCCGCCGCTGGTTTCCGGGCAAGGCATCACCGCCGAAGCCTCGCTTTTGAGCGCGTACGGCGAGCTGTTCGAGCGGCTCCAGAACAACTTCCTCATCTCCGGCTACCGCCACGCCTGCGCTTCGGAAAGCGGCTACGAACGCCTGCCGGAGCGCTGCCGCCAGCGCCTCGACCAGCAGGGTGGAGCCTTGGATTTTTTCATCGCACCGGATGAAGCATGGATCGAGGCAAAGCAGTTCGCTTCGGCGGGAAACAACGATCTCATGCCGCGCGCCGAGATACCCGCGAGCGGTGCGGTCGATGACGAAGCACTTCTGTGCGTACCCTTTTACTCGGCGTTCGACGGCAAAGTTCGCCACTGCCCGGTCGAACGGATGCTCTTTACGAGCGGAAGCACGGGCTGCGCGGCGGGAAGGACGCTCGAACAGGCCATCACCAAAGCGCTGCTCGAAATCTGCGAGCGGCACCTCTTTCACCGGATTTTTCTGGATGAGCCGCCGCTGCCGCTCATCCCCCGCGAGCTGTTGCGGAACACTGAAGCCGCGCGGATCATCGAGGCTATCGAAGAGCGCGGCGCGAGCGTTACCCTGTTCGACGGCTCGCTCGGCGCGGGATTTCCGGTCGTGGCCGTGCTGCTCATCGACCGCCAGCAGCAGCGCTACAACGCAAACCTCGGGGCCGCCGCGACGCTGGCGGAAGCGGTCATCGGAGCAATGAAAGAGCTGTTCGACGGTTGCGACGACTTCCACGGCCTGCCGCTCTCCGGCCTTGACGATCCGTTCGCGGAAGTGACCGACGACGAACGCCACCGCCTGCGCTTCGCCAACTACTACGCAGCCAAAGCGTCGAGCACCGGCTTGTGGCCGAAATCGCTCTTCGCCAGTCACAAGCCAGCGCCGGAGCGGCTCCCGGAAATCTGGAGCGACAAGCTGGCCGCCCGTCCGGTCGAAACCCTGCTCGAACGCTTCGCAAGCTGGACGGACGCGCTCTGCATTCGTGACGTTTCGTGGCTCGGCATCCCGTCGGTCTATTGCTACGCGCCCGGCCTGAGCGAGGTGAACTACGCCACGGGCCGCAATGAACTTGCCATGCTGCTTGAGCTTCGAGCGGAAAGCGAACGCCTGCAAAGCTCCGGAGACGTGGAGATGACACGGTTGCGACGAATCATGGAGCTTGAACGGAACCTGAAACGGATCGCCCTGCCCGCGCCCGTCAGAGTGCTGACCGGCTTCGCGTGCCCGAACCTTCCCGGCAGCGCACGGCGGCGTGAAGCAGCGCTGCTCGCCGCACTCGCGCGGCTTTTCGGCGACGAAACGCCGCGTGACGCTTCGCTGCTCGACAGGTGCGTCGGGGACGGCAAGCAGCTTTCGGACGAAGGCTGCGATGCGGCGGAAATCGACTCGCAAATGCGGCGGCTCTACCCGGACAGCGTGGTCGATCTGGCCGCCCGGTGCAGGCAAGCGCCGTCGGAATTCATCAAAGAGACGCTGCGTGAAACCGAACTTCCCGAGGATGAATCGGCCTGCGACGGCTGCCATTTCCTGAAAACTGTCGAAACGGCGAGGCGGCTTCAAAAGCGCCAGATCGCCAATCTGCCCGACCAGCGCCGCCTGACCACACTTTTCCCAACTGGCAACCGGCACGAGCCATGACCATCGCGCTCAGCATTTTCCCCTGCTTTTCGGACAAAACGCTCCCGCTCGGTCTGGCCTGTCTGAAAAGCGTTTTGGACGGCGAGGGCGTCGAAAGTCAGGCGTTCGACTTCGACCTGTTGCTCAGCATCGAAGACACGGCGCTCTACTACCAGCTCCATCGCCTCGGAGCCAGCCCCGGCGCGGCGCTCGACGAGCGGATGATCAACTTTATCGGCTACCGCCCCGACCTCACCCTCGCGGCGCTCTTCACCCCGCCCGGAGAGGCGCGCAAGCGGTTTGAAGCGGATGGACTTGAACAGCTTTTCGACAAGCTTGACCTCTTTCTCGAACGCGCGGTCACGCGGCTGATCGCAGCGGAGCCGGAGCAAATCTGGCTCTCCACCTACATCAGCAATCTCTGGGTTTCGATGCTCGCCGCCCGCAAATTGCGCGAACGCTCGAAGGCGATGATCGTGTTCGGCGGCCCGGCGGTGTTTCCGGAAGAGGTGCAGCGGTTCCTGCTCGGTAACGCCCTGGCCGACAAGGTCATCGTGGGAGAGGGGGAGCTGACGGCGCGGGAGCTGATCCGCGGAAATGGCGGACTGGTGGCGGGCGCGGCGCAGCTCGTCGATGGCGAGTTCCGCTACGAGCCGCGCCGGGAGTGGCTGAAACCGGAGGAGTTCCCGATGCCTGATTTCAGCGGCTTTCCGTTCGCGAACATGCCCTTCGACGCCTACCTGCGGCGGCGCTTCGAGGGGATTCCGGTCTCTTTTTCGCGCGGCTGCGTCAACGGCTGTATCTATTGTTCGGAAAAGCAGATATGGAAGCGCTTCCGTCACATCACCCCGCAAGACGCCCTCCAACGGCTCGCCGCGTACAAACAACGCTTCGGCATCAGCCTCTTCTACATTTGCGACAGCCTCATCAACTTCAGCGAGGAGTGGCTGTCGGAGTTCTGCGACCTGATTCTGTCGAGCGATTTGCAACCGCTCTTCACCTTCGCCTTCTGCGACCTGAAGCACCTCCGCCCGGAGCTTGCAGGAAAGATGGCAAAAGCGGGATTCACAAGGGTAACGTTCGGCCTCGAAAGCGCATCCGAAACCGTGCTCGGGAGGATGAACAAAAAGCTCGATCTCGACCTCGCGCGCGAGAACATCGTCGCGGCGACCCGCAATGGGCTGTCGATCCACGTCTCCACCATCATCAACTTTCCGGGCGAACAGACCGCCGACGCGCTCGACACGATCCGCTTTTTCCGGCAGATCGACCGGGAGCTTGCGGGCGACAACCTGCCCGCGACGCACCTGCCCCGCCGAAGCCTCGGCAACCGCTTCAGGCTCGAACCCGCCTCGGCCATCTTCATGCACCCCGACCGCTACGGCATCCGCATCGAGCCAATCGACGCGCCGTGGACGCAGCTCGGCAAAGAGGCCGCACGGCTGGCCAAACGGTGGCGATCCGGCGACGATCCCGAGCAACTGGAGTGGAACGCCTACCTGCTCTCCGGATTTTCAAAAAACCCGCGCCCGTGGCATTTGCGCAACGAGCAGTACCAGCGGCAAGCCGACGCCATCGCGCCGCTCATCGACCCGGAAAAGCACCGCTTCACCCTCTCGCCGCACGTTGCGCTGCATCGGTCAGTTCCGGACAACGGACTCGTCCTGCAAGACCACAACGAAACGTTCCAGCTCGACGGCCGGCAGTCCCGGATCGTCACGCTGCTCAACGGCGATGGCGTCACGCTCCGGGAGATCACGAAAGAAGTGGAGGCGAATCCGGGCAGCGCGACAAAAGAGTTCGTACTCAATCTCTACGTGAGAGGCATCGCCCGGATTGTATAAGCGAGGCAACTATCTTAACGACTGATGGTACAGGATCAGCGACTTCATCTCGACCGAGTCCTCCGCCAGGGGAGCGCCGCCCAGCCCGCGAGTGATGCACATGTTGATGATCTGCGGAAGATTGGGCTTCTTGTAAGAAAACTCGATACCCGCGCCGTCCTGATGGCAACTGCCGCAGCTCTTGGTGCCGGTTGCGCCGCCAAGCTTCGGATCGTTGAACAGCTTCTCGCCAAGCGCCGCGGAGGGCCTCTCCGCCGCATAAGCGCTCAGGCTCAGCCCGGCCCAGAGAGCGGCAACCATCACCGTCTTCACTGACTGTAACATATCGCGCGCTCCTTGAAGATTATGGTTGAGAAAAAAACATTTCGCTTCTGAAGTATATGAAACAACCGCGACGGAATGAAAACCGTGCGCCCGATTCGACACTATTTTCATCAGAGCGTTACCTTGTCAAAAAAAGACATGGCAACGACAACAAGTGAAAGCATGAAACTCACCATCCTCACCGACAACCACGCAGCGCCTGGACTCGCCTGCGAACACGGCTTCGCGGTACTGATTGAAACCGCCGACAGGCAAATCCTGTTCGACACCGGCCAGCTCGAAGCCCTCGACGCCAACTGCCGCGCGCTCGGCATCGACCTTTCAGGCATCGACGCCATCGTGCTCAGCCACGGCCACTACGACCACACCGGCAACCTCGCCGAAGTGCTCCGAATCGCCGACAAGGCAACGATTTACCTCCACCCGGCGGCTCTCGTCGAGCGCTACAGCATACGCAACGGCAAGCCCAAGCCGATCGACATGCCGGACGAGGCGAAGCAGGCGATTGACAAACTGCCGAAAGAGCGGATCGTATGGGTAAGCGAACCGACCCGCCTGACCGACGGCGTCTTCCTGACCGGCCCGGTCCCGCGCCAGACAAGCTTCGAAGACACCGGCGGCCCGTTCTTCTTCGATCCGAACGGGAACACTCCCGACCCCATCGAGGACGATCTGTCACTCTGGATCGAGGAGCCGGAAGGCCTGACCGTGCTCGCCGGATGCTGCCACTCCGGCATCGTGAACACTTTGGATTACATCGAGAGCCTGACCGGCCCGAAGCGAATCACCCGGCTCATCGGCGGGATGCATCTGTCCGCCGCAAGCGAAGAGCGGCTGTCTCGCACCGTCGAAGCGCTCAAAAAGCGCGACATAGGCCGCCTGATTCCGTGCCACTGCACAGGGCAAGTGGCCGCCGAACGCTTCGCCGAAGAGCTGCCCTACCCGGTAGAGGCGGGTTACGCAGGCATGGTGGTGGAGTCGGGAAAAGGGTGAGGGGGCAAAAACAGAGAAACAATTATCGCTGAATTTTGGTATATAAAAGGCATATCAATAGCACGATTCCAACACCATGGTCTTTGATTTCGATCCGGAAAAAAGCAGAACTAACAAGCAGAAGCACGGTATCGATTTTATCGAGGCTCAGAAATTGTGGCTGGACGACGATCTCATTCAGCTTCCAGTCAGAACCCTTGACGAGCCTCGTTTCATGGTAATCGGTAAAATTCAGGAAAAGCACTGGTCAGCCATTTTCACCTACAGAAATCACGGCATTCGCATCATTTCAGTCCGGCGATCGCGCCGCGAGGAGATTCAGCTCTATGAAAGCACAAGAATTTGATCAGAAATTCGACGCGGGTGAAAAGGACGTCACCCTCGATCTCGACCTTGAAAAAGCGGTGCGAGTCAACCAGCGTCAGAAACGGGTAAATGTCGATTTTCCGGTCTGGATGATCGACTCGCTCGACAAGGAGGCCAAACGGCTTGGCGTTTCGCGCCAGTCGATCATCAAAGTGTGGCTCGCCGAACGCCTGCAAAAAGAGCGTGCGTAAAGGACGAAAAGACTTCAAGGACAACAAGGACTTCAAAGTTTTTTCTATTAAGTACACCCTGTCCACGTCGTCCACCTGCCCAAGCCACGCCAGCCTCACTCCCCCTTCGCCTCGGCGATGAGCCGGTCGAGGCAGGTGCTGCACACGCAGGTTTCGTAGCGCTCGGCGAGGTGGCGGCGCACCGAATCGGGCACGACGCGCGTGGCGCACCAGCATGAGGTGGACATGCCGCAGGTGAATTGCTCGCCGCACATCGGGCAAACGACGGTTTTCGGCGCACCTTCGGGGGAATGGTCGTTGTGGGTCATCTTCTTTGAATTGAATGGTTTACGATGCAAGCGTCTGCCGCAGCGCCTTTTGCCACCCCGCCAGCAGCGATGCTCGTTCAGCCTCCGGCATCGCGGGAGTGAAGACCCGCTCGACGCCATTGAGCGCGCGCAGTTCGTCGGCGGAACTCCACACTCCGGCTTCGAGGCCCGCGAGGCAGGCCGCGCCGAGCGCAGTCGATTCGATGTTGCGCGGGCGGTGCACCGGCACGCCGAGCAGGTCGGCCTGAAACTGCATCAGGAACTCGTTGCTCACCGCGCCGCCATCGACGGTCAGCGCTTGCGGCGCGATGCCGGTGTCGGCCACCATCGCGCGGAACACGTCGTGCGACTGGTAGGCGATCGACTCCAGCGCCGCCCGAACGATGTGCGCCCGCGACGAGCCGCGAGTCAACCCGGTGATCGTGCCCCGCGCCTCCATGTTCCAGTGCGGCGCGCCGAGGCCGACAAATGCAGGCACGACGTAAACCCCGCCATTAGATTCGACCGAGCGGGCGATAGCTTCGGACTCGGCGGCGCTCCGGATGAGCTGCAAGCCGTCGCGCAGCCACTGCATCACCGCGCCACCGATAAACACCGACCCCTCCACCGCGTAGCAGCTCCGGCCAGCGCCATCGAGCGCGAGGGTCGTCAACAGGCCGTGACTCGAACACACGCACTTGTCTCCGGTGTTCATCACCATGAAACAGCCGGTGCCGTAGGTGTTCTTGACCGACCCCGCATCAAAGCAGCACTGCCCAAAAAGCGCTGCCTGCTGATCGCCCGCCACGCCCGCAATCGGTGTGCCATCAAGCTCCGGAATCGCCCGCACCGCGCCGAACCCGCCCATCGACGGACGAGCTTCCGGCAGCATCGACATCGGCACGCCGAACAATTCACAAAGATCGGATGACCAGCGCCGCTCGTGGATGTCGAAGAGCAACGTCCGCGAGGCATTCGTCAAATCAGTCGCGTGAACCTCGCCGCCCGTCAGCTTCCAGACGAGCCACGTATCGATGGTGCCGAAGAGCAAGTTGGACGTATCAGCCTCCGGATGCGCATCGAGAATCCAGCGAATCTTCGTGGCGCTGAAGTACGCATCGACCGGCAGCCCGGTCTTCGCGCGAATCGCCGCCGCCTCGCCTCGATAGCGATTGCACAACTCCGCTGTCCGGCGGCACTGCCAGACAATCGCGCGGTGCACCGGCTCTCCGCTCCGCCGATCCCACACCACGGTGGTCTCGCGCTGGTTGGTAATGCCAACCGCCTCGACCGGCTCGGAGCACGCGCCCCGCACCTCGGCCACGCACTCGACCACCGTCCGCCAAATTTCCTCCGGATCGTGCTCCACCCACCCCGCCTGCGGATAGAATTGCGTCAGCTCGCGGTACGCGCGGGCGAGCACTGCGCCCGTCCGGTCGTAGATCATGCAGGTGGTGCCGGTCGTGCCCTGGTCGATGGAAAGAATGGCCATAGGATTTGCGAGGAAAGGTTCAAGGTGCTGTTGAAAAAGAAGATACCGATTATTACTCCTGCGATTATAAATCTCAAACAATTGCCCCGGACTTCAGTCCGGGGTATATGGATAACGTATAATAAATCAGGGCTTTAGCCCAATTTCTTCTTCTGGTGACTTTTGTAAATTATTGCCACCAAAGTAATCACCGAAAAATTCCGATCCACCGAACGAATCGGCAGTTGTGCAAAGCGTCGCCGAACCTTACCTTCAATTCAAACCGGAACAGCCCTCGACCACCACGACAATGCCGCAACCGACGACCGACATCGCCATCCAGACCGACCGGCTCACCCGCTCGTTCGGCTCGCTTGTCGCCGTGAAGGAGCTGAACATGACGGTGCGGTCTGGCGAGATTTTCGGGCTGCTGGGGCCGAACGGGGCGGGCAAGACGACGACCATCAAGATGCTCACCACCATGCTGCCGCCGTCGAGCGGCGTGGCGACCGTGGCCGGGCACAGCATTCTCGGCGACAGCATCGGCGTGCGCAAGCGCATCGGCTACGTGTCGCAGATGATCTCGGCGGACGGGGCGCTGACCGGCTTCGAGAACCTCTTGCTCTTCGCCCGCATCTACGGCGTGCCGCGAAACGAGCGCAAGCAGCGGATCGACGAAGCGCTCGCCTTCATGGGCCTCACCGAGGCGCGCGACAAGCTGGTACGCACCTACTCCGGCGGCATGATCCGGCGGCTCGAAATCGCCCTCTCGATGCTCCACCGCCCAGAGGTGCTCTTTCTCGACGAGCCGACCATCGGCCTCGACCCCGCCGCCCGCCTCCAGGTCTGGAAGCGGCTGAAGGAGCTGCTCGAAACCTTCGGCACCACGATTCTGCTCACCACGCACGACATGGAGGAGGCCGAAGAATTGTGCGACCGGATCGCCATCATGAAGGAGGGAGTCATCGCCGCCGAGGGGTCGGCAGAGGAGCTGAAGCGCCGCGCCGGAACCGGATCGATGAACCAGGTTTTCATTCACTTTGCAGGAGAGTTCAGTGACAGCAAGCCAAACTTCCGCGACATCAACCGCGCCCGCCGGACGGCCAAACGGCTGGGCTGACAAGTTTGACCCCGCCGGCTTCCTGCGCGACACTGCGGCCATCGTCGCCACCGAGCTGGCCAAGCTGCGCCGCGACCCGTCGGAAATCCTGAGCCGCTCGATCCAGCCCGCGCTCTGGCTGCTGGTCTTCGGCCAGGTGTTCGGGCGGATGCGCGCCATCCCCACCGGCAACCTCGACTACTTCAGCTTCCTCGCGCCGGGTATCCTCGCGCAAAGCGTGCTCTTCATCGCGATCTTCTACGGCATCAACGTCATCTGGGAAAAAGACCTCGGCATTTTGCAAAAGCTGCTCGCCAGCCCCGCCCCGCGCAGCGCGCTCGTGTTCGGCAAGGCGGTCTCGGCGGGAATGCGCGCGATAGCGCAGGCGGCCATTGTCTATCTGATGGCGCTCGTCGCAGGCGTCGATCTGAACTGGTCACCGCTGGCGCTCGGCGGCGTGCTCGTCGCCATCGTGCTCGGCGCAGCGCTCTTCTCCACCTTCTCGCTCATGATCGCCTGCCTGGTGCGATCACGCGAACGCTTCATGGGCATCGGCCAGGTCATGACCATGCCCCTCTTCTTCGCCAGCAACGCCATCTACCCGATCTCCATCATGCCCACCTGGCTCAAAATCGTCGCCCACATCAACCCGCTCTCCTATCAGGTTGACCTCCTCCGCGCGTTGATGGTCGTCGGCGGCACGAGCACCTTCGGCATCGGGATTGATTTTCTGATGTTAACCGGAATGCTTGTTGCGCTGATCGTCGTGACATCGAAATTGTATCCGACGATTGTGCAGTGAGGGGGGGATTTGAAGGATGTCAGGACTCGGCGGTAATCTGTCAATTGGATAACGTTATCGGATTACCTGACACTCCACTCTAAATTCCTCATCTCACTTTTCTCGACGACCTTCGGGTGAGCATCGACGGGATGAATCAGTTTTCGTATCTTTTGTTGAACGTCAGCCGGATCGATTGCTCGTCGAAACAGCTTGGAATTCTGAGGCGGTTGTTCCAGATGCAAAACGACTCGAATTTTTTGCGTACTGCTAATATCTGAGGCCATTTGCTTCTCTTCTACATTTGAAGCATTGATCTTGGCTGGAAGCATTGCAGCCAAAGTATCAAATACTTTCCCAGCAACTTCATTTGGCAGACAGGTTGGCTTTGTTCTTCGATGTACTCGATAATCCTTGACCTCGATAAGCCAGAAGGTTGACGAAAGATCAAGCGCAATCATATCGACGGCCTTTATCTCATTCCACATTCTCGAAAACTGATTGCGATAAAAAGCCCAATCATCATATTTGGCTATTTTCCAATTCTCAGGAAAACTAAAGATCAATCCATCCACTTTACACTGAATCATCATCCCCTCCGATCCCAAGAAATCTGTCAGACTGAGCCAATGATTCATCAAGAGAAGCTATATCACCAATCTCATCGACTGAAACCCCCTGCATAACCTTGACTCCATCCGAAGAGCCGTGCAGACCGAAGAACCGAGCGTCAATATTTCGATACGAATCACCTGACAACAAAATCTCCAGTTCACGAAGAAGAAACAAGCTGTGTGTTGCAATAAATACCTGAATGCCTGAAACGCTCAAATCGAGAATACTTTTAGCAACCTTTTTGATGATACGCGGGTTGAGATTCGCCTCAGGTTCATCCCAAAACAGATAACCTTTTTCAAGAAGCGCTCCTGTAGCTATCAATCTGGCAAGCATTCCGAGCTTCCTGTAGCCTTCAGCGACCAAAGGCATCTCTATTCTGCCACTACTGTTTTTCAGATAAAAACGTCCATTTTTATCCAGCTCGATCTGGCCATCCATCGCCTCTTCGAGAGGAACAAGTAATTCGCGAATCTTCTTTTCTTTTGGCCCCTTTTGCAATAATCCGCCAAGTAATAAGCAAGTATCTCTCCAGGTCTCTTCAAATTCAAGGTAGTGCCCTTCATAAACAGCGACGAAATTCGGATAAATCGTCATAAGCTCTCTTGTAGGTAAATACGCAGGGGCTATATCGGACCATTGTTCAGGAATCTTTTCAATATTCACTTCAGACTTGCTTTGCGTAGCAAAATCGAATGCTATATCGAAAGTGGAATTCAAAAAATCAAGCTGTATATCACACCGTTCACGCCCCTGCTTTCTCCTGACAATTCTTCCAAGAGATTCAGCTTTGAATACATTCACCAACTTTTCAGCAAGCAGAAGCTGATACATCGACTTTGTAGGAAGCGGTGAGTGTGACTTTTTCTTCGCATCAAAACCCACAGCTAAAATCGAGTACAGCAATTTCAGCAGATGAGTTTTACCAGTACCGTTCTCGCCGATAATCACATTAAGATGATTGCCAAATTCAAGTTCAGCCTCCGCAAATACGGTAAGATTCCTGATTG
Source organism: Chlorobiaceae bacterium (assembly GCA_016931495.1). Taxonomy (GTDB): domain Bacteria; phylum Bacteroidota; class Chlorobiia; order Chlorobiales; family Chlorobiaceae; genus Chlorobaculum. The sequence goes on along the minus strand of JAFGER010000021.1, from coordinate 4,769 downwards.
CTGCCTTTCTTATCACTGTGGTTCTTTTCGCTGTTCATTAGGAAAATTGCTAATCCCAATATACTTGATAGTGAACACCCCAACAACCTGGATACGTCCTTTCCCCTTTCACTCCCCCTGCTTTTCAGTCAGATATTTCCAGTACTTCGCAGGCATGTTGGATTGCTGGAGGCGGGGGTTTTTGCGTTCGGGGATGGCGATGGTTTTGAAGAAGGTTTGCCAGAGCTGCTGCACTTCCTGCTCCTCCGGGGAAAGTTCGGGGCGGCTGAACTGTTCGAGGGTACCGAAGCTGAGCGCGTGGCCGTCCCAGTGGGCGGCGCTGTGGCGACGGGCGTCGTAGATGAACCACTCCTGCGCGCGCAGGCGGCGGCTGAAGTGGCGGGCGAGAGGCTGGATGACATTGTGGTCGGGCTCCATCCGGGCCAGCCAGGTGCCGTCGCGGAGCTGCTCGAAGCGCAAGAGGCCTTTCATGCGGTGCAGCTCGCGCCCGGCCTTGCGAGCAGTGGCGACGACCGCCTTGACGTCGCCGTGAGTGAGGTAGCCGTTGACCCGGTCGCCGTGCTCGAAAGCGAGCGCGATGTAGCGCAAGAGGCTCGTCTCCAGCTCGCTGGTTTCGGCCATCGTGAAGTACCAGAGCGTCTGCACCGCGTCGGGCGCTCGCTCCCGGAGCCGCGCGAAGAGGGCTTCGGCGGCGGCGGAATCGGTGCGAAGAAACAGCCCCTCCTCGAACAGCGTGTCCTGCCGGACGGCGAGGTGCGCCGCTTCGGGATCGTCGCCGCTGTCGAGAATCGCGGCGATTGCTGAAACGAGGCCTTCGGGCGTTCCGTCGTAGAGATAGTGGTTCATGGCAGTGGCTCGCTTGAAAGAATAGGACTTATGGGACTAATAGGACTAATACGACAAATGGGAGAAGATTGTGCTGCGTGACGCTGGGCACATAACGGTGGAATCTTTTTTCCTTTCCTGTCCACTTCGTCCACAAAGTCCACCTCGTCCACAGTTCACCCAAGTCCCGGCAACACGAGTTGCCTTGGTTGTTTCGGCTCGCTGCCTTCGCCGAGGAGGAGGCGTTGGCGGAGGCGGGCGGGTTGCTGGTCGATTTTGTCGAACGGGCGGCCCGAGCAGGTGATGAAATATTTGGCGCGCTTCATCACCACGCCGATCTTTTTCATCCCCTCGTGCGTGACGGGCGCGAAGCGCCGCGCGGCGATGATGCGCTTGGCGGAGACGACGCCGATGCCGGGCACGCGCAGCAGGGCGGCGTAGTCGGCGCGGTTGATTTCGACCGGAAAAAATTCGGGATGGCGCAGCGCCCAGGCGGTTTTGGGGTCGAACGACTCGTCGAGGTTGGGCGCGTCGTCGGAGAGAATCTCCTCCGGCGAAAAGCCGTAGAAGCGCAACAGCCAGTCAGCCTGGTAGAGCCGATGCTCGCGCAGGAGCGGCGGCGCCGAGAGCACCGGCAGACGGTTGTCTTCGTTGACCGGGACAAATGCGGAGTAATAGACGCGCTTGAGGTTCATCTTGCGGTACAGCCCCTGCGAGAGCTGGAGGATTTGCAGGTCGGTTTCGGGACTCGCGCCGATAATCATCTGTGTGCTCTGCCCGGCGGGGGCGAAGCGCGGAGCCTTGCGGCTCTTGCGCCGCTCGACGAGGCTCACACCCGCCTCCGCACCGATCAGCTTCATCGGAGCGAGAATCGCCTCCTTCTTCTTCTGCGGCGCGAGCCGTTGCAGCGACTCGCTGGAGGGCAGCTCGATGTTGACGCTGATGCGGTCGGCGGCAAGTCCGGCGCGGCGAACGAGTTCCGGGCTACTGCCGGGGATGATTTTCAGATGGATGTACCCGCCGAAACGCTCTTCGTTGCGCAGCATCTCCGCCACGCGCACCATCTCTTCCATCGTGTGGTCGGGACTCACGTTGACCGCCGAGCTGAGGAACAGGCCCTCGATGTAGTTGCGCCGGTAGAACTCCATCGTGAGATCGACCACCTCCCGCGCGGTGAAGGACGCCCGCGGCACCGGGTTTGAAGAGCGGTTCACGCAGTAGGCGCAGTCGTAGCGGCAGTCATTGGAGAGCAGGATTTTCAGGAGTGAAATGCAGCGGCCATCATCCGCCCACGAGTGACAGATCCCCCCCTGCGAGGTGTTACCCGTGCCGCCCGCCGAACCCTCGCGGTTGCTGCCGCTCGAAGCGCACGAGGCATCGTAGCGCGCCGCCCCCGAAAGGATGGTGATTTTTTCCTGAAGCTCCATAGAACGAATATACGAGGAGGCGTCGAAAAAGTGTAGGGGCGTCCCGACTGGTCGCCCTGATTCGTCGGTGCGTACGAGTTTAGATAATTGACTGGAATCCGGGCAGGCGCGAGGCCTGCCCCTACAAAGGGAGAGAGAACCTATCGGTTTTCAGACGGTTTCTGTAGGGGCAACCCTTGCGGTTGCCCTGAACTCCGCCCCTTCACCACCTTAGCTTTTTCGCTCGCCGCAGCACCAGCTCCACCGTCCGGCGCGCGCCGGTGACGACGCCCGGCAGCGACTGGCCGGGAAAGATCGAGTCTCCGGTGAGAAAGAGATTCTTGTATTTCGTGGCTGGCCCCCGAACGCCGAAGAGCGAGGTCTGTGCATAACCACCCACCAGTCCGCGATGCCGCCCCGTCCACTGCTCCCACGAATGCGGCGTGGCGGCAGTCACCGAGCGGATCGCGCCGTCGAACTCCGGGAGCTGCTCGCGGAGCAGCGCGAGCGTTCGGTCGGTGTACTCCTGCTTCAGCGCTTCGTAAGCCGCGCGACCCTGCTGCAACGCTTTGAACCAGCGCTCGGGTTTTGTGTGGGTCGAAACGGTGACCGCACGTTGACCATCGGGCGCTCGTCCGGCGTCACCCACCGGTGAGGCCGAGACGAACAGGCTCCGGCACTCGCCAAGCTCGCCCGTCGGCGCGACGATTTGCAGATGATCGGCTCCGGCACGGTCGAAGAACGACGCATCGACGCCGAGATAGAGCATGAAGGCGCTCCAGCCGGAAGCGGGCGGCGCGTCCGGCTCGTCCGCCGGACGGAAGTCGTCGAGCAGCGCGAAGGACTCGGGCGTGAGATTGGCGATGATGGCGTCAGCGGCCAGCGCGTCGCCATCGCTGGTTTCGACGCCAAGAACTTCGCGCCTGATGCTGTCGAGCCGCGTCACCTTTTTGCCGTACAGCACCGCGCCGCCGTCACGCTCGATGGACTCCGCGAGCCGCCGCGCCACCGCGCCGATGCCGCCATCGACGCGCCAGGTGCCCGCAACCGGCAGGTCGAGCGCAATCGCGGCGTTGAGCGCGTTGGCGTGGCGCGAGGTGGTCTGGGCGGAAATCAGAAGCTGGGCGTCGATGAAGCGCACGAAATCAGGATCGTCGTGAAGCCGGTGGTGACGAAGCCACTCCAATGCGGTGCGCCCCGCGAAAGGCAGGAGACGGACGGAATCCGGCAGCGAAGCGAGCGCCTTGCCGGCGATGCCAAGAAGATCGCGACCGCCGGAGATGGGCCACGGCAGCGCCCCGGCAGAGAAACTCCAGAGGATGCGGGCAAGGCGCGACTGTTCGTCCCAGAAAGCTTGCGAACGGGGAAAGCGGGCGATGATGTTCTCGCGGGAGGATGCAAGATCGAGGCGAAGGTCGCGGTGGCGGTACTGCCATGCGAGCGGCTCACGGCGCACCGGCCAGTCGATGCCGAGTTCGCGGCCAAGCTTGTCGAGCGGCCCGCCGGGGTGAAAGCCGCAACCGACCGTCGCGCCCGCATCGAAGCGGTAGCCGCCGGAGCTGAATGTAGCCGCACAGCCGCCGGGGTAGCTCTGCGCTTCGAGCACCACCACCTGCACGCCTTGGCGGGCAAGCAGCGCTCCGGCGGCAAGCCCGCCGATTCCGGCGCCAATGACGATGCAGTGCAGCTCAGGCAGATCCATGACAACAAACCGGCTAAAGGGTAAAAGAAACTTCTCCCTTCATAATCGCCGGAACAGGAAGACAATTCCCGTCAATCGTCGCGCAGCAGAAGATGAATCTGCGTCCTGAGCTGATCGGGAAGCGTTGCGAACGGATCGTCCAGATAAAGCTCGTAGGCCTCGCCGTTCATCACCAAGCCGTTCTCCTCAATCCACTTCATGAGCGCCGTGTAGGCCGGTTCGATTTCGGCATAAGGGCCGATATAAAGGCAGCTTGCCGCCTTGCCGGAGGGCGTCGAAGCGATTACCGCCCTGCCGCTGCCGCGGACTTCCGCATCGACGGGATAGCCGAATTCGACATCGAGCATGCCGTCGTTCAAAGCATAAAACCGCGCGAACGACGGGGGCGCCGGTTGCCTGCCCTGACCTTCGAGCACCCGGCTGATTTCACGGAAACCGGCGTCAAACAGCGATCCGATTTCGCTCACGGCGGCGTGCTCGCGAATGACAAGTGCGGGAACAGACGCAAGCTCTTTCAGCTCGCAGACGAACTGGCATTCAAAATCCATAACTTGATTTCCGGTTGCTGTTGAGAAAGGAACTCATCCGGATGATGCAGGAGGGAAAAACTTGTCGGCGTAGCGGGATTTGAACCCACGACCCCTACCACCCCAAGGTAGTGCGCTACCAGGCTGCGCTATACGCCGATAAAGGACACGAATATACGAAGAATCGGATAATAACCATAATTCTTTTTCAGACAAGCGCCTTAAGGGCACCTCTAAAAAGTGTCATGAGCGGCCCGAGTGCAAGGCGGCTGGAGCGCAGAAACCGGAGCGTACACGGAGTACGTGAGG
>JAFGER010000004.1 GCA_016931495.1 Chlorobiaceae bacterium | reverse complement strand
TCTAAAAAGTGTCATGAGCGGCCCGAGTGCAAGGCGGCTGGAGCGCAGAAACCGGAGCGTACACGGAGTACGTGAGGATTCCGAGCACCACCCAACGCAGCAATCGTGACGCGCAATAAGTTTTTAGAGGTGCCCATCAGTTTCCACGCATGTTCAACCGCCACAGTTTGACTCGCCTCTATCCTCCGGATTCCGGAAACCAGCCAGCCAAACCGCGCCGGTTCGGCCTGCTGCTGGCGGTCGTTTCGCTCCTCGCCGCCTTGCATCTGCTTCCGGCGATGGCGGCGCTGGCGGAACCGGCGCGGCTGACCGTGCTCTTCACCAGCGACCTGCACTCGCACCTCTCGCCGCACCACGAGATGGCGAGTGATGGAGCCGTCCGGAACGCGGGCGGCTTCGCGCGGCTGGCCGGAGCGATTGACGAGGAGAGCCAGCGGGCGGGCGGCGCGGCGCTCCTCGTCGATGCGGGCGACTTCACCCAGGGTACGCTCTACCATACCGTTTTGGCGGACGAGGCGCTCGAACTGCGCCTCATGGGCACGATGGGCTACGATGCCGTCGCCCTCGGCAACCACGACTTCGACTTCCGCCCCTCCGGCCTCGCCGGAATGCTCCGCGCCGCGCGGGCTAAAGCGCAAGCGCTGCCGCGACTGCTCATCGCCAATCTGCGCTTCAGCGAGATCGATCCCGGCGACGACGCGCTGGAACGGGCCTTCCGCGACTACCCCGTGCGCGGCTACACGGTCGTCGAGCGAGGCGGTCTGCGCATCGGCATCTTCGGAGTGCTCGGCAAGGACGCCGCCGAAGACGCGAGTTTCGCCAGGCCAGTCACCTTCAGCGACCCCATCGAAGCGGCCAGAAAAACCGTGAAGATGCTCCGGGAGCGCGAAAGAGTTGACCTCATCGTCTGCCTGTCGCACGGCGGCACCAGCCCGGACCCGCGCCACTCCGAAGATGAAAAGCTCGCCGCCGTCGCCCCCGGCATCGACGTGATCGTCAGCGGCCACACCCACACCGTTCTGCATTCGCCAATCATGGTGGGCAAAACGGCCATCGTCTCTGCCGGATCGTACGGCTCGTGGCTCGGCGTGCTCGATCTGAAGGTCGGGAAGTCGGGTGACGTCACGGTTTCGGGATACCGGCTGCGGAAGATCGACGCGAGCACGCCGGAAAAGCCGGAGATCGCGCAAATGATCGACGGCTTCCGGAGCCTCGTCGAAGCGCGCTACCTCTCGCACTTCGGCTACCGCTTCGAAGAGGTGCTCGCCCGCCAGCCGTTCGACGGCCAGAGCATCGACGACGCCTACGCCAACCCCGGCGAAACCGGCCTCGGCAATCTCGTCACCGACGCTTACCGCTACGCCGTCGAGCAGGCGGAGGGCCGCCGCCGCCATATCGACGTGGCGGTCGATGTGCTCGGCTGCATCCGCTCATCGCTCTACCGGGGCGACATCCGCGTTTCGGACGTCTTCCAGACCGCCTCGCTCGGCCCGGTGCAGTACGGCTATTGCGGCAACACGATCATCGTGGTCTATCTCACGGGCCGCGACCTGAAAAAGCTGCTCGAAGTGCACACCAGCATCGCGCCATCGAAAAAGGACGCGCTCCTGAGCCTCTCCGGCCTCAGGTTCCGCTACAATCCCAACCGGATGATTTTCGACCGCGTCACCTCAGTTGAAGTCGAAGGGCGCGACAAGCGCCTCCGCCCGCTGGAAAACGAGCGGCTCTACAGCGTGGCCATCAACTCCTACCTCGCCAATCTGATTGACCTTGTAGGCAGGAAATCCTACGGCATCCTGACGATCACGCCGAGAGACGAAGCAGGCAACCCGGTGACGGAGGCAGACACCAGCACGCTCACGGTGATGCGGAACGGCGAGCCGCTGCGCGAATGGATCGCCCTCGCCGAGTACCTCTCGTCATTCCCCGAAAGGGACGGCATTCCGACGATCCCCGAACGCTACGCCCGCCCCGAAGGGCGCATCGTCGCCGAGGCGTCATGGAACCCCGTCGCCCTCCTCGCCGGAGGCAACTGGCTCACGCTGACCGCCGCCGCGCTGGTCGTTGCTGCGGTGATACTTGTGGTTTTACTGGTGCGCTGGGTTGTACTGAAAAGCAGGAATTAGCAACGATGCGAAACTGATAACGCTGCGGGTTAAGGCAATATCCTGCGTGATAAAGCATCACTCTTGAACTTTTATAGCATTTATGCTATTATGAAAATGAGCTATCAAATTCTCTTTTTCAACGAGTCAGTCAAGGCTGAAATTGAAAACTGGCCTGTTGGCATAAACGCCAGTTTCGTGCGCATTACGGAACAGATTGAAATTTCAGGCCCTAACCTTGGAATGCCTTACACCCGCTCATTCGGAAAGGGGCTTTTTGAAATCAGGGCCAGAGGAGCTGAAGGAATCGGGCGAGCGTTTTTTTGCTGTCTGGTTGACCGTCAAGTGGTCATTTTACACGCATTCATCAAAAAGACGCAGAAAACACCCGCAAAAGAGCTTGAAATCGCCCGAAAAAGGCAGAAAATAGCACAATCATGACTACAGAACAGAACGATACATTCAACCCGGTTCCGTTCAATCCCAAAACTTACGCGGCACAAAAACGAACCGAAGACGCGTCATTCAGAGTCGCTTACGATGCTCTTGAGGACGAGTTTTCCGCACTTGCCGCATTACTTGAAGCCAGAACCAAAGCGGGCTTGACCCAGGCAGAAATCGCCTCAAGAATGGGCGTATCGCAACCGGTTGTAGCAAGAATCGAATCCAGCCTCGGCAGCCAAGCCCACTCCCCATCGCTGAACACTCTCCGCAGATACGCTCAGGCTTGTGGTATGAAACTGGTGATTCAGATGGTAAGGGAGGAAGATGAAGCGTATTAATTCCTGCAACTCTGGCTTGCTGCCTTTTCATAACGCTCCACTATTTCAAGTGACAAACGTTCAAAAAAAACAGCTTGCTGTCACCTGTTTTCCTTGCTGTGCCACACGCGAATGATAACGACCGTATCTTTATTGTCCCACAGGTAGCGAAGAACAAACGCCCCGGCTCCGAACGATAGGACAAGTTCACGCCTGCCGGTTTCGTCGTTCATCGGACGCCCGATTTCCGGTACCGATTGCAACAGACCTGCACCATCAAGAATGACCCTTGCCGCTCGCGCCGCCGCATCAGGGCTTTTTTCATGCAAAAAGGCATGAAGTCGCTCGACATCTCCCAAGGCCTCCGGAAGCCATTTTATTTCGGGCACGCCGACACCTTCCCTTGTGCAAGATTCTCAAGCCATTCGGCGGCTTTTGCATGAGCTACGGCAACCCCGGTCATCTGATAACGCTCCCAGCGATCCATATCCTCACGCTTTTCCTGCTCGTATCGTTCTTCGCGATCCAGATAGGTTTCGATAGCCCGGCACATAAGCCAGTGAGGCGATCGGTCACGGATTCGAGCCAGCGCTTCAAGTCGTTTATTGGTCGTGTCGTCTAACTTGACGCCTTTAGTCTTTGTCTTTGACATTTCGAAATCTCTTTTTGCAAAAAAGTAATACTTAGAACAACCTTTAGCAACCCAATCCGGACACTGAGCGTTTCAGAGAGCTAAGGACACAGGCCTCCCCCACTCAATTCTCCGAATCCCGCAACACCTCCTCGCCAAGCTTTCCAACCTCCTTATACGAAGTCCTGTTCGTCGAAAGCGGCGAACGGAGAACGCGAATCGGGCGGGCTTTGGCGGATTGCGCAGCGGTGATGTCGGTATCGGAATCGCCGTAATAAACTTTCACCTGTTTGGCGGTCATCGAGGGCGTTTTGGATTGGTTGCAGGTGAAAATGACTTCGGCCTGCTTCAAATCGAAACATTGCCGGAGGATTTGCGGCACGATGTTGACCTTCGAGCTGTCGCGAGCGGTGATGAAAACAATCGCGTCTCCCCGCTGCTTGTGCATCTGGATCAGCGCATTGCCGGAAGCTTTCGGGATGCTGAACTTGTCGAACTGGCCGTTCATGTCGTTCCAGAACGCCGTGGAATGCCACAAGCTGTCACCTGCGGGATACCTGTTCCTGCCATCGGGGCCGTCGTGATTGTTCACGCCGTAGTAAAAGCCGGGGCTGGAAAAAAGGACGGTGTCGTCGATGTCGAATCCGGCGACAATCGGTGGGGGCGGAAGCGTTTCCCTTATTTTGTCAACCGTGACGTAATGAACCTGCGAACACGCCGCCGCCGCAACCAGGTACAGCGCCGCGAAAACAGCTCTGAACTTCCGGATCATGAGTTCCCCCCTCGTCGTTTTTATGGAAAGACCGGTAATCTCAGGAACAGACGGTCAACCGGCATCGGATCGCACAGGGCAACAAACGTGACAAACTCACTGCAGATCGAATCGAAGGCCGCTTGAAAAGGCAGGATAACGGGAAAAAACGGCCCCATAGGCAACTCATTATAGGTAAAGAAAATACACCGGATTCACAAGAGCCGTCGGAGAAGAGAAAGCATCTCTGGATGCACTCGTGGCGTGTCCGGACAAAACTGGCGGATGCGTCTGTCAGTCCGCTGCCTGGAGATTTCACCATTTCGCCCCGTTCCACGAAGGACGGGGATTCGCTTTGTCGTGCTCCGCACTGGTGCAATCGGGGTGCCAACAGCTTGTCAGCGATGCCACAAAGGCAAAAATTGACGCTCGGGTTCCGCGGCGTCCGCGCGAATGCGATCACTCCGCGACAAACGCCATTGCGCCGGTTGCCGGATATTGACTATCTTTTGCGTCAACGATCATTCACCAATTCTCTTTGAAGGAGCGCCGTTTCATGACCGAACACGAAATTATCGTCAAACAACTCCAGGCCGTCCAGAACGCCAGCCGCAAGATCGTCACGCTCGATGAAGATGCCATCAACAGCCTGCTCATCGATCTGGCCGACCGTATTCCCGAGGCCGCCGAAGCGATTCTCGAAGCCAACCGCAAGGACCTCGAACGGATGAACCCGGACGATCCGCGCTACGACCGCCTGCTTCTGAACGAGGATCGGCTGAAATCGATCGCCACCGACCTGCGCAACGTGGCCGCGCTCCCCTCGCCGCTCGACCGCGTGCTCGAAGAGCGCACGCTGCCCAACGGGCTGGAGCTTCGGAAAGTCTCGGTGCCGCTCGGCGTGATCGGCATCATCTACGAATCGCGCCCGAACGTGACGTTTGACGTGTTCGCGCTCTGCCTGAAATCGGGCAACGCCACGGTGCTGAAAGGCGGCAGCGACGCGGCGTTCTCGAACATCGCCATTGTCGAGCTGATCCAGACGGTCATCCGCGACCAGGGACTCGATCCGGAGATGCTCTACCTGCTTCCCGCCGAACGCGAGGCGGCGCACATTCTGCTCAACGCCGTCGGCTACATCGACGTCATCATTCCGCGCGGCAGCCAGGCGCTGATCGACTTCGCCCGCAAGCACTCCACCGTGCCGGTCATCGAAACCGGCGCGGGCATCGTGCACACCTACTTCGACCAAAGCGGCGACCTTGCGATGGGCCGCGACATCATCTTCAACGCCAAGACGCGCCGCCCGAGCGTCTGCAACGCGCTCGACACGCTCATCGTGCACGAGAGCCGCATCGACGATCTGCCGGTGCTGGTGGAGCTGCTCGAAGAGAAGCTGGTGCAGCTTTACGCCGATGAACCGGCGTATTACAAGCTGCTGAACCGCTATCCGGACGAGCTGTTGGAGATGGCTACACCTGAAAATTTCGGGACTGAGTATCTCTCGCTGAAGATGTCGATCAAAACCGTGCCCGATTTTGAGGCCGCGCTTGACCACATCGCCCACCACAGCTCCAGGCACAGCGAGGCGATCATCGCCTCCGACCAGGCGCAGATCGACGCGTTCATGAAAAGGGTCGATGCGGCGGCGGTCTATGCCAACACCTCGACCGCCTTCACCGACGGCGCGCAGTTCGGCCTCGGCGCGGAAATTGGCATCAGTACGCAGAAGCTGCACGCGCGCGGCCCGATGGCGCTCAAGGAGCTGTGCACCTACAAATGGCTGATCGATGGCCAGGGACAGGTGAGGCCCGCCTGATGCTCGAAGCACGCAAGCTCGTCAAATCCTACGCCCTGCCCGGCCAGCCGCCGCTGAAGATCCTCGACGGCATCGACCTCTCAGTCGCGCCGGGAGAAATGGTGACGGTCATCGGCGCGTCCGGCAGCGGCAAGACCACGCTGCTCAACCTGCTCGGCACGCTCGACGCGCCGGACGAGGGAGAACTGCGCTTCGACGGAGCGCCGATCTTTCAGGGCAACCGCTGCCTCCTGTCGAAAAAAGCGCTGGCCGCATTCCGGAACCGCTCCATCGGCTTCGTCTTTCAGTTCCACCATCTGCTGTCCGATTTTACAGCGCTTGAAAACGTCGCGATGGCCGAGTTCATCGGCACCGGAAAGCTCAAGCCAGCCAAGGAACGCGCCGCCGTGCTGCTCGAAAAGCTCGGCCTCAAGGCGCGCATCGACCACCTCCCCTCGGAGCTCTCCGGCGGCGAGCAGCAGCGCGTCGCCATCGCGCGGGCACTCATGAACAACCCGAAGCTCGTGCTCGCCGACGAACCCAGCGGCAACCTCGACAGCCGCAACAGCCGGATGCTCTACGAACTGATCGCCTCGCTTAGCAAGGAGCACCAGACCTCCTTCGTCATCGTCACCCACAACGAAGCGTTCGCCGCCACCGCCGACCGCTGCCTCCACATGCAGGACGGCCAGTTGCAGGCGTGCGAGGTGTGAACAGTTTTCAAGACAGAATTTTTCTTCATTGATTTTTACTATACTCACCCTATGCCCCATGCTCTCGAAATCAAGTACGGCCTAACTGCTCAGGAATTGCTCGATGCAATCGACAGGCGTTTCCGACTCAAGGTCGCTCTGGAAGGCGCAGTCGCCGAGGTACATTTCGAGCGAAAACTTCGCGTTGCCAGCCGAGAAGGCTGGCTGACCAGCTATGAAAGTCATGATGTGGACGGAATGCATGACTTCACGGTGGTGACCTTAGAAGGAATCTCTATCCGAGTCGAAGTTAAAACCATACGTAACGGCACAAAGGCACAGGTAGAATTGCAGAAAACTCGTGCAGCAAAAGCTGATCCGAGCAGCCGCTATTACGACCGTCATCATTTTGATGTGGTCGCAGTCTGCGTCGGAAGGCACACTGGCGATTGGAGCCAATTCAGATACATCTTGGTTCGCGACTTGCCGTCACATCGAAATTATCCGGAAAAAATACAAGTAATGAACCCTATTCCAGATGCAGAAGACACAACGCCACGATGGTTCTCACGCTTTCAGGACGTCATTGATGCCTATTCAGTCTAAACCGATTTACAACACTAAATTCGGCTCTTTTTTCTGTGCAGACAGTTTGGATTTCATGCGTCAGATGCCTGATAATTCAGTCGATCTGATCGTAACCAGCCCCCCATACGCTCTCCATTTCAAAAAAGAGTACGGTAATGCCGACCAGCGCGAATACGTTCAATGGTTTCTTCCTTTTGCAAAAGAAATCAAGCGAATCATCAAACCTACAGGATCCTTTGTACTCAACCTCGGCGGGGCATGGCAACCCGGCTCACCGGTTCGCAGCCTTTATCATTACAGAATGCTGCTTGCACTCATCGATGATACAGGCTTTGATCTTGCCCAAGAGTTTTTCTGGTACAATCCAGCCAAAATGCCCGCTCCAGCAGAATGGGTCAATGTTCGTCGTATCCGAGTCAAAGACAGCGTTGAATATATTTTCTGGTTGGTCAAAGACCCTATGGCCAATGCAGACAACCGTAAGGTTCTTCAGCCCTACAGCAAAGACATGGAACGTCTGATCAAACGCGGAATCAAACAAACCGTCCGACCAAGCGGTCATATGATCAAAGATACATTTGCCGCTGATCGTGGTGGATCGATACCTTCAAATATGATCCAGTGCGGTAATAATGAATCCAACAGCGCCTATGTAAAAAATTGTAAACTCGCAGGTAAGAAAATTCATCCAGCACGCTTTCCCGCCGAGTTACCGAGATTCTTCATTGAATTTTTAACCAGTCCCGGTGATCTTGTCCTCGACCCTTTTGCAGGCAGCAACACCACTGGCTATGTTGCCGAAGAACTGAAACGAGAATGGATCGGAATTGAACTCAGAGAGAACTACGCAGAGGAAAGTAGATTGAGATTCGAGGGGGCACCAACAGAGATCATCGTGCCACAAGGTCAGCAGACGCTTCCGTTTTGATCTGTAGTTTTCACGCAACCATATCCACCGCACCACCATCCTTATGACCGACTCCACCTCCAACGCCAAATTAGGCCCCATCGAACTTGCGGCTTCCGTCATGCCCCGGCATGCATGGACGTTCCTGTTCGCGTCGTTCTTTTCGATCGGCATGGTCACATTTGTCTCCATCGGGCAGGCCTACATCCTGAACGAGCACCTCGGCATTCCGGTCTCGGAGCAGGGCACCATCAGCGGCGACCTGGTCTTCTGGACGGAGATCGTCACACTGCTGCTCTTCGGCCCAGCGGGGGCGATCATGGACCGCATCGGCAGGCGTCCGGTCTATGCCGTCGGCTTCGTTATCCTCGCCATCGCCTACCTCTGCTACCCTCTGGCGACGAACATCACGCAGCTCACCATCGCCCGCATGATCTACGCGGTCGGCGTGGTAGCCGTCACGAGCGGACTGGCAACAGTGCTGGTCGATTACCCGAAAGAGCGGTCGCGCGGCAAGCTCATCGCGATTGTGGGATTCCTGAATGGACTCGGCATCGTCATCCTGAACCAGTTCTTCGGCGGCTTGCCCAAGAGGCTCGTGGCCGACGGCATGAGCGGCACCGAGGCGGGATTCTGGGCGCACGCGGCAGTCGCGGGCACGGCGGCGGTGACGGCTATCGTGCTCTTCTTCGGCCTCAAGGGCGGTACGCCGGTGCGGCACGAGGAGCGCCTGCCGGTCAAGGAGCTGCTCACCAGCGGCTTCCGCCACGCCCGCAATCCGAGGATTCTGCTCTCCTATGCGGCGGCCTTCGTGGCGCGCGGCGACCAGTCGATCATCGGCACCTTCGTGCCGCTCTGGGGCATGACCGCCGGCCTGGCGATGGGCCTCGAACCCGCCGAAGCGGTCAAAAAAGGCACCTTCATCTTCATCATTTCGCAAGCCGCCGCGCTGCTCTGGGCGCCAGTCATCGGCATCTTCATCGACCGCTGGAACCGCGTCACGGCGCTCACCCTCTGCATGGGCCTGGCCGCCATCGGCTACCTCTCGCTCGCGCTCATCGGCAACCCGCTCGAAACGTACTCGCTCATCTTCTTCGTCTTGCTCGGCATCGGCCAGATCAGCGCCTTCCTCGGCTCGCAATCGCTCATCGGTCAGGAGGCACCGAAGGAGGCGCGCGGTTCGGTCATCGGAGCCTTCAACATCAGCGGAGCCATCGGCATTCTCTTCATCACCACCACCGGAGGCCGCCTCTTCGACGGCATGAGCCCCAAAGCCCCCTTCATCATCGTCGGCGCGGTGAATCTGATTGTGATGCTGGGAGGATTGTGGCTGCGAGCGCGGGAGGCGAAGGGCGGGGGAAAAATTGCCGCGTGACAGAAAAGGATTGTCTTGTCATGCTGAACGAAGTGAAGCATCCAGCATGTTTTGATTTGATCACAAGACGATCGGATGATGAGCAAACCGAAACACTCGGCGTGGGTGTTTCTGATCGCCATCGTCCGCGAACTTGAAGATGTCAGCCGAGCGTTGTCGGTGTGATTCAATAGTTTGATGTAATTGGAAATGTCTTGACAGTTCTTTTTTGTTATGGTTTTGCTGTTAAGTCTATTATTGGTGGCAGTTTTATTAAACCGGCCTGAACTAAGGTCAGAAGCACAATGACAAGAGTGAGCCAAAACATGCGTCTTTGTATTTTTACATTCTCTACATGCTTTCTTTCTTGTTCTTCATAATCCTCAATAGCACGAATCGCAAGGCCAGTGAGTTCATAAGTTCCACCTTCTGTTTTTTTTAATTCTCCCGTATCAACTAACGCGTTAAGGTAGAACTCAACTTTTTGAATCTGTGAGTTTCCATCTGGATGGTTAAGCCATTTAACGGTATAAAGCTCTGTCATTAATCTGAAGACATGAAACTTCTTCTCACCTTCAAGTCTCAAGTCAAAAAGAACACGAAGAAGCTTTATCCTTTGTTTTGTAAAAAGCTTCTTCTTATTGAAGACATACTGATTTGTGGCTGTTAAAATTCTATATAAATGTATCTTTATATATTCAATGAAAAATAATCTACCTAGTATAAAGTCATTAATTCCAAAAAACGTAACTTCCGATAGACCGTAATAATGAGAAATTCTGAAGTCTTTTGGCTTTATAATTGAAAAAGCAACTTTACACTCATTTGAGTAGCTATTCCCATCCCATTGTAGACATGTTAATTCGTCGTCAACAAGTGATTTAACCAAATAGCATGGTTGGTTTTCTTTATCAATTGCAATACTATAACAATTTACTCGTTTTCCTTTTTCACCTGAACGAGAGATCATTACCGGACATTTTTTACTAAGAGCGTATTCTATATATTTTTTGTAAATGATTTTTATGGATTTTATCATATTACACAAAATATTAATTTGCTTTCCCTATAACATTTTGAGCTTTTTTATCAAACTGTTAATCTGTTTTTTTAGCCCATGCCTTTCTTAAAAAGGGATAGAATGGCTAATAGATTATCCCTCGCAACCTCATCCTCAAACCTATCCGCAATCTCCGCCAAATAATCCCCGCAAATCATTGACAACAATGCGTTGGCGAAGCCGGGAGCGCTCGACGGTGTAGTAGCCGTCGGCCCTCCCGGCAATTTCTCACGCCCCCAGAATCACCTCGCAAATCTGCTCGATCTCTTCTTCCTTCAAGTACGGATGCATCGGCAGGGCGAAAACCCTTGCGCTGAAGTCTTCCGTTATAGGGAAGTCGCCCGGCTTGTAGCCAAGATTTTCGTAGGCTTTCTGGAGGTGCAACGGAATCGGGTAGTAGATTGCCGAGGGGATTCCCGCTTCTTTCAGCGCGGCCATCAGCTTCATGCGGTCGTCAGTGGAGTTGGCGAGAACGGAGTATTGCGCCCAGCAGGAGGTGTAGCCTTCGGGCACTTCGGGAACCACGACGCGCTCCTTGAGACGGGCGCTGTAGGCGGCGGCGACCTTGTTTCGCAGGTCGAGTTCGTCGTCGAAGATGGTCAGTTTTTCGTTGATGACCGCTGCCTGGATGGCGTCGAAGCGGCCGTTGAGGCCGATGCGTTCGTTGTTGTACTTGTCCGAGCCGCCGCCGTGCACGCGGACGGAGATCAGCAGCTCAAGCAATTCGTCGTCGTCGGTGAAGATCGCGCCGCCGTCGCCGTAGCAGCCGAGCGGCTTGGCCGGGAAGAATGAGGTCGCACCAACGAGGCCGAAGCTGCCCGCCTTTTTGCCGCCGACCGTGCCGCCGAAGCCCTGCGCGGCGTCTTCGAGAATCCAGAGGCCCTGCTCAGCAGCAACCTTTTCGAGGCGGTCGTACTCGGCGGGCAGGCCGAACAGATCGACCGGAATGAGCGCCTTCGGATTCAGCCCTTTTTTGCGAGCCTCTTCAACCGCCGGAGCGACGCCATCGGGGTCGATGTTGAAGGTGCCGGGCAGCACATCGACGAACACCGGCGTCGCGCCCGCGAGGCTGATGACCTCGGCGGTGGCCACGAAGGTGAAGGGCGTGGTAAGCACCGCATCGCCAGGGCCGACCCTTTTGGCCATGAGCGGAATGAGCAGCGCGTCGGTGCCGGAGGCGCACGAAACGCAGTGCTTCGTGCCGACGTACTCGGCGAGTTTTTTCTCGGCTTCGAGCACTTCCGGCCCCATGACGAACTGGGCGCTGTCGATGATCCGCTCGATCCGCTTCATGAGGTTCTCGCGAATGCGGTTTTTCTGGGTGATAAGGTCGATGAACTGCATATTTTTACTGGATTGAGGTGGTGTTCCTGAAAATCTTTAGATCATATATAATACGGATTCATTGCCTCATTCCCGAACCCAGGCCCGAATCCTGCCCGGTTTTGCGAGACTGGGGTTTTTCTGTACTATTGGGATAAGCGTTTGATTCACAAGGACATGACCAACCTTCACCAACCATGAGTTCCATCTACTTCATCGGCATCGGCGGCTCGGCAATGGCTTCGGTCGCCGTGGCGCTTTCGCACATGGGCCACGCCGTCACCGGCTCGGACACACAGCTCTATCCCCCGATGAGCACCTATCTGGAAAACCATAACATCCGCTATTTCAACAGCTTTTCGGCGGAGAACCTGAAAAGCGCCTCGCCTGACCTGGTGGTGGTGGGCAACGCGATCAGCCGTGGTAATCCCGATCTCGAATACGCGCTCGACCAGCGCATGGAGCTGATTTCGATGCCGGAGCTGGTGCGGCGCGAGCTGATAAGCCGCCACACCTCGATTGTGGTGGCGGGCACGCACGGCAAGACGACGACGACTTCGCTCGCCGCATGGTTGCTCGAAGCGGGCGGCTTTCTGCCGGGCTTCCTGATCGGCGGCATTCCGGAGAACTTCGGCGACGGCTGCCGCCCGTCGGGCCTCTCCGAACCGGGCTTTTTCGTGACCGAGGGCGACGAGTACGACTCGGCCTTTTTCGACAAGCGCAGCAAGTTCCTGCACTACCGCCCCGACATTGCCATCATCAACAACGTCGAGTTCGACCACGCGGACATCTTCGATTCGCTCGACGACATCAAGAAGAGCTTCCGCCTGCTGGTGAACCTCGTGCCATCCAGCGGTTTGCTGATCGTCAACGGCGACGATCCGGTTTCGATGGCGGTTACCGCCAACGCCTTCTGCCGCGTGGAAACCTTCGGGCTGACGGGCGAGGCAAACTGGACGGCGGCAGAGATTGCGACGGATGCGGACGGCACGTCCTTCACGATCGTGCGTGACGGCGAAGCGATGGGGCGGGTCAGTGTTCCGCTTTTCGGCAACTACAACGTGATGAACGCGCTGGCGGCGACGGCGGCTGCAATCCGCGCGGGCGTGAGCTTCGAGTCGGTCACGCGCGGCCTCGCTTCGTTCAGGCGCCCGAAGCGCCGCATGGAGCTGGTCGGCGAGTACGCGGGCGGCGTTACGCTCATCGAGGATTTCGCCCACCATCCGACGGCCGTTCGACTCACCATCGGCGCAATCGCGGAACGCTACCCCGGGCGGCGCATCGTGGCCTGTTTCGAGCCGCGCTCCAACACCACGACGCGCAACATCTTCCAGCGCGAGCTGGCGGAGTGCTTCGACGGCGCGGCGGTGGTGGTGCTCGGCAGGGTCAACCGCCCTGAACGCTACGCGCCGGAGGAGCGGCTCGACACGGCGCTACTGTGCCGGGAGCTGGAAGCGAACGGCAAGCAGGTGTTTGCGGCTGGCGGCGACGATTATCCGCAAGACATCGTCCGCTTCATCGAAGCCGAACGCCAGCCTGGCGATGTGGTCGTGCTGTTGAGCAACGGCAGTTTCAGCGGTCTGAAAGAAGTATTGACGGAAAGTTTTGAAAAAAAATCGTGAAGATTTCACCGGCGATCTTCTATTTTTCTATCTTGTGACTTTTCTTCGGCGACATGCGCCCGATTCAGGGCGTTTTCGCAACAACGCGGAACAGCGTAATCATCTAATCTATCCGTTAAACCCATACTGGAAAAACGCATCATGGCGAAAGTAAAAGTTGGTATCAATGGTTTTGGCCGCATCGGCCGTCTGGTTTTCAGACAGGCTGTGGATAATCCCGACGTGGAAATCGTCGGCATCAACGACCTGACCGATGTAAAGACCCTTGCCCACCTGCTCAAATACGACAGCACCCACAAGAAATTCAACGGCGAAGTCCGCATCGAGGGTGACAACCTGGTTGTCAACGGCAAAACCATCACCATCTGCGCGCAGAAAGATCCCGCCCAGCTCCCCTGGGCCTCGCTCGGCACCGATCTCGTGGTCGAGTCCACCGGCATCTTCACCAGCCGTGAAGCCGCCGCAAAGCACATCGCCGCCGGCGCCAAAAAGGTGATCATCTCGGCTCCCGCCAAGGACAAGGTTGACGCCACCATCGTCATGGGTGTCAACGACAAGAGCATCACCGGCGACGAGGAAATCGTCTCCAACGCAAGCTGCACCACAAACTGCCTCGCCCCGATGGCCAAGGTGCTGCACGAGAACTTCGGCATCGTCAAGGGCTTCATGACCACCGTGCACGCCTACACCAACGACCAGAACATCCTCGATCTTCCGCACAAGGATCTCCGCCGCGCCCGCGCCGCTGCCGCATCGATCATTCCGACCTCGACCGGCGCCGCCAAAGCCATCGGCGAAGTGCTGCCTGAACTGGCCGGCAAGCTCGATGGTTTCGCCATGAGGGTTCCGGTTCCGGACGGCTCGGTCACCGACCTGTCGGTCATCGTCGAAAAAGCGGCCACCAAGGAGGAGATCAACGCCGCCATGAAGGCCGCCGCCGAGGGCGAGATGAGGGGCATCCTCGAATACAACGTCGATCCGATCGTGTCGTCGGACATCGTCGGCAACGCCCACTCCTGCATCTTCGACTCGCCGCTGACGATGAGCTCCGGCAACATGGTCAAAATCGTCGGCTGGTACGACAACGAACTCGGCTATGCCACCCGTGTCGTTGACCTGCTCAGCATCTACTCGAAATTCGTGTAAGCTCAGCTTCACGATAGTTTTACAAAAGGGCTGCCCGAAAAGGCGGCCCTTTTGCGTTCGGGGGAAAAAGAACTGGACGGATCGGTCGGAAGAACTGACTGCCGCCCTTCCCCCCTCCCGATTTTGCCGTCAAAGAGTAAAGTCTTATTATAGGATTTTATGTAACTGTCAGGCTCAACCTTAATGACAAAGCCTATGAACAGCACCTTCGACAAGCCCGTAAAGGCCATTATCCTTTATGACAGCCAGTCCGTCGGCGGCTCGACCGACAGGCTGATCGATTCGATCGGCAAAAAGCTTGCCGAATCGGGAGCTTACGTGGAAAAAGCCCGCTGCAAGGCAAACGGCGATTTCAGCTTTGTCAGTGAGTTCGATCTCGTGCTTCTCGGAGCACCGATCTACTACCTGCTCGTCGCCTCGCAGCTCAGCGGCGCTTTGTCGCAGAGCAACCTGAGAACGGCGCTCAAAGGCAAGAAAGTGGCCCTGTTCGTGATCTGCGGAAGCCCGGAGCCGATGGCCCAGCTCCTCTACCTGCCCCAGATCAAAATGAATCTCGACAACCCGGTGATCCTTGCCGAAAAGGTCTTCCCGCCCGGCAAGACCGGCGACCTGCAAACCATTGCTGCCTTCGTGGACAGCATCGTGGCGGCCTACGGCAAGGCAAACTGATTCAACACAACCCGATCTTATGACGCGCGATAAAGACCGCCAGATGAAAGCCATCATCCTCTACGACAGCCGCTCCAGGGGAGGCGCCACCGACCGGCTGATCGACTCGATCGGCCAGCAGCTTGCCGAATACGGCGCCTACGTCGAAAAAGCCCGCTGCAAGGCGACCGCCGATTACAGCTTCCTGCGGGATTTCGATGTGGTCATCATGGGAGCGCCCGTCTATTACATGGTGGTCTCCTCGCAGCTGCTCGGCGCCCTGCTGCAGAGCAACCTCAAGCGCTACCTGAAAAACAAGAACATCGCCCTGTTCCTGACCTGCGGAAGCCCCGTGGCGATGGCGCAGTCGGTTTACCTTCCGCAGCTCAAGATTCACCTGATGCGCAACCGCATTCTGAGCGAAAAGATCATCGCTCCGCACCAGATCGACGACGAAGAGGTGATTGAGGATTTCGTGGAGGAGATCGTGGACGGCTACCGCAAATCCTTCAAATCACGAGGCGGCGACCTCCAGTGGAGCGACGAGGCCCTCGAACTGCTTGATAGCGCCCCGCCGTTTTTCAGCGACAAGATCAGGGCCGCCCTCATCTCCTACGCCGAGGAGAACGGCATCAGGTACATCACGCCCGAAGTGCTCGATGAAGCCAGGGCCAGCCCCAGAGGCTACTGAACGGTATCCGGAAAAGAGACATGAAAAAAGCCGGCAGTTGCAAAAGCTGCCGGCTTTTTTTCGTTCTGCCGTGAAAAGGCCCGGATGTCAGCTGAAAATATCCTTCGCCTTCTCGAAGATGCTCTTTTCGTGCTCTTGATCGCTGCTGTTTGGGCAGATGTGCGAAGACTTCCGCAGCTCCTTCAGCAGGTCGCGATCCTTGCCGGAGACATCCTTCGGCACATAGACATTCACCCGGACGTACAGGTCGCCGGTACCGCCGCCCTTGAGGTGGCCGATACCCTTGCCACCGATGCGCAGCATGGTGTTCGGCTGGGTACCCGCCGGAACGGTGAGCTTGACGTGGCCGTCGAGCGTCGGCACATCGACTTTGGTTCCCATGACCAGATCAGGAAAACCGACCGCGAGATCGTAGATAATGTCGTCGCCATTGCGCTTGAACTGCTCGTGCGGCTTCTCTTCGATGATCACGATCAGGTCGCCCGGAGTGCCGCCTCTCGGCCCGGCGTTGCCCTGCCCCTGCAGCGTGATGTAGTTGCCCTCCTGCACGCCGGCAGGCACGTTGACCTTGACGGTCACTTCACCCTGCTTGATGCCTTCGCCATAACAGGCGGTGCAGCGATCCTTCACCACCTGCCCCTCGCCGCCACAGGTCGGGCAGGGCACGATGTTGACGAACTGGCCAAACATGGTCTTGGAGGCCTGGCGAATTTCGCCGCTTCCGTGGCAGGTCGGGCAGGTTTCGGTCTTGCCGGTTTTGGAGCCGGTGCCGTTGCAATCCTGGCAAACCACCTGCTTCTTGATCTTGAGCGTCTTTTCAACGCCCTTGGCGATCTCTTCAAGCGTAAGCTTGAGACGGATTTTCAGATCGGTACCGTGTATGCCTGTCGAACGGGAGCGGCGTCCGGCACCGCCTCCGAACCCGCCGCCAAAAATGTCCTCGAAACCGCTGAACGGCGAGCCGCCGGCTCTGGCGCGTCCGCCGCCAGTGAACATCTCGAAAATATCGTTGATGTCGGCGTACCCGCCGCCACCGAAGCCGCCGGGGCCACCGCCCGATGCGGCCGACGAACCGACGCCCGCGTGACCGAACTGGTCGTACCGGCGGCGCTTGTCGTCGTTGCTCAGCACCTCGTAGGCCTCGTTGACCTCCTTGAACTTCTCCTCGGCCTCCTTGTTGTCAGGATTCTTGTCGGGGTGGTATTTCAGGGCCAGCTTGCGGTAGGCCTTCTTTATTTCGTCCTTGTCGGCCGAGCGGCTGACGCCAAGGACTTCGTAGTAATCTCTTTTCATCGTTTATTCTCTCGCTATTTATCTCTGAATCTTCAGCTTATCTGGCGACGATCACCTTGGCGTGACGGATCACCCGGTCGCCGAGCGTGTAGCCTGTCTGGTACTCCTGAACGATCGTATCGGGCTCGGCGTCCGGCGCATCGATCTGCGTGATGGCTTCGTGGAAGTTCACGTCGAGCACCTTGCCGAGCGCCTCGATCTCCTTGACCCCTTTCTTTTCGAGCAGTGACGTGAAGTTCTTGCGGATCAGCTCCACGCCCTCGATGAAGGGCCTTGCTTCGGCCATCTCCTGCAGTTCTGCCGGGATGTGCTCCATCAGGCGCTTCAGGTCGTCGAGCAGCGGCAGAAGGTCACGCACCGTGTTTTCAAGCATCCGCGTGCCCGACTGGGCGGCTTCGCGCTCTTTCTGCTTGCGGAAGTTCTCGAACTCCGCGGCGCGGCGCATCACCTCTTCGCGCAGCTTCTGAATCTCGGCGTCGCGAGCTGCGATTTCAGCCTCCATATCGGCCTCGGTTGCCGCCGGAATGGCCACGGTCTCGTCAGCAGACTGCTCCAGCGCTCCGGTATTGATCGTCTCCTGTATCTCTTCCTGTTCCTTGTGATGCTTTTTGGTCATGATTGAACAACGTCTTTTGAAATTAATTGTTTCCGGACAGCGCCTCCGAAAGGCACCCCGCCATGTAGTTCACCACGCGCACGGCGTGTTCGTAATCCATCCGCTTCGGCCCCATGATGCCGACTTTTCCGACCATCTTGCCCGCATAGTAGGGCGACGAAACGATGG
Organism: Chlorobiaceae bacterium; assembly: GCA_016931495.1. Taxonomy (GTDB): domain Bacteria; phylum Bacteroidota; class Chlorobiia; order Chlorobiales; family Chlorobiaceae; genus Chlorobaculum. Next base: position 40,035 of record JAFGER010000004.1, on the reverse strand, counting down.
TCAGATCGACCGCGTTGTCGGTCCGGTTCTCGGCGCCAATGCTGATGGCCACCTCGCTGTCACGCCGCACGGATGATTCCGGAGGCGCGGCGTTATCGACCAGCCGGGCGATGCCGAACTTGTCCTCGATCATGGTGATGATGTCGCGCACCTTTTCGGGCTGCTTGAATTCGGGCTGATCGACGATGTTCTCCGTGCCCGATACGTAGAGCCGTTCGAGAATCGACGATTCGTCGAAGAGCGTGTCCGCCGCGCCGACGATGCTGTTCATCAGCCCCTCGCGGCTCTGGAAGTCCGACAGGCGCCTGCCGATGGTGCTGCGGATCTCTTCGAGCGTCAGGCCCGACAGCCGCTCGTTGAGCACGCTGACCACGGCGTCGATCTTCCGGCGCGAAATTTCAGCCGTCAGCTCCATCACGATGGTCTTGACGAAGAGCGACTGGATGGCGATCACCACCATGATGCGGTTCGAGGCGAGCTGCACGATGTCGAGCCGCTCGAAGACGGCGTTGGAGAGCCGCGGCGGCAGCACCACGCCAAGCTGGCGGGAGATGCTGCCCAGCACCCTGGCCGCCGCGCCGAGCACCTCGGCGGAGGTGCCCTTCAGCTCCGGGGTGCGCGAGGTGAAACCGGCGTCGATCATCTGCTTCTCCTGCTCGTCGATGCCGCTCACATTCATGATCAGATCGACGTAATAGCGATACCCCTTGTCGGTCGGCACGCGGCCCGCCGAGGTATGAGGCTGGCTGATGAAGCCATCGGCCTCCAGATCGGCCATCACATTGCGGATGGTCGCGTCCGACAGGCCGAGATTGTAGTTACGGGCAATGGTGCGCGAACCGACCGGCATCGCCGAAACGATGTATGACTGTATGATTATACCGAGAACCTGACGTTCACGCAGGGTCAAATCACGATAGAACATCTGCTATCAACCTGAACTTGTACTGGTAATACTCCGGAAAACCGGCGGCAATGCACAGAAAACCGATGCCGAACAGCCGCCAAATGCCATGATTTTCAACAACGGCAAGGCCCCGATAGTTGCCACTCCGGCAGCCCGGGCCCGACCTTGAATATACAGAAATTTAACCATCAATGAACCGCATGGATTCACCCGGCGATACAGGAAAGGGCGCGATCGAGACGGTTGTAATCCTGCATGACCTGAACGTCGATGAACTCGGGCCCGAGAAGACGCCTGACCCCTTCCGCACCGTCGGCATGAAGCTCGAAGCAGAGCACGCCGCCCTTGCGAAGCAGCGCAGGCGCGGCGGCGATGATGCTCTGGTAGTACTCGAATCCTTCGGGAGCGACCAGCGCCAGGCGCGGCTCGTACTGCCTCACCTCTTCCTGCAAGGTCGCCCACTCGGCTTCGGGAATGTAGGGCGGATTGGAAATCACCATGTCGAACGGCCCGCCAGCTTTTTCGGCGAACGAAGCGCCGAGCGCGTCGGCCTCGACGAAGCGGATACGGTCGGCCACGCCATGCGCTTCGGCATTGCGGCGGGCGACTTCGAGCGCATCGGCGGAAACGTCAGCGGCGGTGACGCGAGCGCCGGGCAGGCGCAGGGCGAGCGTGATGGCGATGCAGCCGCTGCCGGTTCCGATATCGAGAATCGACGGCTTTTGCGCGGATTCGAGACCGCTTGCCGCCAGACGCTCCAGCGCATGTTCGAGCACCAGCTCGGTCTCGGGACGCGGAATCAGCACCCGCTCATCGACGAAAAAGCGGTAGCCGTAAAAAAACGCCTCGCCCGCGATGTACTGCACCGGCCTGCCCTGCAACCGTTCCCGGCAAGCCGCCCGGAAAGCCTCCAGCTCTTTCGGCGTTACGGGCCGCTCATGGTCGAGATAGAGCTGGAGGCGCTGCAACCCGAGCACCTGGCCCAAAAGCAGTTCCGCCGAAAGACGAGGCTCGTCGATCTTTTTGTCGGTAAAAAAGGCAATCGTGGTTTTGAGCAGCTCCACGACGCTCCACACTTTCTCTTCTGGCATGACCGGCGCTTCGGGTTGGGTTATGGGGTTTGGCGGGTATAATACAAGTTTTGCAGGGGTGCGGCAATGGGGAAAACAAAGAGAGCCGACGGCGACTCATGGCGCCAGAAAGAGGACACCCGCCGGCAACAAGCGCCACAGTCGCCAGGGAAACGCATTTCAGGCCAGGCGCGGAGTGGCATGGGGCATCGCCAAATCCCGCTTTTCCGTCCTCGCCAACCTCGTCGTCCCTGCCGTTCGTCCTTTCTTCCGGCAGAAAACGTCAAAAACAAGAACCATCGCAAAACAGCGTCATAATCTGAAAAACGAACATCTTCCGTTTTTTTGCGATATTCCGTCGAACATCAGCAACCGATTCCGAACGATGAAACAACTGCCCGGCATTCTTGCCACCCTGCTTTTCATTCTCCTCGCCATTCCGTCGAGCGCCCATGCCGCGTTCACCGGGGAAATGGAGATGGCGCTCACCATGCCCAACGGCAAGGCGGAGATCACCTACCTGTTCGGCAGGCGTGACCAGAAAATGGAGATGACCATGCACCTCGACCGGATTCCCGAACCGCTCAGAACGACGGTCATCACCCGAAGTTCAAAGCCTGACGAGGCCATCATCGTCAATCACAAGGCGAAAAGCTGGAGCACGGTCAACCTGCGCACAGCAGCCGAGAGCGCCACGCTGCTCGACTTCGACAGCGACTACCGTTTCACGCGCATCGGCACGGAAACCGTCAAAGGCTACCCGTGCGAGCACGTGCGGCTCCAGAGCAGCACCGAACGGCTCGACCTCTGGATTTCAAAGGGCCTTGCCGATTTTTCCACCTTCAGGCTCCTGCAATCGCAGAACCCGCGCCTGTCGAACACTTCGCTCTCCAGAACGCTCGAAAAGAACGGCGTTGACGGCTTCCCGGTCAGAATCATCCAGCTCAACGACAGCGGCCGCTATGCGATGGAGCTCTTGCGGGTGCGGCAAAAAGCCATCCCCGAATCCGGATTCGCCATCCCGTCCGGCTACCGGAAAACCGAAGCCGGTCGCGTCACTATCGACAGCGACCAGAAAAAGCATCTGCGCCAGCTCATGGAAAAGATGAAAACGTTCGAGCAGTAAACGGTTCCGGCAGAACGATGTTATTAATCCGGCAAGAAAAAATCGCAATCTTCTCTAAAAGAAGAGATTGGGCTAAACCCCTTATTTCTTTTTTCTTATCCATAAACCCCGGACTAAAGTCCGGGGCAATTGTTTAAGAGTTTTAGTGGCCGAAGTAATATCTGCCTTCATTTCATTACTTTTACCAAACACATTGACGCGGAGACCTCCCGCCTCCGTATTTCCCCATAATTCAAACCGCAAGCATTACCGTGGCTGACAAAATCACTTCGAGGCAGCAAGACTATTCCCAATGGTATATCGACCTGGTCCGGTCGGCCAAACTTGCCGACTATTCCGACGTGCGCGGCTGCATGGTCATCCGCCCCAACGGCTACGCCATCTGGGAGAAGATGCAGACGGCGCTCGACGGCATGTTCAAAGAGACCGGCCATGTGAACGCCTACTTCCCGATGTTCATCCCCGAAAGCTTCATCGCCAAGGAGGCTGAGCACATCGAAGGGTTCGCGCCGGAGTGCGCCGTGGTGACGCACGGCGGCGGCGAGGAGCTGACGGAGAAGCTCTACGTCCGCCCGACCTCCGAAACCATCATCTGGTCGTCCTACAAAAAATGGATCCAGTCTTACCGCGACCTGCCGATCCTCATCAACCAGTGGGCCAACGTCGTGCGCTGGGAGATGCGCACCCGCCTGTTCCTGCGGACGACCGAGTTCCTCTGGCAGGAAGGCCACACGGCGCACGCCACGCCGGAGGAGGCGCAGGAGGAGGTGATCCGCATGATCAACGTTTACCGCACCTTCGCCGAGGAGTACATGGCGCTGCCGGTGATCGTGGGCAAAAAAACCGACAGCGAGAAGTTCGCTGGCGCGGACGCCACCTACTGCATCGAGGCGATGATGCAGGACGGCAAGGCGCTTCAGGCAGGCACCTCGCACAACCTCGGCCAGAACTTCGCCAAAGCGTTCGACTGCCAGTTCCAGACCAAAGAAAGCGGCCTCGATTACGTCTGGGCCACGAGCTGGGGCGTTTCGACGCGGCTGATCGGCGCGCTCATCATGGCGCACTCCGACGACAAGGGCCTCGTGCTGCCGCCGAAACTCGCCTCGCGGCAGGTGGTGATCATCCCGATCCTCAAGGGCAACAAGGAGGAAGTCCGCGCCCACGCCCGGTTCATCGCCAGGGCGCTGAACCATCACGGCATTCCGACCTTCGTCGATGACAGCGAGAACAACTCGCCCGGCTGGAAGTTCGCGGAGTACGAATTGCAGGGCATTCCGGTGAGGATCGAGCTTGGCCCGCGCGACATCGAGCAGGGCAAGTGCGTCGCCGCCCGTCGCGACACGCTCGAAAAGACCGAGCTGCTGCTCGACGACACGCTCCCGGCAAACATCGAGGAGATTCTGAACAACATCCAGCAGAACCTCTACGACCGCGCCTTGCAGTTCAGGCTGGACAACACGATCGAAGCGAAGACGTGGGAGGAGTTCAAGGCAGGCGTGGAAAAAGGCTTCGTCATCGCCCACTGGGACGGCACCGCCGAAACCGAAGCGCAGATCAAGGAGGAGACCAAAGCCACCATCCGCGTGCTCCCCACCGACGACGACTACCGCGCCCAGTACAGCATGGACGAACCGGGAACCTGCATCCGCAGTGGCAACCCCGCGACGCAGAAAGTGGTGTTCGCCAAGGCGTACTGAGCAATGGAGAATTGATAATTCTGGGGCAGTCGGTTGACCGTCCTTTTTTTGTTCCCTTTCTTCTTTTCCGTAGGGGCAGGCCTTGCGCCTGCCCTTCCATGCCACAAAAATTGTCGCATCAGTAAAAGGGCGGGCGCAAGACCCGCCCCTACGGTTTGCACTCCTGTCCACCGCGCCCACATCTCCCCACACTACAAAAAATGCCGGAAGCGTGCGGCGGCTAACGCACTCTTCCGGCATAACCGAACCCCCTGTCAAACGGAAAGCAGCGGGTTCTTTTCACATGATAGGTAAGGACGGTCCTCGAACCGCCCCTACGTAACGAACATCACTCGGCGAAAAACTCTTTCAGACCCTCGCCGGTCGGCTTCATGGTTTTGTCGCCCTTGTTCCAGTTGGCCGGGCAGACTTCGCCGAACTCTTCGGTGAACTGGAGCGCATCGACGATACGGAGCACCTCGTCAACATTGCGGCCGAGGCCGAGGTCGTTGACCACCTGGTGGCGCACGATGCCCTCCTTGTCGATCAGGAAAAGACCTCTCAGCGCCACGCTGCCATCCGCGGTCAGCACATCATAATCCCGGGCGATGGTCTTGTTGATGTCCGAAATGAGCGGGTAGGTCACGCCCTGGATCCCGCCCTTGCTGCGCGGCGTATTGAGCCAGGCGAAGTGCGAAAACTTGGAATCAACAGAACAGCCGAGCACCTCGACATTGCGCTTTTTGAATTCGTCGATCTTCTCCTCGAAAGCGTGCAGCTCGGTCGGGCAGACGAAGGTGAAGTCGAGCGGATAGAAAAACAGCACCACATATTTGCCGCGATACGCCGAAAGCTGGCAGGAATCGACGAAGGTCGAACCGTTGACAACTGCTTCCGCATTGAAATCGGGCGCCGGACGGCCTACAAGTACACCCATGATAAAGCTCTCCCTGAATTGATTTGGTCTGATGATGAATTTAAATAGGATTATTTTAGTCCAATATAAAAAAAACCGCCATCAAGCAACAAACAACTCTTTGTTTTTTTTCTGAAGGGCACCTCTAAAAAGTGTCATGAGCGCTTCGAGAGCAAGGCGGACGGAGCGCAGAAGCCGGAGTGTACACAGAGTCCATGAGGATTTCGAGCACCGCCCAACGCAGCAATCGAAACGCGCAATAAGTTTTTAGAGGTGCCCTGAACAACACCCGGCCAGGGCATGATGAACCATCAATGCAGATTCTGTGGCATTATTCGTATTTTTCGCGATACCTGCAACTTGCATTGTTTGAAACGCTCATGCGGAATTTCTTTGAATTCGACAGGCTCGGCACGAGCTACCGGCAGGAGTTTCTGGCCGGGCTGACCACCTTTTTCACGCTCTCCTACATCATCGTGGTCAATCCGGCCATCCTCGAAGCCGCCGGAATGCCGCGTGGTGCGTCGATGACGGCAACCATCCTGACGGCGGTCTTCGGCACGGTGCTCATGGGCCTGTACGCCAAACGCCCCTTCGCCGTCGCGCCGTACATGGGCGAAAACGCCTTCATCGCCTACACGGTGGTCAAAACGCTCGGCTACTCGTGGCAGACGGCGCTCGGCGCGATTCTGGTGAGCGGCGTGCTCTTCACGCTCATCACGCTGACCGGCGCGCGCAAGTGGCTGGCCGAGGCGATTCCGATGACGCTCAAGCACAGCTTCGCAGTGGGCATCGGGCTGTTCCTCGCCTTCCTCGGCCTCTCCGACATGGGCGTGGTGGCCATCGGCGTGCCGGGCGCTCCGGTCAAGCTCGGCGACCTGACGGCAATTCCGGCGCTCTGCGGCCTCGGCGGTCTCGCGCTCACCGGCGCGTTGCTGGTGCGCCGCTTCACCGGAGCGCTGGTGATCGGCATGGCTGCGACGACGCTCCTGATGCTCTCGCTCGGGTTGCTGCAACTTCCGGAAACCCTTTTCAGCCTGCCGCCTTCGGTCGCGCCTCTCTTCATGCAGATCGATGTTGCCGGCGCGCTCACCTGGGGCTTCATCGGGGTGATCCTGAGCGTGCTGGTGATGGATTTCGTCGATACCCTCGGAACGCTTATCGGCCTGTCAGCCCGTGCCAGGCTGCTCGACGAAAACGGCAACCTGCCGGAAATCGAGAAACCGATGCTGGTCGATGCGCTCTCGACAATCGCCGCCGCGCTCTTCGGCACCACCACTGCCGGGGTGTTCATCGAGTCGGCCTCCGGGATCGAGCAGGGCGGCAAGACCGGCTTCACGGCGCTCGTGGTGGCAGGGCTCTTCCTGCTCGCGCTCTTCTTCGCGCCGATTCTGACCATCGTGCCGCCGCAGGCTTACGGCCCGGTGCTCGTGCTGGTCGGCATGTTCATGATCGAGTCGGCGGGCCACTTCGATTTCGGGGACTACACCGAACTGCTGCCGGCCTTTCTGACCATCGTGCTGATGCTCTTCACCTTCAACATCGGCGTCGGCATCACGATGGGCTTCATCAGCTGGGTGCTCATCAAGGCGCTTGCGGGCAGATTCCGCGAAATCAACGCCGGCATGGCGGTGCTGGCGCTGCTCTCCGCAACCTTCTATATCTTCTATCCTTACCATTGAATCAACCGATGCTCAAAGCCAAACTCAGAATCGTCCAGTCGGACTGCACGCTTGCCAATTTCGAGGAAAATCTCGAACGGCATATCCGCTCGATCGAAGCGGCGATCCGGGAGGGCGCCGACGCCATCGCCTTCCCGGAGCTTTCGCTGACCGGCTACAACGTGCAGGACGCCGCGCAGGACATGGCGATGCACATCGAGGATTCGCGGCTCGACCCGCTGCGCGAGCTGAGCCGCAACATTACGATCATTTGCGGGGGAATCGAACTGAGCGACGATTACGGCGTGTACAACTCGGCCTTCATGTTCGAGGATGGCGCGGGACGCAGCGTGCACCGCAAGATTTACCTGCCGACCTACGGCATGTTCGAGGAGTTGCGCTACTTTTCGGCGGGACGGCAGATCGAGGCGGTAACCTCGCGCCGGCTCGGCAGGATCGGCGTGGCGATCTGCGAGGATTTCTGGCACATGTCGGTGCCCTACCTGCTGGCCCATCAGGGCGCCAAGCTGCTGCTGGTGCTGATGTCCAGCCCGCTCCGACTTTCGCCAGGGCAGGGCATTCCGGCCATCGTATCGCAATGGCAGACCATCGCCTCGACCAGCGCGTTCCTGTTCAGCTGCTACGTGGCCTGCGTCAACCGGGTGGGCAACGAGGACAGCTTCACCTACTGGGGCAACTCGGCGCTCACCGCGCCCGACGGTTCGGTGGCGGCAAACGCCCCGATGTTCAGCGAGCACAGCTTCGATGCGGCAATCGACTACTCGGTGGTCAAGCGCGTTCGGCTCCAGTCGTCACACTTCCTCGACGAGGATGTCAAACTCTTCGCCTCGCAGCTCGAAAACCTGCTGGTTGCGAATCGCCGGGGGTGAAAGGATTGGCCTCTCGGTGATTTAACGATCACTTTGAAATATTCTGTAGGGGCGGGTCTTGCGCCCGCCCTTCTACGAATCGCGGGATGCCTCTCCTCGGAGGCGCAACACGTCAACCTTCACCCCGTCCCGAACTCTTTCGGGACGGGGCAATGTAAATGTAAGAGTGAAAAATGTCCCGACAGCTGTCGGGACTGAAACCCGCCTGAATGCAAGAGAGGGTTCTGCGCCCGCCTCACTCCATCCGGAAGCCTGCCGGGGTGACGTTGACGCGGAAACGCCCGGCCATCGCCTCGGCAGTCTCCTCGGCTAAAGCCTGACTCTCGAAAAGAGCGTAAACCGCCGAGCCGCTGCCGGAGAGCGAGACGAACAACACGCCGGACGCCGCAAGCGTGTCGCGCACCTCGCGCACCACCGGGTAGTGCTCGAACACCACCGAGGCAAAGTCGTTCTCGAACGCATCGAGCACCGAAAGATCGCGCTCCAGGCAGAGACGGCGGACGAGAACTTTCAGGTCGGGAACCGGCCTGTCGAACCGGCGGTGGAAGTTCTTGTAGGCCCAGGCGGTCGGAACCTGCACCTCCGGGAAAACGGTCACCACGTGCCAGGGCAGGGCGAGAGACAAGTCTTCCAGCTCCTCGCCGATTCCGGAGGCATAGGCAAGTCCTTTCATTTCGAGGAAATAGGGAACGTCGGCACCGAGCTTTACGGCAAGACGGTGCAGCACCGCCGAGGGCACGTCAATCTCCCAGAGGCGGCAGAGCGCATTGAGCGTGGCGGCCGCGTCGCTGCTTCCTCCACCGAGGCCTGCGCCGAACGGAACCCGTTTGTCGAGCCTGATTGAAACTCCTCTTGAAATACCGGCATACTCCTGCAAAGCCCTGGCCGCGCGGATGCAGAGGTTGGTCTCATCGACCGGCAGATCGAGGTTGGTGCACTCCATGCCGATGCGTTCCGATTCGGTGAATTCAAGCGTGTCGTGCCACCCGATCGGCGCAAAGATCGTTTCAAGGGTATGGTAACCGTCATCCCGGCGGCTGGTGATGAGCAGGCCGAGATTGATTTTGGCGCAGGCCTTGACTGAAAAATGCTTCATGGAAAGGAATTGATTTAATCGTAAAATATTTCCCATATTCACGTAAAGGCACTCCTGCCGGCGCGCTCCGGCAGGGCGACACCCTTCTCAAAGACCAGACTATCGAATCGAACCATGCCCAAGTTCCGTTGCCTCCCGCCGAGCGGTTTGCTCCTCATGGCAGGGATGCTGATGACCTTCCCGAATACGGCTGTCATGGCCGAAAATGTCTCGCACGCACCCGAAATCCTTCAGTACGTGAAGGAAGATAAGGTTTATTTGCTGGAAAAGATCCGCAACCGGATCACAAAACCCTCCGAAAAGCTGCTCGTCGAAGCCCTTCTGACCGAAGACGCTCCTCAAGCCGCCGCGCTCTATCGCAAACAGCTTGACAAGCATCCCGACCCGCTGCTCGACCCGATAAGCCGCGCCAGACTGAACGCATACCAGCAGGCGGTCGGAACATCAGCCGGGCTGCCGGTCATGCCGCTCAAAGGTTCGGCAGCGCCGAAACCGGTGGTGAAAGCCGAAACCCCTCCTGAGCAACCGACCGGAAACGCCATCCCGGCTGCACCGGCGCCTGTTCAGCCGGTACAGCCGCAACCGGTCGCCCCGGCTGAACAAGTCAGCCTGTTCACGCTTCAGTTCGGAAGCTTCGACAACGTCACCAACGCCGATCAGCTCGCCGCCCAGCTCGCCCCCGGAGTCCAGGCTTCGGTGCAAATGATCAACGGAATCTACAAGGTCAGGCTGAACCGCACCTTCAGCTCGCACCAGGAGGCGGCGGCGTTTGGCCGCACCCTGCCCATCGAATCGATCGTGGTTCCGGCACAGCCATGACCGCCCGCTCCGATCTGCATCAGACCCGAGGCGCATGAACCAGAGATTCGACATCATCGGCCGCTCACCGGCGATCCTCCAGCTCAGGGAACTGGCCCTGCAGGTAGCCGCGACCGATGTCACGGTGCTCATCACCGGCGAAACCGGCTCGGGTAAGGAGGTGCTCTCCCGATTCATCCACGAGCACAGCCGCCGGGCAACGGGGAGCTTCATCCCGGTCAACTGCGGCGCGATTCCCTCGGGCATCCTCGAATCGGAGCTGTTCGGCCATGAAAAAGGAGCGTTCACCGGCGCGGTTCAGGCGCGAAAAGGCTACTTTGAAAGCGCCGACAAGGGCACGATTTTTCTGGACGAAATTGGCGAAATGCCGCTTGAAACCCAGGTCAAGCTGTTGCGCATCATCGAAACCGGCCAGTTCCAGCGCGTCGGCTCTTCGGAAACGATCTCGACGGACACGCGAATCATCGCGGCCACGAACCGGAACCTCACCCATGAGGTCGCCGAAAAGAATTTCAGGGAGGATCTCTACTACCGGCTCCGGAGTGTCGAACTGCACCTCCCGCCGCTCAGGGAGAGAGGCAGCGACATCCTCATGCTGGCCGAGCACTTCATCCGGGAATTCCAACGCAAGCACGGCATCGCCTTTGAGGGCTTCACCCAGGAATCGGGCGAGCTGATGCTGCGCTACCCGTGGCCGGGCAACGTCCGGGAGCTGCGCAACCTGATCGAGTCGCTGCTCATTCTCGAAAGGGGAAAAGAGATTACGCCCGACATCCTCGAAAAGCACCTGATCCAGCGCAGCCGCCACAAAAGCCTGGTGCATGAACCCGGCAAACCGGAAAAAATCGAGATGCACCTCATCTACAGCAGCCTCATCCAGTTACGTCAGGAGATTGGCGAAATCCGGCAGATGCTCCAGCAGACGCTCATGGCGCGCCAGCCATCCGGCCCGCTGCTCCTGCCGCCCTCATCGGCGCAACCTCCCGCCGCATCCGCACCACCACCCGCTGAAGTGACGCCACTCGAAGAGCTTGAAAAACGCGCCATCGCCGAAGCCCTCGCAAAATTCGAGGGCAACAAGCGCAGAACCGCCCAGGCCCTCGGCATCAACGAACGGACGCTTTATCGCAAGATCAGGGAGTACGGGCTGTAGGAAAAGGTGGACGCTGTGGACGAAGTGAAACAAAATCAACAGCGTCCACCCCCTCCACTGCTGCGCCTACCGCCGACGCCTCAACACCGCAACAACCACAAACAGGCCGGAAACGCCCAGGCATGCGTGCGGCACCAGATCGGGGTGCTTCGTGTAAAAGGTGAGCACGGTTTCGAGCGGCACATCGGCAGCGCTCACCCCAAGCTGCCACCAGGGAATTTCAGCATAACTCCGGCCGCAACGGTCGTAAAACAGCGTCACCCCGGTGTTGGCGCAACGGGCCATCGCCCGGCGGTTTTCGATACAGCGCAACCGCCCGATGGCCGCATGCTGCCAGGGGCCGTACGAGGTACCGTACCAGCCATCATTGGTGACCAGCGAGAGAAACTCCGCGCCATTCCTCACAAATCGCGTGACCAGACCGGGAAAGATCGATTCATAACAGATGATGTTGGCCATCCTGACCTCCTGCCCCTCCGGCGTGGTGAAGGTCATAACCGTAGCCTCCTGCCCCTTGTGCCAGCTCGAAATTCCCGACATCGAAAAGCTGAGACTCTCCAGCCACGGCAGATACTCCGAATAGGGCACCCGCTCGCCGAACGGCACCAGCCTCATTTTCCGGTACCTCTGCACCGGCCCGCCGCCTGGCAGCAGAAGCATCGAGGCGTTGTAGGTGGCCCATGCTTCAGGAAGATCACCGATGCCGGAAGCCGCCGCGTCACCCCGCCCGTACCGCCCGGCAAGAGGCTCCGAATCGGGAACGCCGGTCAGCACCGGCGTCTGCCATCGCTCGACCATCTGCCGGAGAGAAAGCAGATATGGCCTGTTGACCGGCTCAAGAATGAAAAAAGGAATCGCCGTCTCCGGCCAGATCACCAGATCGGGGCGATACGCCGCATCCATAGCCTGCGCGGTCTGGCTGTAAAGACGGAAAAGCGTCTCATCCCGGCTGAGCACATCCCACTTTTCATGAGGATCGATATCGGGCTGCACCAGCGCCACCCGCACCGAGGGCTGAGCCGCCCGGCTGTCAGCCAGGTCGAAGACATGGCGCGCATAGAGCAGCGGCGTGACGATCATGACGGCCATGAGCGTCACCACACCCGCGCGCACCACCGGCAACTCCTTGCGCCTGAAAAGCAACAGAGCGCACACATTGAAGGTCACCACCCAGAAGCTGACGCCCCAAACCCCAAAAATGTCGGCATATTGCACCATCCAGAGCAGGTTCGCCTGCGTATTGCCGAGCGTCAGCCAGCCGAGCGAAAGATCCTGCTGCATGTAGGCCCACTCCCAGCCCGTCCAGATGAATGGCAGCGCCAGAAGAGCGAAACGGTAGCCGGCACGCTTGCGAAAAAGATGGAAAAACAGCAGAGGAACGGTTGAAAAGAGGGACTGCGCAAAAACGGTGAGCACACCGCCAGCGAAAGTCGCCAGGCTCACCCACCAGAGAGCGATGAGGCAGAACAGCAGCATCGCGGCCCAGACCTTGCGGAAAAATGGAGCGAAGCGTTCCTCATGCTCCAGCGAAAGGAGCAGCGGAACGAGCGCCACCCAGGCCAGCGGTTCGAGATGAACGGATGGCCACGTGGGGAAAGAAACACCAAGAAGAAGACCGCTCAGAAGCGGCAAGGAATAACTCCTCAAAAACGGGTGACGGATTATGCTCGACGCGGTCGCATTCATGAGAACAGGCGCTTCGTCACCGACCGGAACGAACGGCCGGAAAAGCTTTTCCGGACAAGAGAAACGGATGTTGCAGGAAATGGAAACAGGGCGCGCCGGAAGCCGGGAAGAGACATATTTTACTTTACTTATTAATATTTATTCTTTAAATTTGTTTCAAGCTGTTATTTAACAGGAAGCAACCTTTTGTTTTTCCTGAAAATACCATTTTAAACGCCACCAGAAAAAGGAGAATCATTATGGCTCTTTTCGGCTCAAACGACGTGACGACCGCCCATTCCGATTACGAAATCGTGCTTGAAGGCGGTTCCAGCTCCTGGGGGAAGGTCAAGGCCCGGGCTAAGGTAAATGTCCCTCCTGCCAGTCCGTTGCTTCCTGCAGACTGCAATGTCAAGCTGAATGTCAAACCGCTCGATCCTGCAAAAGGTTTCGTGCGTATCTCTGCCGTCATCGAATCGATCGTTGACAGCACCAAGAACAAGCTGACCATCGAAGCCGATATCGCCAACGAGACCAAGGAGAGAAGAATCTCCGTCGGCGAAGGCATGGTATCCGTCGGTGATTTCAGCCACACCTTCTCCTTTGAAGGCTCCGTCGTGAACATGTACTACTACCGTTCCGACGCCGTCCGCCGCAACGTGCCCAACCCGATCTACATGCAGGGCCGTCAGTTCCACGACATTCTCATGAAAGTTCCGCTCGACAACAACGACCTTATCGACACCTGGGAAGGCACCAGGCAGTCGATGGGAACCGGTGCTTTCAATGATTGGATCCGTGATTTCTGGTTCATCGGTCCCGCATTCACCGCCCTGAACGAAGGCGGCCAGAGAATTTCGAAGATCGAGGTCAACGGCATGAATACCGAAAGCGGCCCGAAAGGCCCGGTCGGCGTTTCCCGCTGGCGTTTCTCGCACGGCGGTTCCGGCATGGTCGATTCCATCTCCCGCTGGGCAGAGCTCTTCCCGTCAGACAAGCTCAACAGGCCGGCACAGGTCGAAGCCGGATTCCGTTCCGACTCGCAGGGTATCGAAGTCAAGGTTGACGGCGACTTCCCCGGCGTCTCGGTGGATGCAGGCGGCGGTCTGCGCAGAATCCTGAACCACCCGCTCATTCCGCTGGTTCACCACGGCATGGTCGGTAAATTCAACGACTTCCGCGTCGATGCACAGCTCAAGGTCGTGCTGCCGAAGGGCTACAAGATCCGCTATGCAGCGCCCCAGTTCCGCTCGCAGAACCTCGAAGAGTACCGCTGGAGCGGTGGCGCTTATGCCCGTTGGGTCGAGCACGTCTGCAAAGGTGGCGTTGGCCAGTTCGAAGTCCTCTACGCCCAGTAAGCGGGACTGAACACAGCTGAATGCAATAAAAAAGACCGGTCATCGTACCGGTCTTTTTTTGTTGATAACGAGCAAAAGAGTGAGGCTTGCAGTTTTTACGGCGACCACAAATCTCTGGATAATCCCTGAGACAAGGCTCTCTTGCTGAACGAAACCAAATGGAGCAAGGAATCCATCTTCTTGTAAACCCCTACTTTCCGTACACTTCACTTCGCCGGGAACGACAAGAACAGGGGAAACTTGCCTTGAGAACGTAGGCGCTTTTCATTGCCGATTCGATTAAAGAACCTCAAGCCCGAAACGCAAACGCGCCTGACCGTGCGCGCGCGAACCAACCTGTCGATGCCGGCAATTCCGTAGCATGGAGACCCGGCAAACCCGGGCATCCGGTTTCAGACGACGCGACAACCTTACCCCATCAGCTCCAGAATTTCCTCGATCTCGTCCTTGATTTCAAGCAGAAGCGTACGCCGACGCTCATCGACGATTTCAAACTGCTGCTGCTCGCGTGAAAGCTGCTTCTGCAGCTTCAGAATTTCGCTGGTCTTGTGATCGGCCTCATGGCTGGCGCCCTTGCCATTCCTGACCATCTGGCTGGCCTTGTTGAGCTTGTAGCCCTTTTCATAGACCAGCTCCTTGATGTTGAGCACCATCGCGATGTCACGATTGGTGTAACGGCGATTGCCTCTGGTATCTCTGGCCGGAGCAAGCTCGCTGAAGAACTCTTCCCAGTAACGGAGCAGATAGGCGGGAATGCCGGAAATCCGGCTGACTTCGCCGATTGAATAGTAGCTTTTTGATGATTCGAAGGCCATGGCTGAACGCTTTTAAAGGCGCCTCTCAAGAGTGTCACCCTCGGCACGAGGCAATTCAGGTGGAGCGCAGAAACCGGAACGCAAGGATTTCGGGCACCACACAACGCAGCAACCGGATTGTGCAAGAGCTTTTTAAAGGCGCCATTTTGTTTTCTCTTCACTTATTATACATTAAGTCGTCACACCAAAAAAGGACGGATGAAAAATCTGCTGGCTCTTCGGCCATATCTTGCCCGTTACCGCAAATCCCTGGCTGCCGGGATCATTTGCGTCGTCGCCACCAACTTCTTCGCTGTGGCCGCTCCACGCTATCTCGGCGAGGCGATCGACCTGATGGGACGTCCGTTCGAGCTGCAAGAAATCCTCCGCAAGACGGGCCTCTACCTGTTGCTCTCCGCTCTCAGCGGAGTGTTTCTCTATCTGGTGCGCCAGCTCATCATCGTCACGTCGAGGCATATCGAGTTCGATCTGAAAAACGATTACTACAACCACCTGCAAACCCTCTCAAGTTCGTTTTACGACAGCACCGGATCGGGCGAACTGATTTCGCGGGGCACCAACGACCTGAACGCCGTGCGCGATTTTCTCGGGCCCGGCATCATGTACTCGATCAACACCCTCTTCAGACTGCTGTTCGCCATCGGCGCCATGGTCTCCATCTCTCCCGTCCTGACCCTGCTTGCGCTGCTTCCCGCTCCGCTCTTGAGCTGGTCGGTTTACCGGACGGGCGTGTCGATCCAGAAGCGCTCGAAGGAGATCCAGGAAAACTACGCGGCCATCACCAATCTCGTGCAAGAGAACATTTCAGGCATCCGGGTGGTCAGAAACTACAATCGCGAGAAGTACGAAACCGGACGCTTCGAGGAGTTCAATAAAAGCTATTACGACAAGAACCTTCAGCTCGGCAGAATCCAGGCGCGCTTCATGGCGCTCCTGACCGCGCTGACCGCCCTGTCGCTCATTCCGGTCATCTGGTTCGGCGGATTCAAGGTGATGAACGGTTCGATGAGCATCGGTAATATCGCGCAGTTCGTCATCTACGTGACCATGCTGAGCTGGCCAGTCATTTCGATTGGCTGGGTGACCAACATCATCCAGAAAGCCGCCGCCGCGCAGGGACGGTTGCAGGAAATCTTCGACACGAAGCCGGACATCGTTGAACCGGCCTCCGGGCAGGCGAGCGAGACGAAAAAGCCGCTCAAGGGCGAACTGACCTTCGAGCATGTCGGGTTCGCCTATCCGGGTCAGCCCGACCGCCAGGTGCTGCACGACATTTCGTTCACCGTCGAGCCGGGCACGAAAGTGGCCATCGTTGGCGCGACCGGCTCCGGCAAATCGACGCTCGTCAACCTGATTCCGCGCCTCTACGACCCGTCGAGCGGGCGCATCACCATCGCCGGGCAGGATATAAAAACCTTGTCGCTGGCAACGATCCGGCGCACCATCGGCTTCGTGCCGCAATCGAATTTCCTCTTTTCGGACACCATCCGCAACAACATCGATTTCGGCAGTAATTCGGAGGGGGTGGATGTCATCGAGGCGAGCCGCATCGCCATGCTGCACGACGACGTGGAGGATTTCCCGGACGGCTTCGACACGATGCTTGGCGAAAAGGGCATCAACCTTTCGGGCGGCCAGAAGCAGCGAGCCTGCATTGCGCGCGCGCTGCGGTGGAGTCCGTCGATCCTCGTGCTCGACGACGCGCTCTCGGCGGTCGATACCTCCACGGAAGCCCGCATCTTCGACGGCCTGCTCAAGAAGCTGCCCAAAACCACCGTCGTGCTCATCAGCCACCGCATCTCGACGGTCAGAAACTGCGACCGCATCATTGTGCTGCACGAAGGCGCCATCGCCGAAAGCGGCACTCACGAGGAGCTGCTTGCCAACGGCCGCTACTACGCCGACCTCTACATGCAGCAAATGCTCGAAGAGGAGATCAGCGCTTTGAGCTGAAGAGGGTGGACTTGGTGGACGTTGTGGACGAAGAGTGAAGAGCGATTCTTCGGGGTTTTTGTCCACAACGTCCACAACGTCCACAGCGTCCACCAAGTCCACCGCTAACCCCCACCCAGCTCGGCTAATTGCCGCCGCAAATCTTTCCGTGAAAGCCCGTACATGTGCACATACAGCATGTTGAACATCAGCACTGCCGAACGGAGCGTTGGCGCTCGCATGGCTCGCTCGATGGCCCGGCGAGGGGTGAAGACTTTCGAGGTGAGCGCGGTGTAACTTGGAATGAATTCGTCGAGGCTCATCTGCTTGGGCAGGTAGAGCATCTCCTGACCCCATGAAAATCGGAAGGCGTCGTGGTCGTGGCTGGGGTGCAGGAGCCGACCCTCGGCGGCGAGGCGGTCGAACACGCCGGTGCCGGGAATCGGGCGGAGCAGGTTGATGCCGGGCACGTCAACGCCCGCCTCGTCGATGAAAGCGTCGATCCGCTCGGGCATCGCGAGCGTGTCGCCGTCGAGGCCGTAGATGAAACTGCCATAGACGCAGATGCCTGCCTTGCGAATCTCCTGGATGCAGCGCACCTGCCGCTCGGCTGGGTTGTGGAATTTGTGGTGCGCCCGGTTGCTCTCGTCGGCGAGGCTCTCGATGCCGACCAACAGCGCTCCGCATCCCGAACGGGCGAAGATGTCGAGCAGCTTCGGATTCTCGCCGAGCAGCGTGGTGGCCTGGCCGACCCATTTGATCTTGAACGGAATGAGCTTCGAGAACAGCTCCGAAGCGTAGGCCTCGTCGGCGTTGACCGTGTCGTCGAGGAAAAAGAAGATTCGCCGATCCTGCTTGAGAAATTGCTCCACCTCGCGCACCACTTCGGCGACCGGACGGTGGCGCAGCTTGTGGCCGTTCATGACGTGCACGTTGCAGAAGTCGCAACTGTAGGGGCAACCGCGCGTGGTCTGCACGACGTTGGTCGTGAAGTAGCGGTTGATCTGAAGCGCGGACTTATCGACGGGGCGCGGCGCAGAGAGGTCGGGAAACGCACCCTGCCGGTACTCCGGCTTGAGCTGGTCGCGCCGCAAATCTTCGAGCACTTCGCGCCACAGGTCGTCGGCCTCGCCGATCACGAGCGTGTCGCCGTGCTCGCGGCAGCGGTCGGGGAAGATCGAGACGTACGGCCCGCCGAGCACCACCGGCACGCCGCGCTCGCGGAACAGCGAGGCGATCTCGATGGCCGGCCTGACCGCGCCGGTCTGGACGCTGATGCCGACCAGATCCCACGGCTTGTCGAGCGGCAGCTTGTCGAAGCGCAAATCGCAAATCTCCTGCCGGACGCCGGGAACTTCGACCGAGCTGAGAATCATCAGCGACAGCGGCGGAATGGCGAACTGCGCCCGCTTGATGACGGCGCTCATGGCGCGATCTTTCAGAAGAGCGAGAACGGATTTGGGCGTGCCTTCAAGCGAAGCTGCGCCATCAACGCCACTTGAGGCCTGCACGAAAATGAGGAGAACCGAACGGGTTCGAGTCGTATCGCTCATGAGTTCAGGCCTTCGATTTGCCAAGAGCAATCTCCTGCAAGCGCTTCAGCTCCATCATGGCGTCAAGCGGCGTCAGGCGGTTGATGTCGATACCGGCGAGTGCCTTGCGAAGGCGGCTCTCCTCCTCCTCGAAGAGCGAAATCTGGCGCGACTCAACCCTGAGCGGCACAGCCTGGCGCTGCGTCGGCACCTCGACCTCGCGCCTCTCCATTCCGGCCAGAATCTCCCTCGCCCGCTCGATCACCTCCGGCGGCATTCCGGCCATTTTCGCCACCTCGATGCCGTAGCTGTTGTCCGACGCGCCGCGCACGATCTTGCGCAGAAAGATCACCGTGTCGGCGGTCTCAACCACCGTGGCGTTGAAGTTAACGATGCGCTCGAAGCGACTCTCCAGCTCGGCCAGCTCGTGGTAGTGCGTGGCGAAGAGCGTGCGGGCGCGGAGCTGGTCGTGGATGAACTCGCACATCGACCAGGCGATCGACATGCCGTCGAAGGTGCTGGTACCGCGCCCGATCTCGTCGAGCAGGAGCAGGCTGCGCTCGGTGGCGTTGTTGAGGATGCTCGCCGCCTCGTTCATCTCGACGAGGAAAGTACTCTCGCCAGAGGTGAGGTTGTCCGATGCGCCGACGCGGGTGAAAATCCGGTCAACAAGGCCGATCTCGGCAGACTCAGCAGGCACGAAGCAGCCCACCTGCGCCAGCAACACGACGAGGCCCGCCTGCCGCAAATAGGAGCTTTTACCGGCCATGTTCGGACCGGTGATGATGAGCAACTGCTGCTCGGAACCGACACGGCAGTCGTTGGCGACATATGGTTCGTCCGCGCCGAGAATGCGTTCGAGCACCGGATGGCGTCCGCCGGTGATCGACAGCTCCGTACCCTCGTTCATCGCCGGACGGCAGTAGCGGTACTCGTCGGCGCAACTGGCGAACGATGCGAGACAGTCCAGCTCGGCCAGCGCGGCGGCGGTTTTCTGGATCGACGCGGCCTGTTCCGCGATGGCGGCGCACAGCTCCTGGAACAGCCGGTGTTCGAGCAACTGACTCTTCTCCTCGGCGGTCAGAATCTTCTCCTCGTACTCCTTGAGCGCCGGAATCGTGTAGCGCTCGGCGTTGACCAGCGTCTGCTTCTTTTCGTAGTAATCAGGCACCTTATCGCTGTTGGCGCGGCTCACCTCGATGTAGTAGCCGAACACCTTGTTGTACTGCACCTTCAGGGTCGAAATCGAAGTCTTGCTCCGCTCCTCCTGCTGGATTTCGAGCAGCCGGTCACGCGCTCCGGACGAGATCGCCCGCAGCTCGTCCAGCTCCTCGTGGTACCCGGCGCGGATGTAACCGCCATCGCGGAGCGTCCCCGCCGCCTCGGGATCGAGCGCGCGCTCGATGGTGTCGGCCAGCTCCGGCAGCGGGTCGAGCCGGTCGCAGAGATGCCGCAACCGCTGCGCCTTGCTCGACACCAGCATCTCCTTGATCGACGGGATATGAGTGAGCGACGAACCGAGCAGACGCACCTCACGCGGCATCGCTCGCGACGTGGCGATACGCGCCAGCGCGCGCTCCAGATCAATGATCCCGCCGAGCAACTGACGTGACTGTTCGCGCACCTCCGGCGTATCGAGCAGCTCCCCGACCGCGTCGTGCCGCCGCACCACCGGCGCCAGCTTTTTTAGCGGATGGAGCAGCCAGCGCCGCAACAGCCGCGCGCCCATCGGATTCTTCGTGCGGTCGATCACTTCGAGCAGGCTGCCGTTCAGCGTTCCGTCCTGCATCGACGAGATGATTTCGAGGTTCCGGCGCGTCTGGATGTCGAGCGTCATGGTCTCCGCGCTCTCGACCAGACCGATCCGAACGAGATACTTCAGACTCCCCTGCTTCGCCTCTTCGAGATATTGCAGAATAGCGCCCGCCGCGATCCGTCCGCCATCGTACCCTTCGATGCCAAACCCTTTCAGCGAGTGCGTTTTAAAATGATTTTCCAGGACGTGCGACGCCTGCTCGGCGGTGAACATCCACTCGTCGAGCACCGTGAAAATCGTGTTCAGGCTCTTGGCCAAGCTGTCGCGCAGCTCCTTGTCGCGTGAGGAGACGAGGATTTCAGAAGGATGAAGCGATTGCAGGAAATCCTTCAGCCCGGCCGCCGGCAGCTCAGTCATGCGAAACTCGGCGGTGGTCACATCCACGAACGCCACGCCAGCCAGATGTTCGCGCCCGCGCTTGAACGGCGCGATGGCGCAAAGATAGTTGTTGTGGCGGTCGTCGAGAATCTTGTCGCTGTAGGTGATGCCCGGCGTGACGATGTCGGTGATCTCGCGCTTGACGATCCCCTTGGCCAGCGCCGGATCTTCGACCTGATCGCACACAGCCACCTTGAACCCCTTCGTCACCAGCTTGGCGATGTACCCCTCGCTGGCGTGATGCGGAAATCCGGCCAGCGGAATCTCGCCAGCGCTGCCGTTCGAGCGTTTCGTCAGCACGATGTTCAACGCCGAAGAGACCGTAACGGCATCGTCAAGAAAAGTTTCGTAGAAATCGCCCACGCGGAACAGCAGCACATACTCGGGATAACGCTCCTTGACTTCAAGATACTGGCGCATCATCGGAGTCGGTTCTTTTTTGCGAGCCTGAGCGCTTTTTGCCATGGTGAAATCGCGGGATGAAATTAGTCGAGTATCGAAAGGAGAACCAAACTAAAGCAGCGGCCCCAAATATACAACACCGCAAGAGAGCTTGAAAAGCTGAATCCCGGTTGATATTTTGAAACACAACCGGCTTTGACAACCTACACTACCGTCCATGGACTTTCACGCTCTTCTGCGAGTCGCGCATATCACCGGCTTCGCCGCCTGGTTCGGCACGATTTTCGCGTCCCTCTTCCTGCTCAAGACGCTCCAACCCGGCCTGACCGGCGAGAAAAAGCAGGCGGAGGAGTACTCGCTGCTGCTGCGCCGCTTCATCAAGCTCGAAACGAAAGTGGCCGACGCGGCCGTCATTCTGGTCATACTCTCCGGCCTTTTGCTGGCGCACTTCCACGCAGGCTGGACGCCGTGGGTCTTCGCCAAGATCGGCCTGGTGCTCGCGCAGATCGCCCTCACGATAGGCTATATCATCAAGGCGATACAGCCCATCGCCTACCCTTGTGAACCATCCCGATACACGGCATGGTACCGGCTGTTCACCATCTCGTTCAGCATGTTCGGCATCATCCTCATCGTCACCTTCTTTCTGCGGTGAACTACAATTACGAAATGAACGGGGCAATGGTTTGAAAAACGGTTTCTTTCTCGTATATTCATGCTCTTTATCACCAAACCATTACAATGATGCAGGCGCTGATCGAGATTTCAGATAAACAGTTTTTGGTACAAGAGGGTGACAGGATTTTTGTCCCCAAACAGAAGGCCGCAACCGGCGATGTTATTGAAGTGAAAAGTCTTATGAAGGTCGGTCAGGCAGATTCAGCTCTGAACGAAGGCACCGCCAAGGTCAAAGTGCTTGACCACGTCAGAGACGAAACCATCGTCGTGTTCAGGAAAAAACGCCGCAAGCGTTTCCAGAAACGCAACGGACACCGCCAGCACATGACCCAGGTCGAAGTGCTGTCGATCTGAACGAACAGAAATTGATAACACTAATTTTTTTGTCTCATGGCACATAAAAAAGGCGGCGGATCGACCAAGAACGGCCGCGACAGCAATCCGAAATACCTCGGCGTGAAAGCCGCCGGCGGCTCTGTGGTCAACGCAGGCACCATCATTCTCCGTCAGCGCGGCACGGCCATCAAGCCGGGCGAAAACGCTGGCCTCGGCAGGGATCACACCATTTTCGCCCTCGTCGATGGAACCGTTCATTTCAGGAACGGCCGCAACAACAAAAAACAGGTCGATATCATCCCCTCCTGATTTTTTGGGCGGAGATGCATTACGCTTATATTAAAAGCAAGCCGGCTCACCAGCATTGACGGCTTGCTTTTTTTATGTGCACCTTGAATCAAGATTCATGCTTCCGGCTTACCGGAACAACGCCATTCTCAAGGTGCTTTTGCTCTTCCTTGGAGCGCCTCTCAACATCGCCGACTGAAACGCAACTACGGAGCTGAACGGGACAGCTTTTCTGTCGCCCCTCCAATTCGAGCGTTTCTCCCCGCGCTTCCCGTGACGAACGGAAGCGACCGGGACATTTGCGTGACTTTTTGGAGGTTTCTCCGGCAAGAGCAAGGTCAGGTTCCGACGCTGACCGCAGTTGCGACTGATCGCTCGATTTAGAAGTATGTCACCTGGAAAGACGAGCAGCAGGACATACATCCAACAGAAACCAAAACCCGTAAGTGCATTATGAAAATCACCGTTATTGGCGCAGGCAACGTTGGGGCAACCACGGCTTTCCGTATTGCTGACAAAAAGCTTGCCAGAGAGCTTGTGCTGCTCGATGTCGTCGAAGGCGTTCCTCAGGGCAAGGGGCTCGATATGTATGAAACGGGACCGGTGGGCCTTTTCGACACCAAAATCACCGGATCGAACGACTATGCCGATACGGCGAACTCCGACATCGTCATCATCACGGCGGGTCTGCCCCGAAAGCCTGGCATGACGCGCGAAGACCTGCTGATGAAGAATGCAGGCATCGTGAAAGAGGTGACCGATAACATCATGAAGCACTCGAAAAACCCGATCATCATCGTGGTTTCCAATCCGCTCGATATCATGACCCACGTAGCCTGGGTGCGCAGCGGACTGCCGAAAGAGCGGGTCATCGGCATGGCCGGCGTGCTCGACGCGGCACGGTTCCGCTCGTTCATCGCCATGGAGCTTGGCGTCTCGATGCAGGACATCAACGCCTGCGTGCTCGGCGGCCACGGCGACTCGATGGTGCCGGTGGTCAAATACACCACGGTCGCGGGCATCCCGATTGCTGACCTGCTACCCGCCGAAACCATCGACAAGCTGGTCGAACGCACCCGCAACGGCGGCGCCGAGATCGTCGAGTACCTCAAGCAGGGCTCGGCCTTCTACGCCCCGGCCTCCTCGGTGGTTGAAATGGTGGAATCGATCGTGCTCGACCGCAAGCGCGTCCTCCCCTGCGCCGTCGGCCTCGACGGCCAGTACGGCATCAATGGCACCTTCGTCGGCGTCCCGGTCAAACTCGGCAAAAATGGCGTCGAGCAGATCTACGAAATCAACCTCGAACAGTCGGACCTCGACTCGCTGCAGAAATCAGCCAGGATCGTCGATGAAAACTGCAAAATGCTCGACTCGATCATCGGATAAGAGCAGTTCATCGCCCGGCGCACTGCCGACAAACAGATACAATGAGAAGAGGCTGTCACGAAACGCACATCGTGACAGCCTCTTGCTGTTTTATTGTTCCGGCGATTAAAACTCTTGACCACGGCCCCGGACTTTCGTTCGGGACTTTAGCCCAACCTCTTTTTGCCGTGTCATTTGCGATTTATTGTCGCTGAAGCGATAACGCTGTTATTCATTCGGCCATTAAAATGGACAAACAATTGCCCCGGACTTCAGTCCGGGGTTTATGGATAACACAAAATAAATCAGGGCTTTAGCCCTATATCTTCTTTTAGGGATGAATGCGTTTTATTGTTGCCGAAGTAATAATGGATGGTGAAGCATTTTGGCTAATCCCTCGATCTCATCGATGGCGCACTTATCAATATACCTACCAATTCACATGGCCATCCAGAATCATTGGCAGTGCAGGGATTTGGTTAAAGGCCGTTTTCTGCCTTGAACCGGTTAGCACCCTGCACGGCGGCCACCAGCTTTTCGGAAAGCCCGGGCATCTTCTCGTAGTCTGTCCAGAGCGTATCTTCGACAATATCATGGATCTGCGATGCTATGTCGATTGCCGCACGTTTACGCCTGGCAAGCTCTTTGTTCAATTCTTTGACCTCTTCTGACATGGAGTTTCTCCCTAAATTTACTGTTGATAAATAGTACGCCACGCTACTGAATCCGATACAGACTGCCTTATCTCTGAGCAACGCAAGAAAGGAATAACAGCCAATTAACCTTATATATTTAAATCAAAAAGATATTAATCCGAATTTTCAGCAACCTAAACCTAATACAAACAACAAATAGTTCACCAGATAAAGAGAAAAGAACGGCATCAGTTCACGATACTGTGAAATAAAAAAGCGACCTGTGAAGGGTCGCTTTTTTTCTGCCGACTCATGGCAAAATCATCATCGGCACAAAAAATCCAGAAGAAAAGTCTGTCATTCCGAAAGGAGCATAGCGGAGTGAAGAATCCAGCTTCATATAAAAAAGATGCTCCTGATTCATCGCTTCGCTCAGAATGACACAGACGGCGGGTTTGTCAACCTTCAATCGCCGGCTCTTCGTGCGTGACGCAGTGAATCGCGCCGAGACCCCAGATGAGGTCGCTGCAGTCGATACCGACCACTTCCCTGCCGGGGAAGCATTGTTGCAGGATGTCGATTGCCTCCTGATCGCGTGAGCAGCGATACGTCGGTACGAGGACTACCGTGTTGGCGATGTAGAAGTTGGCGTAGCTGGCGGGGAGGCGTTCGCCGTCGTAGTACACCGGCTCGGGCATGGGAAGTTTGACGACGTTCAGCGGCTGGCCGTCAAGGCCGGTCATGGTTTTGAGGAGTTCGTAGTTCTCCTGAAGAATCTGGTAGTTCTCGTCTTCGGGATCATCCTCGACGGTGATCACCACGGTGTTCTCGTTGACGAAGCGAGCCATGTCATCGACGTGGCCGTCGGTGTCGTCGCCCGCGATGCCGTCGCCGAGCCAGAGCACCTTTTGGATGCCGAGATAGCGCCTGAGCTGCGCTTCGATCTCATCCTGGCTCATCGAGGGGTTGCGGTTCGGATTGAGCAGGCAGGCGGTGGTGGTGAGCAAGAGACCCGCGCCGTTGACGTCGATCGCGCCCCCTTCGAGCACCATGCCGGTCGAAACCATCGGCAGCCCCTGAATCTTCGCGACGCGCTCGGGTACGGCGTTGTCGTCGTCGTACGGCTCGTATTTGCCGCCCCAGGCGTTGTACTCCCAGTTCATGATGACTTTATCACGCTTGCCATCCTGCGTGCGGATGACGTAGTTCGGGCCGTGGTCGCGGCACCAGGCGTCGTTGGTCGGAATCCGGTGGAAGATGATACGCTCGGCGTATTTCCCCTCGGGGTCGCGCTCACTTAACAACACGCGGGCCTGCGCCTCCATCGCGTCGTCGAGCACGTTGATGTTGACCGTCTCGGAGCGACTGAGTTGATACGCGAGTTCGGCAAAGACTGCCGGAACAGGCTCGAACTTGCCGGGCCACGATTCGAGTTTGTGCGGCCACGAAAGCCAGGTCGAGGCGTGCGGCGCCCACTCGGGCGGCATGAAGTAGGTCGGTTCGGTCATCGGTGCGTTGTGACTGGAAAGGGTTGGAGGTTCAGTGCCGGGCCGCCGCTTCGATCCTCTCGACGCGCTGCAACACCGGCGGATGGGAGTAGTTCAGGAACACGTTGAACGGGTGCGGCGTCAGGTTCGAGAGGTTCTGCCGCGAAAGCTTCTTGAGCGCGTCGGCGAGCAGAGCGCCATTCCGATAGGTCGTAACGGCGTAGTTGTCGGCCTCGAATTCGTTGTGGCGCGAAAGCATCTGCATCAGAATCGAAATGATGAACTCCACCGGATTGTAGAGCAGCATGAAGAAGAGCAGGCTCGCATAGACCGAGGTCTGCTGCATGGCGAAGGCGTCGAAGAGCATCCGGTTGTTCATGAAGAGCGAGAGCAGGTAGAAAACTACGCCGAGATTGAGCATACTCAGCACCATCGACATGAGGATGTGCTTCTTCTTGAAGTGGCCGATTTCGTGCGCGAGCACGGCAACCAGTTCGCCGGTCGAGTGGTTCTTGATGAGCGTGTCGAAGAGCGCGATGCGCTTGTTCTTGCCGAAGCCGGTGAAGAAAGCGTTGCCTTTCGCCGAGCGTTTGGAGCCGTCCATGACGTAAATCCCGGTGAGCGGAAAGTGCACCTCGGCGGCGTAGTTCATGATCGAGCGGCGCAGCTCGCCATCTTCGAGCGGCTCGAACTTGTTGAACATCGGCATGATCCAGGTCGGCGCGACGTATTGCAGAATCAGGCTGAAGGCCGTCACGCCACCCCACGCCCAGAGCCAGCCGAGCGGCCCGGCGCTCTGGAAAAACCAGAGAATCGCCGCCAGTACCGGCGTGCCGATCAGCACGGTGAGCAACAGCGTCTTGACGAGATCGGCCGCGAACACCTTCGGCGTGGTCTTGTTGAAGCCGAACTTCTCTTCGAGCACGAAGGTGTGCCAGATGCTGAAGGGCAGACCGGCAACGCTCTGAAGCAAAAGCAGCGCGCCGATGTAGAGCACGCCGTTGACGACAGGATTGAAGCCCAACGCGCGAATGAGTTGATCGAGCGCGTTGAAACCTCCGGCGAACCAGAAGACAAGCAGCAGGGCGAGATCGAAGGTCGAGCTGATCAGCGAAAAAATGGTGTTGGCGCGGAGATACTCCTGCGAGCGGCGATAGTCCGCCGGATCGTACACGTCGCGAAATGCATCGGGAAGCGTCGGCGAGGCGGCGCGGAGGTTGAGCAGATCGGCGGCAAGTTTGATGAGCCAGGTGCCGACAAGCGTAAAGAGAATGATTTGGCCGAACAGGTTCATCATCATAACGGTTTATTCGTCGATCCAGCGCCGCGTGATGTCGCCGTAGGAGTCGATGCGGCGGTCGCGCATGAAGGGCCAGTGCGAGCGGTAAAAGCTGATTTTCGAGAGGTCGCAGTCGGCGTAGAGAATCTCCTCGTCGTTGTGCGCGGCCTCCGAGATCACCTGGCCGAAGGGATCGGAGACGAAGCTGTTGCCCCAGAACTCCAGCTCCCCCTCCGTGCCCGCGCGGTTGGCGGCGGCGACAAAGACGCCGTTGGCGACGGCGTGACCGAGATGCGAGGTTTTCCACGCCTGACGCTGGCTCGAGCGAACCGTCTCCGAAGTTTCGGATTTCGCCCAGCCGATAGCCGTGGGATAGAAAAGAATGTCCGCGCCGCGCAAGGCCGTCAGTCGCGCCGCTTCGGGATACCACTGATCCCAGCAAATGAGCACGCCAATCGCGCCAAACTTTGTCTGGAAAACCTTGTAGCCGAGGTCGCCGGGAATGAAGTAGAACTTCTCGTAAAAACCGGGATCGTCCGGGATGTGCATCTTGCGATACTTGCCGAGGTAGCTGCCGTCGGCGTCGATCACCGCCGCCGTGTTGTGGTGCACCCCTTTGGCGCGAATCTCGAACAGCGAAGCCACGATCACCACGCCGAGTTCGGCGGCCAGCTCCTGCAACGCAGCGGTCGAGGGGCCGGGAATCGGCTCGGCGTAACCGAACGGTTCGTACTCCTCGGTCTGGCAGAAGTAGAGCGTGGTGAACAGCTCTTGCAGGCAGACGATATTCGCCCCGCCCGCCGCAGCCTGGCGGATGCCCTCCTGCGCTTTCTTGAGGTTTTCCTGCGGATTCTCAACGCAGCTCATCTGGACGAGCGCTATGCGAACCTGATCGGTATTCATGGACGAAAAATCGAAATGATATTGGGAATGACAAGCCCGACGGAAAAGAGCGCGCCATGCACGGTCAGCACCTTGCCGGTGCCGGCGAGCACCGCGTTGAGCGCCCGTCCTTCGGATGCGTAGAGCGTGCGCACCATGCCGATGGCGAGCGGAATGCTCAGGAGGCTCAACAGGCACCACGGCGAATAACCGGCGCGGACGACGAGCCAGACCGGCACGGCGTAGGCGAGTACGGCGAGCGCGACGTACAAAGCGCGGGCCGCCGGAGCGCCAATGCGGGCCGGAAGTGTCATCTTGCCCACCTTGCGGTCGGTGGCGATGTCGCGGATGTTGTTGACCAGAAGGATGCAGACCGAAAACGCGCCGGGCGCGGCGGCGGCCACGAGCACCTCCGTCGGCAGCGAAAGCGCCTGCACGTAGTAGGTGCCGCCGACCGCCACGAGGCCGAAAAAGATGAAGACGAACACGTCGCCCAAACCGGAATAGGCGATGGGAAACGGCCCGCCAGTGTAAGCCCAGGCGAAGAGCAGGGACAGCACGCCGATCAGCAGGATCGGCCAGCCGCCGATGGCGACAAGGTACAGGCCAAGCACGAACACCGAAACACCGAGCGTGATGGAGACGCGCGTCATCGTCTGTTCGGTGATGATGCCAGCGGCCACGGTGCGCGTCGGCCCGAGGCGCTCGCTGGTGTCGGCGCCTTTGCGGAAGTCGTAAATCTCGTTGATGAAGTTGGTCGCGATCTGGATGCCGAGGGCGCAAACGAGCGCCACGAGCGCCGGAAGCGGGCGGAACACGCCGTCAGCCGCCGCGAGAGCCGAGCCGATCACCACCGGCATGGCGCCCGCCGGAAGGGTTTTCGGCCGGATGGCCAGCATCCACGCCTGAAACGCCGAGGGGTGTGAAGAGCTTGAAGCGGACATGAAGTTTACTGCGCCTTGTTCTCCTCAGCCTGCTTCGCCTCGGCGGCTTTCTTCTCCTTGGCCATCTTGACGCTGCTGAAGACGTTGCGGATCTTTTCGCCCGGCTTGATGTAGGAAAGGCTGTGGCGCACGGCCATCGTCGCCTCGCTCAGTCCGGTCTGGATGATCTTGAGCTTTCCGAGATAGTGCGCGATGTCGCCCGCCGCGTACAGGCCATCGACCGAGGTCTTCATGTGGGTATCGACCACCAGCGCGTTCTCGCACAGTTCAAGATCCCAGCCGGCAAGCGGACCGAGGTTTGATTTGAATCCGATGAGGATAAGCAGCCGGTCGGCCTCGACGGCCCATTCAGCACCGTTGGTGGAGCGCAGGTACACGCCGGTCAATGCGCCGCCCTGCTGCTCGATGCTGGCCACTTCCGTTTCGAGATAGACGTCGATAGCGCCAGATTCTCTGGCCTGTTCCACCTCGTAAGCCGTCTTGCCGTGGCCCTGAAACTCCTTGGCGCGATGCACCAGCGTCACCGACGCGGCATTCTTCATCAGGCCCACCGTCCAGTCGAGCGCCGAATCGCCGCCACCGACAATCACCACGCGCTTGCCCTTGAAATCTTCGACAGACTTGACCGCGTAATAGACCGAGCTGCCGGTCAGGTGGTCGATGTTGCCGAGCTGCGGCAGTTTGCGCGGTTCGAACGCGCCAAGTCCGGCAGCGATGAGCACCGCGCGCGAACGATAGACATTGCCCGCATCGGTCTGCGTCTCGAAGGTGCCATCTTCAAGCTTGGTGTATTTCGTGACGGCCTCGCCGAGCACCACGTCGGGGTTGTACCGTTCGGCCTGCGCCCAGAGGCTCTCGACCAGATCGATGGCCGGAACTTCGGGAAAGCCCGCCACATCGTAAATATGTTTCTCGGGATAGAGCGCCGCGAGCTGGCCGCCGAGCTGCGACATGCTCTCGACGATACGGCAGGAGATGTTGTTCATGCCGCACTGGAACGCCGCAAAGATGCCCGTAGGCCCACCGCCGATGATGGTCAGGTCCCTCATATCACGATGGTCGGTCGATGGATGATGAATATCTAACATGGTAATTGCCTTGTTGGGTGTTTGCCCTGACGCCAGGGCATCTGCTGAAACCTGTTGCGCGTCCCGATTGCCGCATGGTCACGACCACTGCCGGAATCGCAGCACTCAAGCCACGCTGAACATTTTTCAGAGATGTCTTTTTCGTTAGCTGTCGGACTTTTTCAGGTAGATCATCCCTTCGGGATCGACCATGCCGTACAGAATGGCCAGCAGCGCATCCTGCTCGTCGAACTCATGGATTTCGACATGCACGGCATCCTGCTTGGCAACCTGGTCACCGGCATCGTTCTTGAAATAGAAAATCGCCCTGACGCCGCCGTGGGGAGTTTCGCCAACGAACTGGTACGTGCCGTCATCAAGCTCGTCAAGGGCGCATCCGGCCTGGCTGGATTCAATGGGGCAACTGGCGCATTGGGAGTAGAATCCCTCTTCGGATTCAGCGAATTCGCAAACGGGAAATTTCATGGCGGTTCTCCTGTTCTCGTGGCTGCTTGGATGGTGCTCTGGAATGCGGCTCAATATAAGAAGACTTTAGTATATTGTTGCAGAATCAAAGTTTTGTGATTTCCTGAGTGGTTTGATCCCGCTGCCTGGCGGGACGTTCCGACTCTCAAATTCTGCCAAGATGTTAGCCAAACGAATCATCCCCTGCCTCGACGTCCGCGACGGACGGGTTGTCAAAGGAATCAATTTCGAAGGTCTCCGGGACGCAGGTTCGATTCTCGAACAGGCCCGGTTCTACAACGGCGAAATGGCCGACGAACTGGTGTTCCTCGATATTTCCGCTTCGATCGAATCGAGAAGGACAACGCTTGAGGAGGTGCTGAAAGTTTCAGGCGAGGTGTTCATTCCGCTGACGGTTGGCGGGGGTATCAGCTCGGTCGAGCGGGCGCGAGACGCCTTTCTGCACGGCGCCGACAAGGTGTCGGTCAACACCGCCGCGGTCAACGAGCCAGAGCTGATTTCACGCATCGCCGAGCGGTTCGGTTCGCAGGCGGTGGTGGTGGCCATCGACGTGAAAAAGGTGAACGGCGAATACATCGTGCACACCCACTCGGGCAAAAAGCCGACCGCATACGAAGCGGTCGAGTGGGCGCACCGGGTGCAGGAGCTTGGCGCGGGGGAAATCCTCCTGACCAGCATGGATCGCGACGGCACGCAGGAGGGCTACGACAACGACATCCTCAAGCGCATCTCCACCTCGGTGCACATCCCGGTCATCGCCTCAGGCGGAGCGGGCAACCTCGAACACCTTTACGAAGGATTCACCAAAGGCCACGCCGACGCGGCGCTTGCGGCCTCGATCTTCCATTTCCGCACCTATTCGATCAGGGAAGCCAAGGAGTACCTTCGCGACAAGGGCATTCCGGTCAGGCTCTGACCGCCTTGATCCAATCGATCTGAAGGTTGAAGTTCCCCTTCTGCTGCTCGGCCACGAGGAAGCATATCTGGATGACATTCGACGAATCGAACGGCCTGTCTCCGCTCTGCGGCTCCTCGCGCCCTCCGGCCAGCGGCAACAGTCCGGAGAAAGGCAGATCGACCTCCGACCACTCGCCGGACACCGTCTCGAACGCGCAGCCATACACCAGCCCGTCGGCATCGGCATTATTCCTGACGCGGAAATCGTAGCGGCGGCCGTCGCCTTTCAGGCGAATCCTGAAACGGTCGTATCCGCTGTAATCCTGCGTTTCGAACACGGTGCGCACCGAAGCGAATCCTCCGTTGCGATCCAGCGACAGGCGGCCCGCAAAAGTCGCCAGTCCCGAATCGTCCACCAGCAGGGAGCTTTTGGAGCTGCCCCCCATAACAGTGTCATCAACATTGCGCCACTCAAGGCACCGGTTCTCGAAATCACAGATGATATGCTCTGCAACCATAGTCTATAACCGAAAACATTCAGCAAATTGTACTTCAGAAGGCTCAACTGTTTCGGTGCTTCTTGATCTGACGAACCACCAGAACAGGAACCAGATAGACCGCAACACCGATGCAATCGGCGATGAAGTCCATCACCTCGGCGCTTCGCCAAGGCAAATAAACCTGCACCAATTCAATGAAAATTCCAAAAAACGCAAGAAAAAGCAACTTCCGCGGCAGGTGCCGGCTTGCCGGATACCCTCTATCCGCAAGAAAAGCAAGGACATAAAAAGCAAAGGCATGAAGCAGCTTGTCGCTGTTGTCATGCGGATCCAGGTTCACCGGATGCATTCGAGTCGCCTCGTACAAGGTGAACAGAAGCGCAAAGACGAGCAACACACGCGCCGCGCTGACCATCAGCTTTTGTCTGTCCGGTTTCACTCTTCCCGCCCGCTTCAAGGTATGCATGGTTTATTCCTGATCGACGTCAAATGTAATGTACCTCTAAAAAATGTCATGAGCGGCCCAAGTGCCAGGCTGTTGGAGCGCAGAAACCTGAGCATACACGGAGTACGAGAAAATTTCGAGCACCACCCGACGCCGCAATCGTGATGCGCAATATGCGTTTAGAGGTGCCCTTCAACAAAGGAACCGATCCTCCGCTTTTCATCGCTTGCGCTATTATCAGGAGAAAAAACCATGAAACGCTCGTTCCGGATTTTTTCGATTTTCAGCCTGCTTCTGCTTGCGGGCTGTTCGTCGTACACGGTCGTCAGCGACTACGACCGCGCAATGCCCTTCTACGACTACAAAACCTACCGCTGGACGGAACAGTCCCGGCCGGGAATCGAGGACGATATTCTGCTCAGGAATCCGTTGATCTACAAACATATCATGAGGGCAGTCGATCGTGAACTCGCGGCCAAAGGCTTCATCCGCAAAGAGAGAGGCCCGGTTGATTTCACCATCCACGCTCATGCGGGAATCAGGGAACGGGTTGTCGTCGGGCCGCCCCCCGTCGGGTTCATCTATCGTGAAGGCTACTACCGGGGCTGGCGGCGCGGCGGCTACACAGCCTTCTGGTACGACCCTTACGGCCCCATGCCGACCGTGCGCCATTTTGAAGAGGGCACACTCATCATCGACATCTTCAACGGCAAAAGCGACGACATCGCTTGGCGCGGCGTCGCGCGGGGCATTCTGAATGACTACCGCTCAGCCGAAAGCCTGCACCGCGACATCGACGAAGTGGTCACAAAAATCATGGCCCAATTCCCGCCGGTGGTGAAGTGAACAGCGACACATCTTCTCCCGTAGGGGCAGGTCTTCGCGCCTGCCCTGCCCCTTTTCTCCGATTTGCACCTTGATGATTCGTTGGATATTTTTCATAGCATTGAACGAAAAACAGGAAAACGAGATGACAGCGACCGCCGAAAAAATAATGAACGATGCCCTCGGCCTGACCCCCGTCGAAAGGGCTGAAATGATTGAGCGACTCTTTCAAAGTTTCGACAATCCTCGCAAAGCCGAGATCGATGCAGCATGGGCGACTGAATTCGAGTCGAGGCTCGACGCCTACAAAGAAGGCAAAATCAAAGTTTCGCCGGTCGAAGAGGTAATGGAAAGGATCAACAGGAGATGAAGCTTCTGGTATTATCCTGCTGGCACAAAACCATGATCCCTGTAGGGGCAGACCTGTGTGTCTGCCCTTCCCGTTCTGAATCGCGCATAAGGGCAGACACGCAGATATGCCCAAACGAATATGAAAACACTTCTCAACATTGTCGAATGACCAGAAAAAACGAAAATCCAGGAAACCGCCGCAGCATTCGACTTCAGAATTATGACTATGCGCAGAACGGCTTGTATTTCGTAACGATCTGTTTAAACGAGAGACACTGTCTGTTTGGCGACATCACTGACGATGTCATGCGATTGAACAATGCCGGGGCCATGACGCATCGGTGGTTTATCGAACTGGAAAACAAATTTCCGTATTTACAATGCGGTGAATTTATCTGTATGCCAAACCATGTTCATTTCATTATCGCCAACACTGGTAAACCAGAGTATCAACAAACCGTAGGGGCGAACCTGTGTGCCCGCCCTTCCCCATCTGAATCAACACAAAAGGGCGATCCTAACGGGTCGGCACCACCCCTACAGAAGATTGTGCAATGGTACAAAACCATGACAACAAACGAATATATCCGTGGAGTAAGAAATGATGAATGGAACGCATTCAGTAAACGTTTGTGGCAACGCAATTATTGGGAACATATCATTCGCAGCGAACAAGAACTCTGTGAAATCCGTGAATACATCAACAACAATCCCGCACGATGGGCGACGGATGAATTATATATTTCGATTCGATAAATCTACCAATATTACAACATGACACCCCGCATGACGAACCTGTGTGTTCGCCCTCATTCCACGCGATCACCCTGCGATTCGACGCAAAAAGGGCAGACACACAGGTCTGCCCCTACAAATGAATGGAAATGTTCGTTTTCTATCAGTCCAAAACAATCCCCAACATCAATCCTCCCATCTCCAGTCCCTCACTTCCGGCATATCCTCACCGTATTTGGTGATGTACTCTTTGTGCTCGATCAGGCGGTCGCGGACGTATTGTTTGATGTAGGCGGCTTGCGGCCTCAGGCTCTCCACGCGGTTCGCTACGTCGGCTACCAGATGGAAGCGGTCGAGGTCGTTCATCACCACCATGTCGAACGGTGTGGTGGTGGTGCCCTCCTCCTTGTAGCCGCGCACGTGCAGGTTCGGATGGTTGGTGCGGCGGTACGTCAGGCGGTGGATCAGCCACGGGTAGCCGTGGTAGGCGAAGATGATCGGCTTGCCGGTGGTGAAAAGGTCGTCGAAGTCGCGATCTGAAAGGCCGTGCGGATGCTCCTCCTTCGGCTGGAGGGTCATGAGATTGACGATGTTGACCACTCGTATCTTCAGCTCCGGCGCGAGTTTGCGCAGAATCTTGACAGCGGCCAGCGTTTCGAGCGTCGGCACGTCGCCCGCGCAGGCCATCACCACGTCAGGCTCGCCGCCCGCGTCATTCGAGGCCCACTCCCAGATGCCGATACCGCTGGTGCAGTGCCGGACGGCGGCCTCCATGTCAAGCCACTGCCATGCGGGCTGCTTGCCCGCCACGATGACGTTGATGTAGTTGCGCGAGCGCAGGCAGTGGTCGGTCACCGAAAGCAGCGTGTTGGCGTCCGGCGGCAGATAGACGCGGATCACCTCGGCCTTCTTGTTCACCACGTGGTCGATGAAGCCGGGATCCTGATGCGAAAAGCCGTTGTGATCCTGCCGCCATACATGCGAGGTGAGGAAGTAGTTGAGCGAGGCGATGGGCCGCCGCCACGGAATTTCGCTGTCGGTCACCTTGAGCCACTTGGCGTGCTGGTTGAACATCGAGTCGATGATGTGAATGAACGCCTCGTAGCACGAGAAAAAGCCGTGGCGGCCTGTCAGCAGGTACCCTTCGAGCCACCCCTGGCAGGTGTGCTCCGAGAGAATCTCCATCACGCGGCCGTCGCACGAAAGATGATCGTCAGAAGGAATGGTGTCAGCCATCCAGGTGCGGTCGGTCTCGTCAAACAGGTCGCCGAGGCGGTTCGAGGCGGTCTCGTCCGGGCCGAAAACGCGGAAGTTGGCCGCCTTTTCGTTCATCTTCATGATGTCGCGCAGGAACCGGGCCATCGGCTTCGGCGCTTCGGCCTCCACCGCGCCGGGCGACGGCACGTCGAGCGCATAGTCGCGGAAGTCGGGCATCCGCAGCTCCTTGAGCAACAGGCCGCCGTTGGCGTGCGGAATGTCGCCCATGCGCTTTTTGCCTTTCGGAGCCAGCTCCTGAAGCTCCGGCAGCAGCACGCCATCGGGCGTGAACAGCTCTTCGGCGCGGTAGCTCCTGAGCCACGATTCAAGCAGCGCCATGTGCTCCTGATTGTCGCGCACCGTGCTGAACGGAACCTGGTGCGAGCGCCAGTTCCCCTCGGCGGGCTTGCCGTCAACCACCTTCGGCCCCGTCCACCCCTTCGGCGAACGGAACACGATCATCGGCCACGCCGGGCGCTCGCACACGCCCTCGACACGCGCCCGGCGCTGGATTTCGGCGATCTCGTCGAAGCAGCGATCCATCACGGCGGCCATCGCCTGATGCATCGTCGCGGGGTCATCGCCCTCGACGAAATAAGGCTTGTAGCCGTAGCCGGTCATCAGTTTTTCCAGCTCCTCGTGCGAAATTCGCGCCAGCACGGTCGGGTTGGCGATCTTGTAACCGTTGAGATGCAGAATCGGCAGCACCGCGCCGTCGCGCTTCGGGTTCAGGAACTTGTTGCTGTGCCACGCCGTCGCCAGCGGGCCAGTCTCCGCCTCGCCGTCGCCAATCACGCAGGCCGTGACGAGGTCGGGATTGTCGAACACCGCGCCATAGGCGTGCGAAATCGAGTAACCGAGCTCGCCGCCCTCGTGGATCGACCCCGGCGTCTCCGGTGCAACGTGGCTCGGAATGCCGCCCGGGAAGGAGAACTGCCGGAACAGCCGTTTCATGCCCTGTTCGTCGAACGACACGTCGGGATAGTACTCGCTGTACGTCCCCTCCATCCACACGTTCGCCACCAGCGCAGGCCCGCCATGCCCCGGCCCGGCGATGTAAACGATGTCGAGATCGCGGTTCCGGATGATGCGGTTCAGGTGCACGTAGAGAAAATTGAGGCCGGGAGTGGTGCCCCAGTGGCCGAGCAGCCGGGGCTTGATATGCTCTTTGGAGAGCGGTTCCTTCAGGAGCGGATTGTCCATAAGGTAGATCTGGCCGACGGAGAGATAGTTCGCCGCCCGCCAGTACGCGTTCATCAGATCGAGTTCACGAGAGGAAAGCGGAGTCATCGTTTCATTCATCAGAGATGTGGATTTGAGGGTTGTTTTATGCTGAGTCCGGAGTTCATCCGGGACTCTATTGTCCTATCTTACAATCAATTGCTTCACGTTAAACGAACAGGGCGGCACCAGTGAATCGGCACCGCCCCGCTTTCGTCATTCAATGCCAAACCGGTAACCACACCATAATGGCATCACACTAACCACCTTCGAGCACACGTCTTGTCTCTCTGACAATCGTCACCTCTTCGTTGGTCTCAATAGCTTTGACGACAACCGGGCTGGTATCTGTCGAAATAATTCCGGAATGGTTCAGATTCTTTTCATGATCGAGCCGGACTCCAAGAAATTCGAGGCCGTAGCAGATGCGCTCGCGGATTTCGGGCGAGTGCAGGCCGATGCCGCCGGTGAAAACGATCATGTCGAGGCCACCGAGCGCGGCCACGAGAGCGCCGATGTGCTTGCGGGCGGAGTAGCAGAAAAGCTCCACCGCCAGCCGAGCCTGTTCGTTTTCCGCCTCGGCATCGAGCAGGTCGCGCATGTCGTCGCTCAGGCCGGAGACGCCAAGCAGGCCCGACTTTTTGTTCACCAGATTCCGGAGCCCCTCAGCATCGAGGTGCCCCTGCTGCATCAGGTACAAAATGACGCCCGGATCGAGATCGCCCGTGCGCGTGCTCATCACCAGGCCACCCGTCGGCGAAAAGCCCATCGTCGTCTCGATGCCGCGTCCGTCCAGCACCGCCGCCATGCTCGCCCCGTGGCCGAGATGCGCGAAGATCACCCGCCCTTTCCGTGCGAGCGGATCGCCGTCGGCTTGGAGCTGGCTGAGAAGGTACTGGTAGGAAAGCCCGTGAAAGCCGTAACGCTGCACTCCCTGCTTCCGGTAGGATTCCGGAATGGGGCAGAGCTTCGCCAGCGGCGGCATCGTGCTGTGGAAGGCGGTATCGAAACAGGCCACCTGAAAGACGCCCGGCAGCTCGGCCATGGCGTGGCGGATGGCGTTCAGCGCCTGCGGAAGATGCTCGGGCGCGTAGGGAACGAGTTCGGCGACCGAGTCGAGCAGTTCGGGCGTCACCTTTTCGGGCGCGGTGTGGCGCGGCCCGCCATGCACCACCCGGTGGCCAACCGCGTCCGGCATACCAGAGCCGTGCTGCCTGAGCCACGAAAAGACGTAGCGGCACGCCGCTGCGTGATCCGCCGCATCGACCCGCTCGCAATCGATGTACCGCCCCTCGGGATCGGTCACCGAAAAGCGTCCGTCCTTCAGGCCGATCCGGGTCAGCGAACCGGAAAAGAGCAGCTCCTCTTTCTCCCCGCTCTCGTAAAGCGAAAACTTGATACTCGACGAACCGGTATTGACGGCAAGAATCGTAATCACAGGCATTGGTTTCATGGCGCAACCTCCTCCGGAAAAAATGCAGGAACAGGAAGCGCACAACGCCGCCCGCCCCTTAAACACACAAAGATACACGTCACTGAACCCAACCCCGCCCGCCCGCCGTTACGTTCCTGAAAAATCAGGAAGGGATGGGATGGTGAAGGAAGTGGATGGAATGTGGCCAGTATAAGCGAGTTGAAACAAAGCCCTGAGAGAACCGAAGACTCGGCATCTATTGAACACCTGCCTGATTTTTTAAATGTTGAATACAAAAAAACAACAAGTCCTCAATAACCATTCAGGCATATACTATACAAATGACGTATTATCAGCCCAAAAACAACAAAAAAGTCACAAATCCCAGATTTTTTTTGATAATTCATTTAGATTTTTAAAGCGGATTATCGTAGTTTTTATTTGAGAGTTCTTCTCAATACCAATCTCACCAAAAAGCAAAACGCAGTTCAGGCAGTACCAGTAGTATTTGAAGTACGAAGTAACATTCGGCAATTCAAAGAAGGAGGTCAGCTTGCAGCACCACAATGCGTTCATCCCCATCTGCGGGGTTATTGGTGCTTTTGTGATATACCAGTGAGATCGGAATATTTATTATAGATAAATTTATAGCTTCACTTTCTCCTATTACCTCTAATCATTATTATTAGCTTGATATATAAAAACAAATTCCAAAGTAATCAAGAAAGCAACCATCATCAAATATAAAAAAGTATATTTATAACAGAATTAAGGCGATCTAATACACAAGCATTTTTTTACTTTATACAAATCAACTCACTCAACCCAACATCAATCAAAAGGAAAGTCTGGAATACAACCAACAAGAACTATAAGAATACCGAATAAATCGAAGCTCCAATCAAATAATATTAAGGAGATTATATCATGAGACACAGACTACTCATAATGAACTCTGGATGGTATAGTATGGCCATTGCCTTAATGACGGCTTTTATACTGCCACCCATAGCATTAGCAGGCTCTAACACAATTAAGGTAACAGTTAAACCCACTAGCAAAGTGAGCTTTACATCTATAAAAGTAAGAACAGATAATGGCCCTGTTGTGGTAAATCCTCCAGCGGGCTGGACTGCAACAAAAGTACCAAGATCAACAAGAGAATGGAACATTACAGGGGGATCAATCCCACCTGGTGGTAGTATGTCATTAACTCTCAGCGTGGGTGGAAATAGAATACCTGATGGCTCAGTTATTGGCGGCGACTATAAAGATAAAAATGGCAATACAAGATGGGTCACCACATGTCCTGACCCGCTCTCCCAGATCGTCATTTTTGCTGATGGGCAGGATATTGATTATCTAGGTTATTCAATTCCTGAAGGCGAGTATGGTTATTTTTTTGAATGGTGGAACCCTGATGGCTTTACAGATATAACAAAAACGGCAACAATTGATCTCGGATTAGGAGTTGACGCCTATAACTTTGCCGTCATATCCAACTCATTTTCACTTACAGAATTATCTCAGCTTGAAGGAATTCAGATTATTGGTAATGATGCATTAATCACAACCTTCATGGATGAAGATGATGCCACCGGCAACCCTGGAATTCCAGTGAGTTGGAACTTTGACTCAGGAACAGGGGTCTGTTCAACTAAGTGTGTAAACGACCATTTTCATAACTGAACTCTGCCCTCGAATTTAATGGAAAGCTGGTTGATCACCGAG
>JAFGER010000020.1 GCA_016931495.1 Chlorobiaceae bacterium | reverse complement strand
TCCTCACGTACTCCGTGTACGCTCCGGTTTCTGCGCTCCAGCCGCCTTGCACTCGGGCCGCTCATGACACTTTTTAGAGCTGCCCTCAAGCAAAAGTCTGTATCCGAGAATTCTGATAGTTCAGGTTTGAGATACAACCTTTGGCAAATTCATGATTGCCATGATCGACGCGGAAGATTTTATTGTAGCGGTTCACGGTATTGCGGTAAGGTCACCAAGCCAAGCGATCTTTGATGACTTGTTTCCCCGGAACTCCCCTGCCCTGACCCTCACCTATTTTCCCCCAACCGGTTGTGAGTCTGGGACAAGACCGGTATTTTCAATCTGGAACAGCGGATTTTCTGCAAACTGACCAGACCCCTTTTTCACCGGTACGATGGACATCGCAACGATCCTCTCAAACTACCGCCACGTCGCCATCGTCGGGCTTTCGGACAAGCACGACCGGGCGAGTCATGCGGTGGCGCGCTATCTGATGCATGCGGGCTTCACCATCTATCCGGTCAATCCGTCCGTCAGCAGCGTGCTCGGCCACGAATGCTGGCCTTCGCTTTCGGCCATTCCGGCTGAAAAACGCAAGCTGATCGAGATCGTCGATATTTTCCGCAAGCCGCAGGAGGTGCCGGCAATCGTTGACGAGGCCATCGCCATCGGCGCGAAGGTGATCTGGATGCAGCTCGGCATCACCAACGAAGCTGCCGCAGAAAAGGCCCGGCAGGCCGGACTTGAGGTCGTCCAGAACCGCTGCATCAGCGTTGAACATCATCGCCTCGAACCCTGAACCCCACCCGTTCACACTCACTCAACACCACCTATGTCCAAGCAAACCGTCGCCCTGTTTTTTGGAGGAAAATCGGTAGAACACCTCATTTCGATCATCTCCGCAAGAGCCGTGGCTGCCCATATCGACCGGAGCCGTTACGATATTCTGCCGCTTTACATCGACCGCGAAGGCCGCTGGCATGGCGGCGCGTGCGCCAAGCGCGTGCTTGCGCTCGACGTGGCCGCGCTGCTCAGGAACGCGGGCCAGGAGGCGGTCGCCGAACGGCTCGCCGAGCTGACCGAGTTCGATGAAGGCAAGCGCTTCGAGCTGACGGACTTTTTCGACGCCATCGACGTGGCCTTCCTGACGCTGCACGGCTCGTTCGGCGAGGATGGAAAAATCCAGGGCTGCCTCGACACTTTCGGCATTCCCTACGCCGGTTGCGGCCTGACCGCCTCGGCGCTGGCGATGGACAAGGCGCTGACCAAACTCTGCGCTTCGGACGCGGGCATCGAAGTCGCGCCGTACATGGCCATCCTGGGCGCCGGGTACGCCGCCGACCCGCACGCCGTCTGCAACGCGGTGACGGAACACTTCGCCTTTCCGCTCTTCGTCAAACCGGCCAGCCTCGGCTCGTCGGTCGGCATTTCGAAAGTGCACGACGCCGACGGCCTCCGTCCGGCGCTCGACAAGGCCTTCGCGCTCGACGCCAAGGTGCTGGTGGAAACCACCATCTCGGGCCGCGAAGTGGAGGTGGCCGTGCTCGGCAACGACAGACCGGCAGCCTCCGTGCCCGGCGAAATCATTCCCGGCAGCGATTTTTACGATTTCGAGGACAAGTACGTCAAAAGCGAAGCCCGGCTTGTCATTCCGGCGGAGCTTCCGGAAGGGGTCGCCGAAGAAGTCCGGAACGCGGCGCTGACCGTCTTCCGGGCGCTCGGATGCAGCGGCATGGCGCGTGTCGATTTCTTCGTCGAGCACGGCACGAACCGGGTCATTCTGAACGAAATCAACACGATCCCCGGCTTCACCGACATCAGCATGTACCCGATGCTGATGGCCGAATCGGGCGTCGGATTTGAAGCACTGGTTTCGGAATTGCTGCGTTTGGCTTTGGAAAAGCGCCCAGTAAACCCTACAATTTGAGCTGCCGAAAGCCGCACAACCACCCTGACGCCTTGACCGACAACCCGTTATGAACAGCAGCGATCCGCATCTCATCTTTGCCGATGTCTCTCTGGACATCGGTCGCGGAGCGTTCAGCTCGGCCATCGACAAGCTCAGCGCAATGGAAGGGTGGCTTCCCGAATCGTACGTGCTCCATCTGCTGCTGGCGCGCGCCTCACGGGGCCTGAAGCGTTACGGCGACGCGGCCCGGCACCTCGGCCACTGCTGCCGCATCGCGCCGTCCAATCAGGTCGCCTGGCAGGAGCTGATCGAAGTCAAGACGCTGCAAGCGCAGTTCCCGGAACCCGAACCGGAGCCAGCACCGGCTTATGACGCGATCACCGAAGAGCTGGAACAGCTTTCGGCGGCGCTCTCCGCTTTCTGTGCGCCCAGAACCTCCGAATCCTCCGACCCCACGCCAGTCGCC
Source organism: Chlorobiaceae bacterium (assembly GCA_016931495.1). GTDB lineage: Bacteria > Bacteroidota > Chlorobiia > Chlorobiales > Chlorobiaceae > Chlorobaculum. Next base: position 52,102 of record JAFGER010000020.1, on the reverse strand, counting down.
GAACAGCAACGCCCCTTCCCCGACGACGCCTCGATCGCCGTACCGACCGAATCGCTGGCCAACCTCTTCACCGCGCAGGGCGCTTATAAAAAAGCGATCAGGGTCTATACCTCGCTCATCAAAATCAACCCCGCCAACGCGGAGCGCTACCAGGAAGAGATCGACCGGGTTCTGGAGAAGCTCTGACGGGATGGAAGCAAGATTGGCGAATGAAACGATCAACCGTGCGGGCGAACGGCATTCGCCCTCGTACGCCGATGAACCGGCATTATGAATCCGGCGGCCATAACTCACAAAAGTCACAGGAAAAAGAAATTGTGCTAAAGCCCTGATTTATTTTGTGTTATCCATAAACCACAGACTGAAGTCCGGGTCAATTATTTGAGAATTTCAATCACCGGAGTAATAACGGAAGAGGCTGAAAAAGCACGATGGATCTTGCAGGAGCGCCTCCAGAAGTCGGATTGCCCTGTACCGCTGAAGACATGAAACCCAGTGCGCCCCAACAGAGTCATCGGTCAACGCGCAGGTTCGATTCCGATTCAAAGGAAAAGAAATCGATCAGCCGCAAGTTCAAAATCCTCATATCGGCGGATTCTGTGCTTCTCCGGCGCGGTGAACTATCAGCATTGCCGGTTCGTTGCGTATATTCGTAACGAAATTTCAGCAACGTCAACTTGACAAAGCAAGGCTAAACCGGCTCGCCAGCGATGGTTAACAAAAGCGTTCTCACTCTTCTCATCTTTCTGTTGCTGCCTTTTGCGGCCACTCGCGCCAGCGGGCAGCCGCAGAAAAGCCTTTCGCTCTCCGAATGCATTTCGATTGCGCTTGAAAACTCTTCCTCAATCAGAAAAGCCGAGAACGCCCGCCAGATCAGCGGTGTGGATCTGCTGAGAAGTTATGGCAGTTTTCTGCCCAAAGTGACCTCCTCGGCCACCTGGATTCCAGTCTCGGTGAACCGCGCTTACTCAGCAACCTCCAGCGAAAGCCCTTCGGAACTCTTTAAAACCCGCACCGAAACCTCGACGGTCGATTTCAGCGTGACCACCTCGCTCAACCTTTTCAACGGTCTGAGCGACTATGCGGCGCTGCAATCGGCGCTCGACCGGAAAAAGGCTTCAGGACTCAGCCTCCGGCGAGCGAAGGAGGTTGTCGTGTACGACGTGACGCAAAGCTACTATCAGGTGCTGCTCGACCAGGAGCTGCTCGGCATCGCCACCGAGAACCGCAAGTCGTCGAACGACCTGCTGACGCTGACCGACCGCCAGTTCAGCATCGGCCTCAAATCGGTCACCGATCTGTACCAGCAGCAGGCAGAAGCGAGCAACAGCAATCTCGCAGTCATCCGCGCCGAAACCCGGCTGCGCCGAAGCAAGCTCGAACTGCTCCGGCGGCTGCGCCTCGATCCGGAGACCGAAATCACCCTTGAACCGGTCGATACCGCAACCATCGCCAGACTTTCGCCGGAAACCGACATCGAGGCGCTGAAAGCCACCGCGCTCGTCCGGCGAGCCGATCTCGAAGCGCAGGCGCTCCAGAGCGATGCGGCCCGCTGGGATGTGAAAAACGCCGCTGGCGCACGGTTGCCGAAACTCGACCTCGCCTTTACCGTAAGCACCGACGCTATCGACTCTTACAAGATGAATTCGCAAGGTGTGAACTACGCCTACCCCTATCCGTCGGTCAGCAGGCAGCTTGAAAATGGCACCGATTACGCCGTATCGCTCAACCTTTCGTGGACGATTTTCGACGGCTTCCAGACGCGCTACGCCGTCCAGTCGGCCAAGGTGGCCCGGATGAACCAGCAGCTCGATTACGAAGATTTGAAGGAGAACATCCAGATCGACCTCAAGCAGGTCGCCGGAGATTACCGGGCCGCGTTCGACCAGATCGAATCGACACGCACAAGCCTGAAAGCCGCCGAATCGGCCTACGCGGGCATTCTGCGCAAATACGAGCTTGGCGCGTCAGGCTTCGTCGAACTCAGCGCATCGAGGGCAACGCTCTTCAACGCCCGCTCCTCGGTGACGCAGGCCTTCTACAACCTCGCGCTGCAGAAAGCGCTGCTTGATTTCACCGCCGGTACGGCAACCATCGAATAGAACAGACAACGATTTATGGCTAAACAGAAACGCCCCGGAAAGCTCCGGATCATCATTATCATCGCCGTCACGCTGCTCGTTGCCGGAGGCGGCCTCGCCTTCTGGCTGAACACGAGGGAAAAACCGGTCGAAATCACCGTGGAAAAGGCGTTCCGCAAGGAGGTGGTGCATCTGGTGACCGCAACCGGCAAGATCGAGCCGGAGGTTGAGGTGGCCATGTCGCCCGACGTTTCCGGCGAAATTATCGAGCTGCCCGTCGTCGAGGGCCAGGAGGTCAGGACGGGCGACCTGCTCTTCCGCATCCAGCCGGACATTTACGTCAACCAGGTCAAGCAGAGCCGCGCGCAGCTCAATCTGTCGAGGGCGCAGAGCCTTGAGGCGAAGGCGCGAATGCTCAAGGCCGAGGACGATTTCCGCAAGGCCGACATTCTCTACAAAGACAAGCTCATCTCGCAGACCGACTGGCTATCGGCCAAAACCAACGCCGAAACAAGCCGCGCGGGCTATGAAGCGGCGCGATACGCCATCGACCAGAACCGGAGCCTGCTCGACCAGAACGAGGAGCGGCTCACCAAAACCGTGGTGCGCTCGCCCATCGACGGCACCATCATTTCGCTCACCAGCAAGTCCGGCGAGCGCGTGGTCGGCACCGGCCAGTTCCCCGGCACCGAGGTGCTCAAGATCGCCAATCTTGACAACATGATGCTCAAGGTCGAGGTGAACGAGAACGACATCGTCAACGTGCGCGTCGGCAATCCGGTCACCGTGACGGTCGATGCGTTCGGCGACCGGAAGTTCGAGGGCAAGGTGAGCGAAATCGCCAACTCGGCCACCACGCAGGCGGCGAACACGCAGGAGGAGGTGACGAATTTCGAGGTCAAGATCAGGATTCTCAACCACCAGCGTCTGCTCAAGCCTGGCATGAGCGGCACGGCGGACATCGAAACCGAACGGGTGCCGAACGGGCTGGTGGTTCCGATCCAGAGCGTCACCATGCGGACCGGAACAGGCGGGCATCAGACCAAGGCGGAAACGCCCGGCCCGGACGACAAGGTGGTGCAGCTCAACCAGACGCGGCGCGACAGCGTGGAGTCGGAAGGGGTGTTCGTGGTCGAAGGAAAGCGGGTGAAGTTCCGGAAAGTCAAGACCGGCACGACCGACAACACCCACATCATCATCCTCGAAGGCCTGAAGGAGGGCGAAACGGTGGTTTCGGGCAGTTATGGCGCCATCAGCCGGGAGCTTGAAGACGGCAGCAGCGTGAAGCTTCAGGAGAAGCCATGAACGAAAAGCCGTTCATCATCCGTATCAGCGACCTCTGCCGCCACTACACGATGGGCGACCAGACCGTGAAGGCGCTCGACGGCATCAACCTCGACTTCCGCAGGAACGACTACGCGGCCATCATGGGGCCGTCCGGCAGCGGCAAATCGACCTTGATGAACATCCTCGGCTGCCTCGACACGCCCACCTCTGGGCGCTACGAGCTGAACGGCCAGAACGTGGCCGAAATGGATGACGACGAGCTGGCCCGCGTGCGCAACCGTGAAATCGGCTTCGTCTTCCAGACCTTCAATCTGCTCTCGCGGCTCGACTGCCTGCGCAACGTGGAGCTGCCGCTCATCTACGCCGGCGTTCCGCCCGAAGAGCGCCGCGAGCGGGCGCGGCAGGCGCTCGAACAGGTCGGCCTCGGCGACCGGATCGACCACAAGCCCGGCGAGCTGTCGGGCGGGCAGACGCAGCGCGTGGCCATCGCGCGGGCGCTGGTCAACAACCCATCGATCATCCTTGCCGACGAACCGACCGGCAACCTCGACACGGCCACCAGCCACGACATCATGGAGATTTTCAGCAAGCTCTCCGACGCGGGCAACACCATCATCCTCATCACCCACGAAGAGGACATCGCCAAGTTCACCCGCCGCATCATCCGCCTGCGCGACGGAAGAATAGAAAGCGACTCCGCGCCATGAACGACCGCGTCCGGCAGCTGCGCTACGAGACGGCCGAGAGTCTGAACATTGCCGTCTATCAGATCAGGGCGAACAAAATCCGTTCGTTTCTGACGGCGCTCGGCGTCATTATCGGCATCGTGGCGATCACCATGATGGGCACGGCGATCAACGGCATCGACATCGGTTTCGACCGGAGCCTGGCCATGCTGGGCTACGACGTGGTCTATGTGCAGAAAGGGTCGTGGAGCACGATGGGCTCGTGGTGGCGTTACCGCAACCGACCGGACATCGAGACCCGCTACGCCGACGAAATCAACCGCATCATCGCGGACGACCCGAATTCGGAGCTGGAGATCGCCGTGCCGCAGATGTCCACCATCCAGGCGTCGGCCCGCTACCGCGACCGCGAGATTCTTCAGATTTTCGCCCTCGGCACCAACGAGCACTACCCGCTCACCGCATCGGGCGACCTGTCGGACGGGCGCTTTTTCACCGCGCAGGAGTCGGCTGCCGGCGACCTGGTCTGCGTGATTGGCGACGATATCGCCACAGGCCTCTTTCCGGACGGACGCGCCGTCGGCAAGTCGATCCGGCTGCGCAATCACAACGTGCGCGTTGCGGGCGTGTTCAAAAAGCAGGGCAAGTTCCTCGGCCTGTTCAGCTTCGACAACCAGCTCATCATGCCGCTCCGCTCCTTCACGAAGGTTTACGGCAAAACCCCGATGGTAACCATCAGGGTAAAGGTGAAGGATGAACAGCGGATTTCCGAAGCCAAGGACGAGCTGACCGGCCTGATGCGGCGTATCCGGCGCCTGCCGCCCGCGCGGGAAAACGACTTCGGCGTCAACGAACAGCAGGCCTTCAAAAGCCAGCTTGACCCGATCAAGAACGGCATCGCCGCGGCGGGCATTTTCATCACCGGCATGTCGCTGTTCGTCGGGGCCATCGGCATCATGAACATCACCTTCGTGAGCGTCAAGGAGCGCACCCGCGAGATCGGCCTGCGCAAGGCGCTCGGCGCGCGCCGCCGCACGATTCTGTTGCAGTTCCTCATCGAGTCGGTGATGATCTGCCTGGTCGGCGGCCTGATCGGCCTGGTGACCGCGCTGTCGATCACGCTGCTGATCCAGAACCTGATGCCAAGCTTCCCCGTCAGCTTTTCGCCGATGCTGGTGCTGGCGAGCCTGGTGATTTCGGTGGCCACCGGCATCATTTCGGGCCTGGCTCCGGCCATCACTGCCTCGAAGCTCGACCCGGCCGATTCACTCAGATACGAATAGCCATGATGCTCTCGATCCGGGAAATCCTCGTACAGGCCGCAACCTCGCTGGCGGTCAACAAGCTGCGTTCGGCGCTGACCACGCTCGGCGTGGCCGTGGGGGTCTTTTCGATCATCGCGGTGATGACGGCGCTCGACGCCGTTGACCGCTCGATTGCGACCGGCCTGTCGAGCCTCGGCGCGAACACCTTCCAGATCCAGAAATACCCGGCCACGGTTTTTGGAGGCGGCCACCGGCGGAACCTTTACGCCAACCGGCAGGACATCACCTGGCAGGAGGCGCAGCGGTTCCGGAAATACATGGGCGAGAGCGCCCGGAACATCGGCTTCGTCATTTCGACCCAGGGCGTCCAGGCCTCGTACGCCACACAGGTCTCCAATCCCGACATCACCCTGACGGGTGGAGACGAGCACTTTGCGGCGGCCAACGGTTTCGACCTTGTCGCGGGGCGCAATCTCAACGGCAACGACATCCGGTACGCATCGGCCAACATCGTGCTCGGCAGCGATGTGGCCGCATACCTTTTCAGGGAGGGACAGAACCCGGTCGGCAAGCTCATCAAGGTCAACGGAAAGGCTTGCCGCGTCGTGGGGGTGTTCAGCACGAAAGGACCGGCGTTCGGCCAGAGCCAGGACAACTTCGTGCTGATTCCCATCACTCGCTATCTCGAAGAGGTGAACGAAGCTTCGAGCATCGCCATAACGGTGGAGGCGACCTCGCAGAAAACCTACCAGCAAACCATCGACCGGGCCATCGGCGCAATGCGGCTGGCTCGCGGGCTGACGGTCAAAACGGCGAACGACTTCGAAATCAGAACCAACGAGTCGCTGGTGGAGTCGTTCCGCGACATCCAGAACATCGTCAGCACCGGCGCGTTCATCATCAGCTTCATGGCGCTTCTGACCGCCGGGGTGGGCATCATGAACATCATGCTGGTGAGCGTCACGGAGCGAACGCGCGAGATCGGCATCCGCATGTCGGTTGGCGCGCCGCGCCGCTCGATTTTGCAGCAGTTCCTGCTCGAAGCGCTGCTGCTCTCGCTCGGCGGCGGGCTGGTCGGTATTGCGGCGGGCGCGGGCGCGGGCAATCTGGTGGCGATCAACTTCAACCTGCCGGTTATCTTCCCGTGGCTTTGGGTCATCGTATCGCTGACGGTCTGCTCGGTCATCGGCGTTTCGTTCGGCCTCTTCCCCGCCTGGAAAGCCTCACGGCTCGACCCGGTCTCGGCGCTGCGCGCCTCGCGCTGAGAAGTCGGCTCTCCGGCAAAATAGCTGTAAACGGAAACCGCGCATTGCGCTCCCCATCGTTTGCGGCAAGACAAACGATACGCTATTCACTACCGCGCAACGGCCATCTTCCGGAGTTCGTGTTTGCCTGACCACTCGCTCTGCATCTGCCGGTCGGCAACTTTCCATGAGGGAATCACGCACTGCTCGACCCAGCGCCACCGGTCATGCGGATTGGCGACGCTTTTCATTCCGGCAAGCGTTTCCAGATAGCCGTGGAACGAGCCGAATGAGGCGCGGTACGGCGAACCGGGAATCGGCGAACCTGAAAAGTCGAGTTCGCTGCCGAATGAAGCCGTAATGCGCCCGCCTGCGCTGAGCCTGTCGAACACGGGCTGAAGCACATCGACCTGCTCGTGACGGAGCAGCGCAACATTACCCTCCCAGACAAGCAGCTCGCCCTCCGGATCGTTTGCATTCCGGCGCAAGATTGAGCGGGCCCGATCGATCAGGCCGAACCCTTTGACCAAGAGGTTGTCTTCCGGTTCGGAAGCACAGGCCTCAAGCTCGGCCATGCCGCCACCGACGTAAGCGGCGTGCGCCCAGGCGATGTCACGGTAAATATTGTTGTTGCCTTGACGTATCTCTTCAAAATCGGCAAGCATGAGCCTCTCCGAGCCGAAACGGTGCAGCGCAAGCAACGGATTGCCCGCATCGCCGCGCTCCGGTGCCATCATCAGCTCGGCGGCAAGAATGGCCAGTCCAACCTGCCGCGAGGCGAACGCGGCCATACCGGCCCATTTGAGTATTCCGGGATTTTCGAGATACCAGCCCGCATATCGTGCAGTAATCATGCGATTTCTTTCGGAGTACCGCTCTTCCGGCGGCAAGACCGACTCGGCAGTGTGCCGCCACTCTTCTCGTGTTCTCAACATGGTTTCACATTCCTGAATCCGTTACCAATGCCACGCTCCGCTGTGCCTTGCCGGGAAAGCTCCGGCATCCGGAGATTCCGGAACATTGCACCAGAGGAACCGATCCAGGTAGTGACAACCCTGCATCGGGACAAAAAATTTTAAACCTCTCCCGGCTTCACCCGAGCACTCCCGTGACGATCGATACGGGAGATAACGGTATTTTTTTATAATTTGGAAAAATAGCCGCAACCGTTTATTGACAGAGGCAACGGACGGCTCTTCCGATCTCAAGATCACGAGATGTTTCTCTTGAACCTCAAACCCTGATAACGATGAACACCATTCAGAAATTTTCGAGGCCGACGGCCCTTTTTCTGCTTCTTTCAACAGCAGTAGTAACCACCGGATGTGAATCATCTTCGCGGGCCGGACGTGGTGCCGGATACGGCGCGGCGGCAGGTGGAGTGATTGGCGGCATCATCGGAAGCGAAAGTGGTAGCTGGGTCAAAGGCGCGCTGATCGGCGCAGCCCTCGGCGGAGCGGCAGGGGCCGTCATCGGAGACTACATGGACAAACAGGCCGAGGATATCCGCCAGGAGGTAGGCAACGCACAGGTCGAACGTGTCGGCGAAGGCATCAGAGTGGTTTTCGATACTGGCCTGCTCTTTTCAACCGACTCGTCCACCCTCAACGCCAACAGCCAGTACAATATTGAAAAGCTTGCCAGCATCCTGAACCGCTATCCCGACACCGATGTGGTTGTTGCCGGTCATACCGACAGTACCGGTTCGGAAGCCACCAACCAGATTCTTTCGGAACGCCGCGCCGAATCGGTCTCTTCCCTGCTGCGCGCTTACGGTGTTGCCGGAAGCCGCCTCACGGCAATCGGCTACGGCGAAACCCGGCCGGTAGCAACCAACGAAACAGAGGCCGGACGCCGCCTGAACCGGCGCGTGGAGGTGCTGATCTATGCCAACAACGAACTGAAACGCCAGGCTGAAACCGGCGAACTCCGGCTCTGAGCTTGTGCTGAAGCCCGTCAATCACCGGCAGCCACGGCGGATGCCGGGCGGCTTCCGGTCAGGGAATTTACCGGAATCAAAAAAATGCTTATGTTCTGCTTGCCGTTACTTCCGTCCCGAAAAACTGGCGGTAACGGCAAGGCCGGAAATCCTGCCAAGTTGATCCGCTCTTCATCAGCACGGATGCGGAGCAAAGACCATCATTCACCATCACTCCCTTCAGCCATGCAGTACAAGAACGCGGAAGATGTGCTTTCAGAATGGATATCTGGAGTCTGTAGCGGACAGATCGACAAACTCCAGCAACTCTATCACGAAAACGCTATTCTCATTCCCACCTTCTCGCCGCACACGGTAAGCACCAGCGAAGGCATACGCAACTATTTCGAACAGCTTGCAACAAGGGAAAACCTGCAAGTTCGGCTGTACGAAAAATCACTGAAGAAGCAGTTCCTTGGAGGAAGCGCCTGGGTCTTGAGCGGCTTGTACGCGTTCGAGTTTGAAGTGGACCAGATGCTGCTGACCTTTCCTTCCCGCTTCAGCTTCGGGCTCAACCTGGATCACGAAAGACCGATTCTCCACCACCACTCATCACAGGTACCCCGAAATCTCTCCTGACATGATGGCGCCTCTTGTTTTTCTTCTGATAATCATGACACAACAGAGGCGCCCATCAACGAACCCGCAGCATACCACAAAGCCAGCACGTTTTGCCGAATCTTTCATGAAGCAAGCTTCGGGAATCAGCACCGAAAGAGTTCAAGAGATCACCAGAATCCGTCAACTCGCCAAGAAGCCGCTTGTCGGGCTCACCGTTCAGGCTCGCACTATACCTCATCATCTCATCAAAAGCAGACAAAAGACTACGTCATTTTCCCCAAAAACACCTACCAAACGGGTAAAATCTGAAATTCAAACCACATCAGTACAGCGAACTTTGGTGAATATCCATCAAATTGTGTATATATCACTTCAAATGCCCACAAAAAAGAGTGTGGTTTTCTCGGTAGTAAACGGTTGCCAAAAGTCACTCACGAACTTTTGCATCATGACCAACCGGAATAATTGACAGTGGAGCAATGGGAAGGTACAAAACAAATGCCTGCGTACGTGCCGGGAAATGCCCATACCGCAGGGCAAGCATTCCCCATTGCCAAAAACCGCCTATCCACTTCGGCAACGAAACCGTAACACACCATAAAAATTACCTCTATCGGTAAAACTGAACAGCCGATACAAGTACACTGAATTCACATTGTTTACGTTTTCAGAACACTTCTATATGACACAGAACACAAATCATCAACCGGGAAACGCAAATACAACTATCGCAGATATCATTCCCGGAATTACGCCTTATGCATTGTTCTTTGAAGATGATACACATGTTGTTCCTGATGAAACGCACCAGCTTGTCAAAGCCGAGACAATTGAAGAAGCAATCGGCTTCCTCCAGCTTCTCGGCGATGCATGCATTCCTGTTCTCTCTCCCGAATACCGGCTTGCTCATCCGGAACTGTATAAACAGCTCATGGACACCGCATCTTCATGGATCGATGATGAAGCGCCGATGGATATCGATACAGCTGCCGCAGTATTGAAAAAGCTGCCTCTTGACCTTAAAAACCTGATCAACAGCCCAATCGCCATAAAACCGGATGACCTGCCCCCTGCGCCGATTCAAAAATCACTTGTTCACAAGGAAAATGAAACGAATGTCCTGATTTCAGAGCCATTTTCAACGGGCTGGCTACGCTATTTCAACATTTACTCCAATACGGATGAACTGGTATTCGACCACCCATCCGATCACGTTCAGGGCATGCTCATCATTGAAGCCATGAGGCAAACCGGCATAGCAATGGCGCATCTTCAGGGCTTGCCTTGTGACGGAAGAATCGCACTCCTGAGTTTCAACACGAGCTTTTATAATTTTGTCGAGCGAGACGCTCCTGTAATATTGAGGGCTTACAGCAGCTTTACGGCAAACCCTTCAGATGATGACAAAAAGATTGAAGTATTCGTGCAACTCATCCAATGGGGACGCATTTGCACCGAAAGCAAGCTGAAAGGCCATGCCTTCATGAACGCCGAAAGTTCCGGCAAGAAAGAAGCCCTGCTTGCCAAAATTTCGATGAGGAATCAAAGAAACTTCGATGAAAAAGTGAACAGTATTCTTGAAAAGGAGTTATCTGAATAATGCGTATCGCAGTAATCGGTGGTGGCATATCGGGCATTGCATCCGCATTCTACCTGACAAGGCATAACGTCAGCGTGGATCTTTTCGAATCTGACGAACAATTAGGCGGAAGGGCTGGCAGCGAGAAAATGCTGGACCGGTGGGTTGATTTCGGAGGTAAAAATATAGGCCGCCAGTATAAAAGGTTCCGCGAGTTCGCCAAGAGCTGCGGAAATCCCGATTTCGAGTATTTCGGAATTAACACATCACAACTGATCAATGGCCGTATTGTCAGTCTCAACCGTGATGGAGCGAAGTTCTATAACCTCCTGAAGCTCATCAAACTGTGCGGAATTCCCGGAGTAGTCAAACTCTATCCTCACATCAAAGCAATTCTTGATGACCGTACCCAGGGAGTGCTGTGCAGTGATTATTTCAGCAAGTTGAGTGAACGTCTCGATCATGTCACCCTGGCGGAATATCTGAATAAACCATGCGTTAACAATATTATCAGACCGATAACGATACGCATGAACGGAGCAGAACCAGAAGAGTGCTACCCGGGAAATTTTGGTTCAAACCTCGCGCTCGCAGTCGACAGTTATGAACAGCTCATCACGGGAATGTATGAACTGGTCAATACCTTTATCAGCTCCGTCACCGAGCCGGGGAAACTCAGGGTACTGAAAGGGCACCGGGTTACCGCAATCCGGAAAGATCAGAACACCATCCGTCTGGAATACCGCCATCAGGATTTGACAGAAACCAACAGTTATGACAGGGTCATCTCCGCCCTGCCCGCGCATAATCTTGCTTCGCTGCTCGAAGAACAGACGCCCGTTGCTGCCAGACTGCTTCGCAAGATACGCTATTACCCCGTTGGAATAGCGATTGTCAAGTACCGGAACGAAGTGTTTCCAAAAGAACGAAGAGCGATGATTTTTGACCGAAACACCGCTTTGAGCAATGCCGGAGCCTACGGCCTCAACGATCTGGACATTGTCAGGTACACCTTTAGCGGAAAGACCGCCAGAAAAGACATTTCAGAAAATTCAGCACCTGAAAAGGTGATCGGGTTTGGGGAAAAAATAACTGCTCCGTACTTTAATATTATAGACAACCCAAGAGAAGCTTTTGTGTACCGATACTTTTCAAAAGGTTTGTGCGCCTATGCCTCAAAGCATCATCTGTTGCTTGAATCGATAGACGAGCATATCAGCAAGCATCTTCCCGGTTTGACCGCGACAGGCGATTACCGGCGAGGAGCCTCAATTGAAGCCTGTTTCAGGGCGGCCAGTGAATGCGTGGATAACGTAATCGGAGATCAACCTTGAAGGAACCGATCCACATAAAGGAATACTTCAGGGAAGGGACTCTTGTCTCCCGCTCCAATACTCTGGTAGCGGGCATCCTTGGAGCTTCTGCACATTTTTTTTTCTATTTCGTCTTCAAGTACGGCTTTCATCTGCCTTATGAAAACTTCTGGCTTCGGCTGATTGCCACACTGATGTGCATCAGCGTGATGTTCATGCACAAGCTTCCCGATTCATTTCGCCCATACTTCCCTTACCTGTGGCATTTTTTCCTGATTTTTGTCCTCCCGTTTATCTTCACGGTCAATCTGATCATGAACAATTTTCACGAGCTTTGGCTCTACTGGGAAATTTTCATGATCTTTACGCTGATGATGTTCGTACCGAACTGGCTGATCTTTCTTTTTGATTTTCTTGTCGGTATCGCTGCGGCAATCCTTTTCTCCGTGCTCTTTTACCCCGATTTTCAGCTTCATCCGGATTTCAATATCCCTCTCTATTCGATTGTCGTAGGCTTCTCTCTTTTCGCCGGCTACATCTTCAGCTTCAGCAACTGGAAAAGCCTCAAGGATCTTGAACAGAAAAAAGCTGAAGAAAAATACCGCGCCCTCGAAGCCCTTGCCGGAAGCATTGCCCATGAAATGCGCAATCCGCTCACCCAAATCCAGCACAATATTGAGGAAATTCAAATTCAGTTCAACCACTCTCTGTCTGAAAGTGATTCGGCTCTTTTGCCAGAAAGCTTTTTTGCCACCGTAAACAAACGAATCAAAAATGCCCAAATGGCTGTCAATCGCGGCCTTCATGTCATTACCATGACTTTGGGAAATTTCAGAAACACCGATCTGTCGCAAAACAACTTGTCCTGTATTTCCGCATCGACCATCACCAGAAAAGCGGTGGAAGAGTATGGCTATGCATCCGAAGCGGAAAAGATGATGATCGTTTTTGAACCGGAAGAGGATTTCATCTTTCTCGGCGAGGAAGACAACTACATTCTGGTGCTCTATAATCTTCTGGTCAACGCGCTTCAGTTTCTCCATTCGGTACCGGAAGGACGCATCGTTATCAGCCTGAAAAAAGGCCAGACCGTCAACACGATTTTCGTCAGGGATAACGGCCCCGGAATTTCACCGGAAATTCTGCCCAGAATTTTCGAGCCCTTCTTCACCGTTGGCAAAAAAGGCGGCACCGGCCTTGGCCTTGCCTTTTGCAAGCGTGTGATGCAGTCGTTTAACGGCGACATTACCTGTAAATCCGAAAAAGGCAAATACACGGAATTCGCGCTCGAATTCCCGGTTGTCGCTCCTGAAGTGATCCAGGACTACGAATCAAGCCTCTACGCGGAATACACGCCTTTCTTTGCAGGCAAAAAGATACTGCTTGCCTGTAACCAACCGGATCGCCTGGCAACAATGCGCATGATGCTGGCCCCACTGAAAGTCGAACTGCATGAGGCCGGTAACGAAAACGATGCTTTCGAGAAGCTCCTGGCAAAAAACTATGACCTGTTTCTTGCGGATAGCGATCAGGCGAACCCCGGCACTCCTGACATGGCCGAAAAGCTGAAAGCAATGGGCATTGCGGTTCCTGCGGTCACCTGCCTGAACTCACCACAGAGCATGCTCGGCCACAACAGCCAGACTTCTAACAACGTGCTCTTCATGCCGCTCGCCCTGCATGATTTGCTCAATACCCTGAAGATTGCCATAATAACAAACCATTCAATCCGCAAGGAATCCTCTGACACCAAAACCGTGCTGGTTGTCGATGACCTCGATTTCAACCGCAAGGTCATCAAATCGATGCTCAACAAGCTCGGTGTCAGAATTCTGGAGGGATCCAACGGACTTGAAGCGCTCAAGATTCTGGAAAAAGAGCGCTGCGACCTTCTGATTATGGATATGAGAATGCCGGTTCTTGACGGCTTTGAAACAGCAAAACAGATCAGGGCGGGGAACTCCCATTTCCGCAATATTCCCATTCTCGGCCTGAGCGGAAACCTTGACAATTCGACCATGAAAATAACGCAGGAGTGCGGTATCAATGAAAGCCTCATGAAACCGGTAAAACTCAAGCCTTTCTTGCAGAAAGTTACCGCAATGCTCAAAATCAGCCAGCCTTCTGACTGAACAGGAACAAACCGCAGAAACCCCGTTGCAACCTGAACTCAGCCGCCAATTTGGCTTTGCAACGCCATCAGCTTCCGCTCAAGTTCCTCGATTTTAGACTTCATCTCCCCGAGCGAACGGATCTGCGCCTCCTGGCGGAGCTGGTCGCGCATGGGCTGGGCGGGCACGCCGCGAATCGCCTGGCCGGACTGCAAGAACGATTTTGAAATCCCGGCTTTGGCCGCCACCGAAATTCTGTCGGCAAGTTCAAGATGGCCGGCAAAGCCAGCCTGCCCGCCGATCAGGCAGTTGCGACCGATCTTCACGCTGCCGGAAATTCCCGCCTGCGAAGCAATCACGGTATCACCACCGATCCGGCAATTGTGCGCAATCTGCACGAGGTTGTCAATCTTGACCCCCTTTTCGATGACCGTCTCGCCCATCGTGGCGCGATCGATGGTGGTGTTCGCACCGATCTCGACATCGTCTTCGACCCGAACGATACCCATCTGCGGAATCTTGATATAGGAACCGTCCTTCTGCGGCGCAAACCCGAAACCGTCAGCACCGATCACCGTTCCGCTGTGAATCGTGACCCTCTCGCCGATCACCGTACCGTCGTAAATGGTCACCTGCGGAAACAGCGTGCAGCCAGAGCCAACCGTCACGCCGTCCATGAGCACCGTGCCGGGCCCGATCACCGTACCGTCGCCGATCACGCAGCGCTCACCGATGACGGCATACTGGCCAATCGAAACGTTGTCGCCGAGACGGGCCGAGGAGGCCACCGATGCCGAAGCCGCCACGCCGGGTTCCGCAATCCGCCTTGCCCCGGCAAAGCGCTGGAGAATGAACACAAACGCGGTATAGGGATCTTCGACCTTCAGGAAACTCATCCCTGCTGGCGCATCACCGACCGGAGCCTTGTGATGAACGATCAGCAGCGAGGCCCCGCTCTCGGTGATGTGACGGTAGTACTTCTCGTTGGCCACGAAGCTGACCTGGCCCGAAACGGCCTCTTCGATCTTTGCCGGACCGGAAATTTCGGTCTGGTCTGATCCGGAAAGCTCGACGGAGGCGAAATAACGCCCGAGAAAGGCCCTGATGTCTGCAATCTTCATGATGTGTCGGCTGGCCGGTGAAAGCCAGAAAATTTACTTAGTAATTCAATGCATTTTGCTATATTCAACATCCTATATCGCACCGGATGCGACAGAGAGTGTCCGTACCCGATAAACGACGATGCAGGCGTAATATAATTCGTTTCATCAGAAAAAGCAGTGAACGATGGAAACACCAATTAAAATTTTCGCTGGACGCAGCAATCCGGAACTCGCAGAAAAAATCGCCGACTACCTCGGCATGCCGCTGTGCGACGCGAAAGTGGAGAACTTCTCTGACGGCGAAATTTCGGTCAACTATTTCGAATCGATCAGGGGTTCCGATATGTTCATCATCCAGTCCACCAATCCACCGGCGGACAATCTGATGGAACTGCTCATCATGATCGACGCCGCCAAGCGCTCTTCCGCGCACCGGATCACCGCCGTTCTGCCTTATTACGGTTATGCCCGTCAGGACAGGAAAGACAAGCCTCGCGTGGCCATCACGGCCAAGCTCGTAGCCAACCTGCTCACCCAGGCAGGAGCCGACAGAATTCTCACCATGGACCTGCACGCCCCACAGATTCAGGGCTTTTTCGACATTCCTTTCGACCACCTCTATTCGAGCGTGGTGCTGATCGACCATGTCAAGAACATGGATATTGCCGACAACCTCGTCGTGGCTTCACCCGACGTAGGCGGCGTCAAGCTGGCCCGCAAGTTCGCCTCGGAACTCGGTACCGAGCTCGTGATCGTTGACAAGCGCCGTCCGAGAGCCAACGTGGCCGAGGTGATGAATATCATCGGCGACGTGAAAGGCAAGAACGTGCTGCTCGTCGATGACATGATCGACACCGCTGGCACCATCGTCAACGCCGCCAAGGCGATCCAGGAAGCCGGCGGCCTGAAAATTTACGCCGCAGCCACCCACCCGATTCTCTCGGGCCCGGCCATCGAGCGCATCAACAACTCGGTATTCGAAAAGGTCATCGTCACCGATTCGCTGGTTTCAGAGCACGACTACTGTCCGAAACTGGAAATCGTCACCATCAGCAACCTGTTCGGCGAAGCCATCAAGAGAATCTATGACGGCGAGTCGGTCAGCTACCTGTTCGACAGCAAGAACATCTCGCACAAGATCACCAATCATCATTAATTTATAAGCGTTAACAGTTAAAGGAGATAGAGGAAGAAGATGGAAACAAGAGCATTGTCTGTCAACCTTCGCGAAGTGAAGAAAAATCAAGCGGCAAAGCTGCGCAAGCAGGGCCTGGTTCCGGCTGTCGTGTATCATAAAGGAGAAGAGACCGTTGCGATCAGCGTCGATGAAATCGCTCTCGACAAGCTCGTTCACTCTTCCGAGTCGCACCTGATCGACCTTCAGTACCCCGATGGCAACTCCGTGCGCTCCTTCATCAAGGATGTGCAGTTCGACCCGGTGACCGACCGCGTCATCCACGCCGACTTCCAGCACTTCTCGGCTGACGAAGTGGTGGAGATGGAGGTTCCGGTGCATGTCGAGGGTGAGGCTCCCGGTGTGAAGATCGGCGGCGGCAAACTCCAGATCAACCAGCACACCCTGACCCTGAAGGGCAAGCCGGAGGCCATGCCTGAACACTTCACCGTCGATGTCTCCGCACTCGAACTGGGCCAGACGCTGCATATCGGCGATCTTCAGGCCGTCGCGCCGGCAGGCATCCAGATTCTCGGCGACGCAGACGCCTCCGTGGTGGCGATCGCCGCGGCGAGAAAAGAGGCCGGAGCCACAGCCGAAGAGGCTGCCGCAGAGGCCTGATTCACCAGCGGATCAGTCGCAGGACACCCATCAAGCTGCCTTTCTCCGGAAGGCAGCTTTTTTTTCGTCTTGCCGTTTGCAATCGAACGGCAAGTATCGTTTTTTTGAGAGGTGCCCGAAAGAAACCGGAGCCTCCACTCAGCCTTATTCCCAACTTCCGATGTCTGCTCAACGACCACCAGTCTGGTATCGCATCGTGCCCGGTCTTGGCCTGCTGAAAGCCGGCAGAACCGCTCAGGGACTCTTTTTCTTCCTTTCGTTCGCCGCTTTCATCGTACTGATGGCGCTCCGGTTCGACCTGCTCGTCATCAGCCTGCGCTCGATGGTGAGCGGCCTCGTGCTGATGGCGCTCTCCCCCGTCAACTTCCGGCAGATCTTCACGCCGGAGATTCTCGAATTCTGGATCGCAGCGCTCTACCTGTTGCTCGTGCCCGTCCTGCTCATCCGCTTTTCGTGGCGCTCGTACCGCCGTCACCTCGAACGGGAGCAGGCCGCCGGATCGGGTGAACTGAGCCTCTGGCAGCTCGGCATGATCTCCTTCAAGCGGAACACTATTTCGGTCGTCGCCTCGGTGGTCATCTTCCTGCTCTACTCGGTGGCCTTCCTCGCTCCGTTCCTTGCCCCCTTCAGCCCCTACGATCAGCAGGATTTCCTGGTGACCGCCTACCGCCCGCCGCTGAGCCGCATCGATGCGCTCGTGCTCGACAAGCATCGCACCGTCATCATCCCGCAGAGAAAGGGTGACGACGCGGTCTCCGAACTGAGCAACGCGCTGATTGCCGACAGCCAGAAGCTCCGGTCGAGAAATCGTGACTACGGGCTGAAATTCGTTGACAGCTACCGCGTCGAAGGCGACCGGCTTTTCTACCGGCAGGGCGTCCGGGAAAAGAGCATGCCGCTCGGCGAGCTTCGTTCAGTGCGCGACGGCGGCGGCAGCAAGCCAGGCTACATCGTCACCAGAACCTTCCTGCTCGGCACCGACCAGTACGGGCGCGACATCTTCAGCCGCGTGCTCTACGGCTCGCGAATCTCGCTCTCCATCGGCTTTCTCGTGGTGCTCATCTCGGTCACGCTCGGCACGGTCATCGGCATCTCCTCGGGCTATTTCGGCGGGTTGACCGACAGCATTCTGATGCGCATCGTCGATGTGCTCATCGCCTTTCCGGCGCTGTTCCTCATTCTGATTATCATCGCCACCTTCGGCAATTCGATCTACCTGATCGTCATCACGCTCTCGTTCACCGGATGGATGGGCGTAGCGCGAATCGTGCGCGGGCAGGTGCTCTCGCTCAAGGAGCAGGAGTTCATCCTGGCGGCCAAATCGCTCGGCCTGTCGAGCGCGCGCATCATCTTCCGCCACGTGATGCCCAACACGCTCACGCCGGTCATCGTGGCCGCGACGCTGCGCATCGGCAGCATCATTCTGACCGAAGCCGGCCTCTCCTTCCTCGGCCTCGGTGTGCAGCCGCCAACGCCAAGCTGGGGCAACATCATCAACGAAGGGCGCGACAGCCTGCTCAACCACTGGTGGATTTCAACCTTTCCCGGCGTGGCCATTCTGACGACCGTGGTCTGCTTCAACCTGATCGGCGACGGCATCCGCGACGCGCTCGATCCGAGGATGCGCGGATGAACCCGCGGCTCCCCAACGATCCCCGGCCGTGGGAAACCCTTGAGTCACGCTACCTGCACCGCCGCCCGTGGCTGACCATACGGCAGGACAGGGTAAGGCTCTCCAACGGCAGAACCATCGAGGACTACTACGTTCAGGAATTTCCGCCGTGGGTCAACGTGCTGGCCATCACCACGGAGCGCAAGGCGGTGCTCATCCGCCAGTACCGCCACGGCCTCGGCGCGGTGTCGTGGGAGCTTCCGGCGGGTGTGCTCGAACCCGGCGAACCGCTGCTCGAAGCCGCCCGGCGCGAGCTGCTCGAAGAGACCGGCTACGGCGGAGGCGTCTGGACGCCGCTGATGGAGCTGAGCCCGAACCCGGCCATCCAGACCAACCTCTCCTACTCCTTCCTGGCTGATGGGGTCACGCTCGCCACGAACCAGCAGCTTGACCCGACCGAGGAGATCACCGTCCACGAGGTGCCGCTCGAAGAGCTCCGCAGCCTGATTTTCGAGGGCGGCATGATCCAGGCGCTGCACGCGGCGCCGGTGCTCAAGTACCTCCTGCAACAGCCGATGCGCTGAGAAGCCGGAACAACGGATGAAAAAACAGAAACAGCTCGAACTGCTCGAAGAGGCGATCTCCGCGGCCGGGCACAAAATCCGGTACGAAAAGGGCAGCTTTGTCGGCGGCGAGTGCCGGGTGCGGGAGAACAGAATCGTCGTGGTGAACAAATTCCTGCCCATCGAGGGCAAAATCGCCACGCTCGCCGCGGTGCTGCGCAACATCAATCCCCCCGGCCTGTCCGCCGACGTGATCAGAATTCTCGACACGCTGACCAGAAATGATTTGTTCAGCAGCCGGAACGGGTAGCGCATGATGAAACGGTGAAAACAGCGCTTCACCCTGCTTCGGCTCTCCTCAGTACCACGCCGCCTGCCGGTTCCTCGACCGCACCTCGACCGCCGGGCGCTCCGATGCGAAGCGGTCGAGCAGGCCTCGCTGAACGTGCGGCATGGATGGCCCCGGCACGAGCAGCATCCGGCGCGGACGGGCCGAAGCGATCCACGCATCGAGGCTGCGCCACTCCTTTCCGCTGAAACGATAGAGCCAGAGCACCACGTCAGCCCCGCCCGCATCGGCCTGCTCAAGCCGCTTCAGCCCCGAAACGAACAGCAGCGGACGTGGCTTTCGGTCGATCCTGAGCACGCGGTCAGCCGGGCGGCTGATGACGAACCGCCGGGATTCCGTAACAAAGCCGCCACCTGCCGCCCGAAGCTGCTCATCGTGACCAGGCGAAACCACCCCCGCCACAGCCGTTGGCGCGGCAAGCCCCCACGCCACCGCCTGCCGGCGGATGCGCTCCCGATCCAACGGTTTCCGACCATCTTCGACCAGCAGGGTTTCATTGCCCGACAAAAGCAGAACGGCAATATCCTTGCCGAAATTGACCGTCACCATGCGCGGCGGCTCCGGCACTGGACGCATCAGTTCGTGCCAGAGCAGCAGATTCAAACCGGTCAGCACGGAAAGGACCAGCCGTCCCCACGCTTTTGAGAGTAACGCAGGAAAGGCGAAGGCGAAGGTCAGGTAAAACACCGCCACGCCGAACAGGCCGGGCTGCACCTCAACGCTGGCATAGGGCAGGCGGCTGAACAGCTCGACGAACCGGAGCGCGACGCGGGCGAACAGCCACGAGCTCAGCCCGAAAAGCTCCGCCACGCCACCTGCAAACCCGTGCGACAGAATCATCGGAAACGAGGCGTACATGGCCAGGCTTGAAAAGAAAACCACCGGCACATTGGCCAGAATGCCCGACGGTGCGTAGGTGCCGAAATACCACGCGATCACCGGGCTGACGCCAATCATGGCTGCCAGGCTCACGCTGAAGGCGCTCCACAGCCAGCGCGCAAGACGCCGCAGCAGCCCCGTCCCGTCGCGCACAGCCCCGGAAAGCCACGGATAAACCGCAAGAATGCCCGCAACCGCGCCATTGGTCATCAGGAATCCGGGATTGAGCAGATCGAGAGGATCGAAAACCAGAATCACGAGATCGGCCACGGCCAGAGAATTCAACGCATAGTTTTTCCGCCCGATCGTACTCCCGGCGATGATGACCGAGGCCATGATCGCCGCCCGCCGGGCCGAAGGCGCGTTGCCCGTCACGAAGCTGTACAGGCCAATGACCGACACAACAATGACAAGCGACAGCCAGCGCCCCGCCGGAGTTACCCGCAGGCGCTGAAGAACAAGATTGAGCGCATAGGCCAGGAGCGCCACATGCAGCCCCGACACGGCCAGCACATGCGCGGTACCGGTAAGCCGGAACGCATCATACAGCGCTTCCGGCACAAACTCCCGCTCGCCGAGCATCATCCCCTTGATGAAGCCCCGCTCCGCCCCATCGGGCAAGTGCTCGTCGATGGCTGACGTGAGGTAACCGCGCAAGGGGCTAATCACCGTCCGGACCGGCGAGAAGCCCGATTGCTCCGGCCCCTGTCGCACCATCCACGGCCCGGCGCAGAAAAGCTGGCAATGCACGCCCTTCAGCCGGTAGTGCCAGCGCCCGTCGAACTCGTCACGGTTGGAGGCGGGCGCAATCAGCCCGAGCGCCCCCTTGACGCTGACGAACTCGCCCTCCCGGATTCCGAGCCGCCCGTCACGGGGCATCCGGACGACAACCTTCACCGCCTCATCGACCGCCGTCCGCCGCCCCTCCTCGAACACTTCGCTTGCCCTCAACAGCAGCCGCGCCCTGCCATCGACTTCGACGGGGCGCTCATCCACAACGCCGGAAAGAATCACCTCCCGCCCGACCCACGAGAGAACGGAGGGCGACGGCGCGAAACGGTACGCCGCCGAGGCGTGAAACGCAAACGCGGCGAACACCGCAAGGTGATAGCCAAGCGCCGACAACGCCGACACGTTGCCCGCCGGAAGCCGCGTGCGATTGGCAAGCAGCGGAATGGCCGTCAAGAGGCAGAAAAAGAGCGCCACGGCAAGCCAGGCGAAGGGAGAAACCGGCAAGGCGAAAGCCGACCCGATGCCGACGACAGCACAGGCAAGCAGACGCAACGCTGGATGAGCAGGAAGGAAATACCGCTTCATACTAGGGGTTATGGCGGTTATTTCAGGCGTCGAGCAACAGAACAATTTACTATATTCAGGACATTTCCCGTTAACCAGCAAAAAATCTTATCCGGATGCTTGTCAAAGAGATTCTCGACGCCAGAACCGGGCCGGTCTTCAGCCTGGAATTTTTTCCTCCGAAAAAGCAGGAAGACTGGGACAAGCTCTTTGAAACCATCTCGAACCTCTCCCCTCTCGACCCGTCATACGTGAGCGTCACCTACGGCGCGGGCGGCTCCACGCGCGAGCGCACGCACAACCTGGTCACGCGCATCCAGCAGGAGACCGGCCTGACGGTCGTTTCGCACCTCACCTGCATCGGCGCGGAGAAGAGCGAGATCGAAAGCGTCCTGCAACTCTACCGCGAGCACGGCATCACCAACGTGCTGGCGCTCCGGGGCGACAAACCCGCCGACGTGCCAACGCTCGAAGAGGCGATCAGGGATTTTCCGCACGCCATCGACCTGGTGCGCTTCATCAAGGCGAACTTCCCCGAAATGGGCATCGGCGTGGCAGGCTTCCCCGAAGGCCACCCGGAGACACCGAACCGCATGAAGGAGCTGGAATTCCTGAAGGAGAAGGTTGACGCCGGAGCCGACTACATCGTCACGCAGCTCTTCTTCGACAACCGCGACTACTTCGACTACGTCGAACGCTGCGAGCTGGCAGGCATCACCGTACCGATCATCCCCGGCATCATGCCGATCATGACGAAGAAAGGCATGATCCGCATGGGCGAACTCGCCCTCGGTTCAAGAATCCCGTCGAAGCTGCTCCGCAAGGTGCTGGAAGCAACGGATGACAAGGAGGTCGCCGAAATCGGCATCGAATGGGCCACCAGCCAGGTGCAGGAGCTGCTGGACAACAAAGTCAAAGGCATCCACTTCTACACCCTCAACCTCTCTGAAGCCACGTTGAAGATTTTCCAGAATCTGAAGCGGGGGTAAGATGAATTTTTCTTGTGGGGTTAATAACTCGTTTACTACGTGCGATTCAATCCTGACAACTATCAGGATTGAACGAACAAGTTTCGAATGAAGATCATAAAACTTTTCAATCGAAATTAACGCCATCGATCCCACTCAAGAGTCGCCTTTCTTTTGCAATAACTCATTGAGATAATGATTATAAATCTGATCAACGTCAGACTTGATTTTTTTTACCTTCAATAACATCTCACCTAATTCATCGAAACAAATATCACTAAACAAGCTTTTTGATAGACTATCCAACTCCCTCCTATATTCATTTATTTTTTCCCAACTTTTTTCATATTCGCCATATTTAGCCTCTTGTATTTTTGTGTTTTTCAAGATATCCGGAGTGCTGTCACAACGAGATTCTGAAGCATTTTTGTACTCAAAAAATATCTTATTCGTCAACAAATAACACTTATTCTGAAGTTCAGATATAATATCTGCGATTCCATTCAAACGACTTAATAGCTGATCAAATCGAGCGTCCATAAAAGTCCTGTATGCACTACCAGCAGAAATCAACGCTGCAAATGCAGAAAGCGCACTTATTAATATCATATCTACATCGCGAGCATTTTTAACAACAGAATCAACATACTTTGCGTTAAAATAAATCATTAACACAAAAACCAGAGAAAATGCATATGGCGCGATATACCTGCCATATTCAACTCCAAACAACAACTTACCGACCGTATTTGCGTCCCGACCATTCAAAGAGAACAGACTCATCATAATCCCCACAAAGCACAAAACGTCAAATTGATTCGCCTTATCAGCATCACCAGCCAATAATAATGCGAGCAATAATAATATTAACTGAAGCGAAACTATCCATAATTCGTCAGCACTAAAAACGCCTTTATTATTCATTTCAAATATTTTTTTCTGATTTCAAAAATAAACATATCAAGTCAAGAGTAAAAACCTAACAAGAATCACTTTTGAAGTTAAATCATAAAAAAAAATAAATCACCTAAACCCAACCGCCGGATAACCAACCCAATGCCGCGGCGTAGCAATAGCCGTCTCGCCCATTCCCAAATCATCGACTTTCAAATGCGGCTGTGTAATGCTCGTAGCATAGGCAATCGGGACTCCCGTTAACGGAGCGCTTTTTTCGAGTTTCTGAAAATCGAGCGCCGTCAACAGGCCAACTGATATCGCATAGTTACCACACCAGCTCCACCGGTATTCCTTGAAATTATCATCGTTTGTCGTGTAGGCATAAAATCTGGCAACTTTCTTTTCGGTCAATTTCGACTCGAAGCAGGTGCTGATAATTTCCCGGTCGTGCGCTTCGGCCAGTTCATTGGCTTGTGCGCCGGTTCCGTAATAAGCGAAGTTGTATCCACCCCACTCCTCATCGCCGTAATGCACGGCGTCGGACGAAATCAGAATGGCAACATCCTCTCCCCAGCGCAAATTCTTCTGGTTCATCACGGCGAACAGAGCCTTGGCCAGGTGCCGGCTGATGGTTTGCATCCTTTCAAAATCCATGGAGGGCACCAGAATGCTGATAATTTCAACATCACGGTTCTGGTATTGCAAAAACGGAATCAACGCTTCGACGGAATATTCCTCGCTCTGCATCTGATCGTGCACGATGACCATGCCGGTGGGCAGGCGGTTGATGAGTTCATCCCGCAACGGCGACACCGTGACCTTTCCGTACGGGCCGCGCCATGCGCTGAAGCTGTCGAACACCAGCCGGTTTTCGAGCTTGTGTCGCCATGCTTTGTGGGAGACGCCGAAGATGACGACCGTTTTTGCCTTGATATTCCGCAGAACCGCCGGATAAAGCCAGCCTGCGTAGGTATAATCGTCGTGCGGGCAAATCGCCGCCCGCCACGCCGTTCCGGCAGGCTGCTCCGTTCGGGCCAGGTCGTCGCGATTGAGCGAGCTGATTCGCGCCATGACCGAATCCATCTGCCAGGCCCGATGCGCGAACCCGACCGTATCGGCCAGGGCGCGTGTCGATGGTTTGGAATCGGTTCGGGCAAGCAGTAAGCTGCTTGACAGCATGAGCGCGAAAAGCAGGCAGATTGTAGCAACAGTGCGCATGGCAGCACGCTTTTGTGGACTGGGTGGACAAAGTGGACGACAATACGCCCCGTCCACTTTGTCCACAGCGTCCACATAGTCCACTTTAATTCCCTCGCTTTTACAGCTCGTTCTGCACGAGCTGCTCGTAGGTTTCGCGGCGGCGCGTCAGGGTGACTTCGCTGCCATCAACCATCACCTCGGCGGGGCGGAGGCGGCCGTTGTAGTTGGTGCCCATCACCGAGCCGTAGGCTCCGGCGGAGAGCACGGCGAGCAGTTCACCTTCGGGGGCGTCGTCGATGGCGCGGTGGCGGGCGAAGAAGTCGCTCGATTCGCAGACCGGGCCAACCACGTCGGCGACGATGCTCTTGTCATGCTGTTTGACCGAGAGCACTTCGTGGTGCGACTGGTAGAGCGCCGGTCGGATCAGCTCGGTCATACCCGCATCAATGATGAAAAACTCCTTGCCGATGTGGTTGCGCTTCCGGTACAGAATTCTGGTCACCAGCACCGAGGCGTTAGCCGCGATGAATCGGCCCGGTTCGAAAATGACCGTCACGCCTTTGTCTTCGAGCATCGGAACGAGCTTTTCGGCAAACTTCGTGATCGGCGTGGCGGGCTTCTGCGGATCGTAGGTCACCGGGAAGCCGCCGCCTAAATCGAGCCATTTGATGTCGAAGCCGAGATGCCGCGCCGATTCGAGCACGTCAAGCAGCTTCTGCGTGGCGGCGACGTAGTACTCCGGATCGAAAATCTGCGAGCCGATGTGCATGTCGAGGCCGTGCAGTTCGAGGTTCGGCAGCGTTTTGAACAACTCGAAAACCTCGGCGAGTCCGTCTTCGTCGATACCGAACTTCTCCTTGCTGTCGCCGGTGGTGATGTAGGGATGGGTTTCGGCGGTGACGTTGGGGTTGATCCGGACGCCGACCTGCGCCACTTTACCGAGTCGCTGGGCAACGCGGTTGATCGCATGGAGCTCGGAGATCGACTCGGCCTTGATCATCATCACGCCGGAGTTCAGGCCATATTCAATTTCAGACTCGGTTTTACCGACACCGGCCATAATGATCTTTCCGGCGGGCACGCCAGCCTTGAGGGCGCGGTAGAGTTCACCGCCGGAATTGACGTCGCAGCCGCAACCTTCGGCGGCAAGCGCACGTATCACGGCCAGGCTGAAGTTGGCCTTGACCGAGTAGCAGGTGAAATGCGGCAACGAAGCGAACGCCGCCTCGAACTCCCGGTACTGGCTGACCAGGCTCTGGCGGCTGGTCACGAAGAGCGGTGTGCCGTACTGGTCGGCCAGCTTGTCAAGTTTGAGGGATTCACAGGCGAGGGTTCCGTCGATGTAAGAAAAAAAGTGACTGTCGAGCACGATTCGCGTTGATTTGTGATTAAGTGGTGAATTGCCAAACATAATAGCCTTTCTTCTTTCCTGAAACAAAAAAACAGCTGGACTTGCATAATCAGACCTCGTGCTGTATATTCGTTGCTCATTAAATAATAATCTGATCGACGCTACTGATGGCAAAAGGTAAAGAGAACAGGATCATCATCACGCTTGAGTGCACCGAGGCAAAAAAGGAAGGTAAGCCGGTTTCGAGGTACACCACGACCAAGAACAAGAAGAATACCACCGAGCGCCTCATTCTCAAGAAGTACAACCCCAATCTCAAAAGGCATACCGAGCATAAAGAGATAAAGTAATTAGCATAATCGTCAAAAAGAACTTATCTTCCCAAGTAAGTCTTTTTGACCATTTGCAATGCCCGAATGGCGGAACTGGTAGACGCACTCGTTTCAGGGGCGAGCGCCGAGAGGTGTAGGAGTTCGAATCTCCTTTCGGGCACCAACTATCTGCAGAAGCTCAATGTGCAAGAGGATCGAAGTTACAAGCAACACGACGACGTCTGTTACGGATAAATAGTTTTAAATACTGGGGTAAGCACCTTCGATGGAGGTGCTTTTTTTTTCCTTTTTTTACAATCTAAACCGGTGCAGTAGTGGATCATACAAAAATCAATCTCATCGTTCGCCTTCAGCACATCGACAATCAGATCGAGGAGATCATGAGCCTGCAGAAAGGCTTGCCGGAGGAGATTTCTGCGCTCGAAGAGGATTTGGCGTTCACGGTTCGCCAGATCGAGGCGCGCAAGAAGATCGCCGAGAATCACCGGCAACTGCGGACGCGGCTGAACGGCATTATTGAAGACTGCAAGGAAAAAATCAGATCGTTCAAGGAAAAACAGACGCTGGCACGCAACAACAAGGAGTACGACGCCCTCTCAAAGCAGATCGAATACGAAGAAAAAGAGATTGCGCAGGCCGAAATACAGCTTCAGGACATTGCCCACGCCGAGCATCACGCGCAGGAGCTGCAGAAAAAGGGCCGTGAACTGATCGCCGAAAACCGGTACGACGAGATTTCCGAAGAGATGATGCCCGACGATGTGCTCCAACAGCAGATGGAAGATCTGAGCGAACAGGTAAAGCTCAAGAAAGAGGAGCTTGAGAGCATCGTGATCGAAACGGCCGAAGAGGTCGCCCAGCTCAAAAAGAAACTTGATGAGCAGAGAGCCGTCGTGACCAAGGAAGCAAAGCGCCTGCTCGACAAGTACGACCACCTCAGAAGCGGTTCGATGCAGAACGCCGTGGTGAAGCTCGACCGGCAAGCCTGCTCGGGCTGCAACACCAGGGTTCCGACCAACCGTCACACCCTGATCGTGCAGGGCGGATTCTACGTCTGCGAATCGTGCGGCCGCATCGTGGTTCACGAGCGTTTGTTCGAAGAGGCAGCCAACGAAGCTGGCAACTGATCTTTTTCCGGAAGCAGCCGAACGGAATGACTCTGTTCGGCTGTTCTTTTTTTTATGAACCCCTGTACAGGGGTTTTCTGTTCATCTTCATTGCTGAAACCGCAAGCGTGCAGTCGCTGTATGGCTCACCCCATGCAGAGGAAAGTCCGAACTTCACAGGGCAGGGTGCCGGTCGAGAACCTGGTTCAAGGCCGGGGGCAGCGGCGCAAGCCGTCTGTCACAGAGAGTGCAACAGAAAGCGAACCGCCCCGGCTCCGGCCGGAGTAAGGGTGAAAAGGGGGTGTAAGAGACCACCAGGTACGGCAGCAATGCCCTACGCTATGAAAACCTCCCCGAAGCAAGGCCGAATAAGGAAGCTTTTTCCGAAAGGAGAGAAGGGTTGCCCGCCCAACCGCTCAGAGCAACGCTTTGAGCGCAGCTTTCGGGTAGGCCGCACCAGATAAATGGCTGCAGCTTCACCACCTGATGGTGATTCACAGAATTCGGCTTACAGCTTCGGTTTCAGCTTTTTTCTTTCCTCCCCGCCGTTCTGCGGGCTTCCGTTACGGAGCACCTCCCGCACCTTTTCCAGCAGCACCGGCACGGCGAACGGTTTCTGCAGAAATGTCAACCCTTCGTTCAGCACGCCGTGGCTTGAAATGATATTCCTCGCATACCCCGACATGTAGATCACCCTGATCGAAGGAACAAGCTCGCGAACCTTTTCATACAGAACCCGCCCGTTCATGCCGCGCATCACCAGATCGGTGAGCAGCAGTTCCGGAATAAACCCCTCCTTTTCGATCAGCCTCAGCGCCTCCTCGCCCCCATCGGCGTCCCGAATGGCAAACCCGGCTTCGCCGAGCGCCTGGACGACAAACTTCCGCACCATCTCGTCATCCTCGACCACCAGCACCTTCGCACCGTCTCCCGCTTCACAAAGTGACGCTTCCGGGAAATCCTGCACCTGAAGCTCGCAATCCCGAATGGGCAGCGTGATTCTGAAACAGCTGCCCGCGCCCGGCTCACTGCCAGCCTGGATGATGCCGCCATGCTGACGAACGATGCCATAGACGGTGGAGAGCCCCAGCCCAGTGCCTTTGCCCTTCGGCCTGGTGGTAAAAAAGGGTTCAAAAATATGCAACAAGGTCTGCCGGTCCATCCCCTCCCCGTTGTCACGCACGGTCAGGAGAGCGTAGGAGCCGGCAGGCAGACCTTCAAAATATTTCTCCTGCCCCTTTTTGATGACCATCGTCGAGGTCTCCATAATCAGCTCTCCCCCCGACGGCATGGCGTTTTCGGCATTCACCGCAAGGTTCATGATGATCTGTTCGAGCTGGCTGGAATCGGCGCACATGGAAAGGCTTCCCTCCTGCAGATGGTAACGGATATCAATGTCAGCCCTGATCGTTCGCCGCAGAAGCTGCTCGAAATCCCGGATCACCCGGTTCAGGTCGATGTTTCTGAATTCGAGCGACTGACGGCTGCTGAAAGCCAGAAGCTGGCGCACAAGATCGCGGGCCTTGATGGAGGCCTGGTGGATGACCTCGATTTGCTGGCGGTTTTTGTCGGGCTCTTGAAAACGCTTCAGGAGCATTTCGGAATAGCCGAGAATCGGCGTCAGGAGATTGTTCAGGTCATGGGAGATGCCGCCGGCAAGGCGGCCGATCGATTCGATCTTCTGGGACTGCAAAAGCTGCTGTTCGAGTTCGGCTCTCTCCTGCTCTGCCTTTTTCCGACGATCGATGTTGCGAAGAAAGACCAGCGCGCCATGCTGACCGCCAGAGACGAACGGTACGGCGGAGGCCTCCACATAGACCTCGGTTCCGTCCATGCGGAGAATCCGCTCTTCGAGCATCGGCACGGCCTGCTGTTGCTCATTGAGCTGGCGGATTCTTTCAGCAACCTGCTCCCGGTAATCGGGATGAATCAGATCGACAACCCGCCGTCCAAGAATCTCCGTCGCCTCCGATGCTCCGAAAAGGGAGATTGCGGAGTGATTCAGGTAAGCAAAGAAACCACCCGTCTGGATGAAGATGGCATCCGGAGCGGACTCGACCACTGACCGGAACCGCTCCTCGCTCTCCCGCAAAGCTCTTTGCGATTCGACCCTCTCGGTAATATCCTGCATGGTCGCAACCCGGTAGCTGAGCTGTCCATCGTCATTCCGGACGCTGACAACATCGACCTGAACAGGAAAACTGCTGCCATCGGGGCGTTGCATTCTGGCATGATACCTGACAAAACCGCAACGGTCAACGGTGGCGATATTTCTCTTCAACGTTTCATGTTCTTCCGGCAGATACAGGCTCAGAATCGGGATGCCCTCGATCTCGCTGACCGGTCGGCCGCACAAACGCGCGAAAGCCTCGTTGCAGGCAAGCACCCGGTTGGTGCGCGCGTCGCCTATGGCAATGCCGTGAGCGCAGAGCCTGAAAGCGTCGGCCCAGCGACGGGTCTGCATCTCCAGGCCGATGCGTTCGGTAATGTCCCTCACGACCGCATAAATCACCCCATCTTCGAGCGAAATGCTGTTCCATTCAAACCAGTGATACGAGCCGTCTTTGGCGCGGTACCGGTTGACGAAACTGAGCGTGCCTTGCCCTGCAAGCACTTTTCCGATTTCTGCCCGGGTCGATTCCAGATCATCCGGATGGATCAGGTCGAGGAATGACCGGGAGAGCAGCTCGTGCTCGGAATAACCGAGGTTTTGCTGCCATGCCTGGTTGACTTTGGTGAAATAGCCGCTGGAAGTGGCGATGCACACCATATCCGGCATAAGGTTGAAAAGCCGCCCGAACTCGATCTCCGCCCTTTTCCTGCGGCTTATATTCCTGGCCATGCACAAAATGCCGCTGACCTGTCCGGCGGCATCGAACAGCGGCGTTTTCTTCACCCGGAACCATACCGTACCCTCCGGGCCAATGATACGCCAGTCTCCGGAAAGTGGTTTGCCGGTTCTGAGGATTGCGGCATCCCCCTCGACGTGCAGCGCCGCATCTTCCGGCGGAAACAGCTCCTCGTCGCGCTTGCCGATGACGTCCTCCTCGCTCCTGCCGAGAAAACGGCAGAACGCCGGGTTGACGCGGTGATACACAAGGTCGCGGTCCTTGAGGGCGAAAAAGTCGGTGGATGCGTCGAGCAGCGTGGCCGTCAAACGTTGCTGGCCGGCAAGTTCTGCCCGGAGCGCCTCGATCTCGCTTCGCGCCGCTTCAAGCTCACGCCGGAGGCGCTGCGCATCCTGTTCCGGATGGTGCCCTGCGTTCTTTTCAGACATCCTCGCCCCTGGTTTGAACCGTCACCGTACCATCATCGTCAACATCGATGACAAGGCTCACCGGACGGCAGCACACCTCGCAATCCTCGATATACTCCTGATGCTCGATGGAGCAATCGACCAGCACCTCGAAACTCTGTCCGCAATAGGGGCACTGCACCGTTACGTTTTGTTCAATTTCCATGATCTGCCTCCGTGTTCCTGGTAGTTGCTTGGCTCGAAAGGTGAGGCGCGCATCAGACAAAATCACGCGCTGCACCTTGCTTTTACAACAAGCGCCGTCAAAGAGATGTTTCAGGAGCATGAAAAAATTTCAGCGCCGACGGAGTTTCTGCAACCGCTCGCACGCCGCTTCGAGCACATGATCCTCCTTGGCGAAACAGAAGCGGACGAGATTGTCGCCGCCGCCATCGTGGTAGAATGCCGAGCCGGGCACCGAGGCGACGCCGGTTTCGCGAAGGATGTGCATCGCCTTTTCACGCGCCGTCGATCCAGGCAGCGCGTCGGTTCTAGCGAGAACGTAATACGCGCCCTCGGGCACGTGCGGCTCAAGCCCGGCCTGCTTCAGCGCGGTGCAGAAGCGGTCGCGCTTGGCTTGGTACTCCGCTGACAGGCCGCGATAGTAGTCGTCGCCGAGCGAGCGAAGCCCCGCCGTGACGCCCGCCTGGAGCGGCGAGGCCGCGCAGACGTAGAAAAGATCGTTGAAGTAACCGATGGAGGCCGCCCAGCGCTCGTCGCACAGGGCATAGCCGATGCGCCAGCCGGTGACGCTGAAGGTCTTCGAGAGGCCGGAGATGGTGATCGTGCGCTCCCTCATGCCGGGCAGCGAAGCCATCGAGACATGCGAAAGGCCGTCGAAGACGAAGTGCTCGTACATCTCGTCGGTGAAAACGAAGAGGTCGTGGCGGATGGCGAACTCCGCCAGAAGCGCCAGCTCGTCTCGCGAAAAAACCTTGCCGGAGGGATTGGCGGGTGTGTTGATGAGCAGCGCTTTCGTTTTCGGCGTCACCGCCGCTTCGAGCGCTTCGATGCGGAACGACCAGCCGGTGGCCGGATCGAGCGGCACGAAGACCGGCACTGCCTCGACCGCCCGGAGCGTCGAGACGTGGTAGCCATAGAACGGCTCGAACACGATCACCTCGTCACCCCGGTCGAGCAGCGCCTGAAACGCGCAGTACATCGCGCCGGTCGCGCCGGCGGAGACGACGATTTCGCGCTCGGCGTCGAACGCCACGCCGGTGAAGCGCCGCTGCTTGCCGGCAATCGCCTCGCGCAGCTCCCGGATGCCCGCGTGGTGCGTATAAATGTTCGCGCCCTGCATCACTGCGTCGGCGGCCCCCTGCAGCACCACCGGCGGCACCGGCGTATCGCAAATCCCCTGCGACAGATTGATGCCGCCCATCCGGGCGCACTCGATCGACATGGCGCGAATATCGGACTGCATCACCAGCCCGCAACGTTGACTCAGATTCATCGGCAAAGAAAAGATTGATCCACGAAAACAGTTCAGAACCACAGCATAGCGGGATGCTCCCGGTCAGTGACCGACCCCTTGCCCTTCCGGTGACGGATGAGCGAAAACATCCTGAAGCCGGATGCAATATAACGCATTGAACGCATTGAAGGGCTTAACCGGCAATGCGGGCCAGCCGCCTGTGAATCTGGCCGGAAAGGATTCCGGATGAGCTCCTTATTTTAATTTTGTTTAAATAAATTTAAATGTAAATTAGACCCGTGCCTGAGCTGCAACGCCGCACGCACGCTCTGGTTAACGTAAACTGTTACAATACAACCGACTGCCATGACGGAGCTTTTCGTGAAAGGCGGGCCCCTCATGTACCCGCTGCTGTTCTCATCCATCATCGCCTTTGCCTTCGCGCTTGAACGAACCATCTTCTTTTTCCTTGCGGGACGGCGGCCCGGTAATGCCATAACCATCCACGATCTGCTCGAAAAAGGTGAAACCGGACGCGCCCTCGAACTCGCCGCCGCGACGCCCGGCCCCGTCGCCGCCATTCTCGAAGCGGGACTTCGCCATGCAGGCGCACCGAAAGAGCAGCTCGAAGAGGTCATCTCGCTCAGGGGGGCTTCCGAACTCAAACGGCTCAACCAGAACCTGCACGTCATCGAGCTGGTTGGCAGGATCGCCCCGCTGCTCGGCCTGCTCGGCACGGTGCTCGGCCTGGTCGATGCGTTCCGGGAAATCTCCTCTTCGACCGGCGGCATCGATCCGTCGATGCTCGCCGGAGGCATCTGGGAGGCGCTGATCACGACGGTCGCCGGAATGACCATCGCCATTCCGGCAATGGTGGCGCACCACTTCCTCGAACACCGGGTACAGTCGTTCGCGTGGCAGATGAAACACTACGGCACGGAGGCCGTCAAGCACCTTGGAGGCGGGCGATGATCGATTTCGGTGAAAACCTCCCGGAAAAGCGCCATATCGATCTCACTCCGATGATCGATATCGTGTTCCAGTTGCTGATCTTTTTTCTGCTCACCTCGATCTACGCCAAGCCCGTGCTGCCGGTCAGGCTGCCGGAATCCGCCTCGGCCGTGGTGAGCGAAGAGCCGGAGATCACCATCGGCATCGACGGCAACAACCAGCTCTATCTGAACAGCCAGCCGGTTTCCAGCCAGCGATTCAAGCCGGAAATCGCATCGCTGCTCGAAGGCAGGGCCGACAAGACGGTGCATCTGCTGTCGGACAAATCGGTTGATTTCGGACGGGTTGTCGAGGTGATGGACAAGGCAAAGCAGGCGGGCGCGACCGGCATCTCCGTCGTAACCGACAAGCGCTCACCGCAATGACGACCCGGCGCATCCGGCAAAGCGTGTTCGGCGCCTCGATTCTCTTGCACCTGGCGGCACTGACTCCGTTCGTGTTCATGACCCGCGCGGAAACAACGCCCGCCACCGCCAGCATCAACCTTACGCTGACATCGGCTGTCGCCGCTCCGGAAAATCCGGCGCAAACCGCGAAGCCGAAGCCGGAACCGCGCCCCGCAAGCCCCGCAAGAAAAGAGCGCGCCATGAAACCGGTTCCGGCAACCGTGACAACGACCTCACAGGATGCCCCTCCTTCATGCATCCGGCAGGAGCTGCCTGCGGCGGAAAGCGCCTCCGCCGGTACGCCGCAGGCAGCTCCTGCTCCCCAGTCCGGCAACTATTTGTCGATCGTCCGAAGCCGGATCGAGGCGAAAAAACACTATCCGCCGTTCGCCCGCAACCTCCAGCAGGAGGGCACGGTAACCGTGAACGTCGTCATCGGAGCCGATGGGGCCGTCGTCTCGACAAGCCTCGTCAAGTCATCGGGCTTCGCCACGCTCGATAAAGCTGCGCTCGCCGCCGTCCGGAAAGCCGCGCCGTTCCCGCCGCCAACCGGTTACGGACTTGGCAGAATAAGTATCGATATACCGCTGCTCTTCAGGCTGATCTGACCGGGAGCGGCGACACGTGAGCGCATCCAAAATCAGAATCGTATCAAATCAATCCATTCAACCATCCGAAAACACCGATGCCCAAACAACAGCGTACGCTCCACTTCACGGGCCGCAAACCGGCAACCGCCCGGCTGCTGCTTCTCGTCATGATGCTTTTCACCGCTCTCGCCGGTTGCTCCACCAAGCAGGAACCGGCAACGGCGACCGGCCCGCGCGGCCCGCGAAAAACCGCCGTGCTGCTGGTCAGCCACGGCTCGCCATCTGAAAGCTGGCGCAACGCCCTGTTCGACCTCGAAAAGCGGGTCGCCCCTGAAATACTCACGAGCGGCAGCGTCACCGCAGTCAGAACCGCCTTCATGGAGTACGCCGAACCCTCCATCGCCACGCGCCTGAAGGAGTTCGACCGCGAAGGCTTCACCGACGTCGTCGTCGTGCCGCTCTTTCTGACCGTCAGCCCGCACTCCTTCGACGACCTGCCCACCATCATGGGCCAGAAAGAGGATCCGCGCTCGATGGAGACCCTGAAGCTCGAAAAGATCGAGCGATACAAGCCGCAAGCGGCCATCCGCATGACGCCGCTGCTCGACTTCGGCGACGCTTTGCGGCAGAACGTCGTCCGCCGGGCAAGGGCGCTGTCGAAACATCCCGCCGACGAGGGAATCGTGCTGATCGGCTACGGCGACGAGGAGTACGAAAAAGAGTGGAACGAGCTCTTCGTCAAAGTCGGACAAGCCGTGCGGCAGGAAACCGGCATCGACGCCCTGACGCACGGCTGGTGCGGCCACATCGTCCGCTACCGCCCGGACTCGACCACCACGGCGGTCAACAGAATCCTGAAACACAAGAAGCGGGCGCTCGTGCTTCCGGTGCTGGTAGCCTTCGACGAGAACTTCCAGGTGCGCATCATCGGCGGCGGCATCGAAAAGGCTGACGGCGGAAAAGAGCGCGTCAGCTACAAGCCCGACTCCCTGCTGCCGGATCCGGCCATCGAAGAGTGGATTGTCAAGGCCGTGAAAACGGAGATCGAAACCCTCAACGCCAAAACCAGACCATAATCGCCCGCGCCATGAAACCGTTCGATAACGCAAGGAAAATCAACAACATCCTGCACCGCGACCTCGGCTACTTCTTTGCCGCGCTTATCATCGCCTACAGCCTCTCCGGCATCGCGCTCAACCATGTCGATGAGTGGAACCCGGATTTCGTCATCACCAAAAAAGAGATCAGCCTCGATCGCGGTTACGCGAAAGACGAGATAACCGCGAGCAGCATCGGGCGTTTCAGCGCTCTGGCCGGAGAGCCGTCGTTCCGACTTTACGACTTTCCCTCAGAGCGGCAGGTCAAAATCTATTATAAAAACGCGACCATGCTCGTCGATCTCGGCAGCGGCAAGGGAACCTACGAGCAGGTATCGAGACGCCCGCTCTTTTACCAGGTCAACGTACTACACCGCAACAGCGTGGAGTGGTGGAAATGGGCCTCCGACCTTTTCGCCTTCATGCTGATCGTCATCACCGTGACCGGCATGTTCATGCTTCGCGGGCGCAACGGCCTGCCGGGCCGGGGCAAATGGCTGATCGCCGCCGGCGCGCTGCCGCCGCTCGTCGCCCTGGTGATGCAGCAGCTCTGAAACAATCCGCAACAATCCGTTTCCCGACTCCATCATGCCGGCGCCAGCCCGCCGGCATACAACCACCCACGCCAATGCGCCTCCCCGCCCATCCGGTGCGATACCTTCTTTCGCTCCTGCTCCTCGCCCTCACGGCCTGCGCCGAGAGCGAACCGCGAAACGAGCCATCCGGCGATTCGCCCGCGAACAGGCAGAAAATCGCCGTGCTGCTCGTCAATCACGGTTCACGCTCATCCGGATGGAAGCAAAACCTGCTCGAACTCGAACGGCGCGTCGCGCCCCGAATCCGCGCCATCGACGGCATCGACACGCTTTCGACCGCCTTCATGGAGCACACCGAGCCATCGATTTCCACGGCGCTCAAAGCGCTCGACAGCAACGGCTATTCGGACATCATCGTCATCCCGCTCTTCCTTTCGACCGGAGCGCATGTGTTCGACGACATTCCGACCATCATCGGCAAAAAGGAGAATCCGGCCACCCTCGAACAGATGCGCCTCGAAGGAATCGAGCGTTACCTTCCTTCGGCCCGCACCCATCTGTCGGGCCCACTCGATTTTTCGGAACTGCTTGCAAAAAACGTGGCAAGAAGAGCCGGAACGATGTCGGATGATCCGTCACGGGAGGGACTCGTGCTTGTCGGTTACGGTTCTGAACCGTTCCGTGAAGCGTGGGAACGAACGTTTGAAAAAACAGGCAGGCAGGCGTGCAAGGAAGGCGGTTTCGCAGGCTTTACGACCGCCTGGTGCGGCCACGTCGCCCACTACAGCCCCGACAGCACTTCGGCGGCAGTCGGGAGGATTCTGAAACAGCATGATCGCGCCATCGTCATTCCTCTGCTGGTCTCCTTCAGCGAGCGCTTCCAGATCGACATCATCGGCCAGGGCGTCGCCTCAGTGGCGGAAAACGGCAGGCGCGTTCGCTACCGGCCCGACGCGATCCTGCCCGATCCCGATCTCGATGCATGGATCGTCAGCACCACGAAAACCATTGCCGAGGGCATCCGGAAAGAACAAGGGCACAAATAAAAAAAAGCCCCCGACACAAAAGAGAAATGTCGAGGGCTTTTCCCACATCATCAACGAAAACACCAAAACAAAGAAGTCATTCACACATCTTAATTTAGACTATTTTTAAATAAGAGCAAAATAAAAGATGAAAAGAGTTGTATGAAATGGTTTTAAAATGCCCCCTGGAGCTGCGCGACCCATGTGGAGATTCGGGAAGCCGTAAGATCATCCTGATTGTCGGCATCCAGGGCCAATCCAACAAAAACGCCATCACGAACGGCTCTTGAATACGTGTATTCGTAGCCCTCGTCAGGCCATGCGCCCACGACCGCCGCTCCTCGCGCCGCAAACTCGTCATAAAGAATGCCCATGGCATCCTGGAAGTAGTCGGCATAGATGACCTGGTCTCCCAACCCGAAAAAGGCAACGCTTTTACCGCTGAAGTCCGCCCCGTTGAGTTTCGGGAAAAACGAGTCCCAGTCGCCCTGAAGCTCACCCGCGCCCCAGGTTGAGGTGCCGATAATCAGCACGTCGAAAGCCGCCAGATCATCGAGGGTGGCGGAAGCGATATTCCGGATGTTACTCGACGGCACACCAAGCGACTGACCAATCATTTCGGCGGCAGCCCGGGTATTGCCGGTTTCAGATCCCCAGAAAATTCCAATGTTTTTCATGATCGTTATTCAGATTTTTTATAAAAAAGAAGCAGGCAAAAAAAGATCTTCCCGAATGGCCCAGCTACCCTGCATTCGGAAGAAAAAGCCCTGACGCACCACCTTACGTCAGGGCAACGGGAACAAGAGGTGAAGCGCCTGTCAGAGCTTCACCCTCATCCCCGCGAGAAACTCTGCTC
The DNA here is from genome assembly GCA_016931495.1 of Chlorobiaceae bacterium. Lineage (GTDB taxonomy): Bacteria > Bacteroidota > Chlorobiia > Chlorobiales > Chlorobiaceae > Chlorobaculum. Next base: position 14,333 of record JAFGER010000020.1, on the reverse strand, counting down.
CATCGAGGTCGTATTCATCGGTGATGTTCTTTTCCCCGAACAGGTTATCGACACGGGCAAACAGCTCGACCTGCGAAGAGAACCGTTTCGTCAGCGACGCATTGCAGACCCAGAAGCCGCCAAGTTTTTGCGTGTTGGCCGCATCGGCATAGCGCTCGCCGGTGTAGGCGGCCTCGAAGCCAAGCGTCAGGCCGGCGGGCGCAATCGTGTAATCGAGAGCGGAAAAGAACTTGCCTGACGGGCTGTAGGTCAGCTTCTTGCCGCTGTTCTTGTCTTCGGTATCGAGCCAGGTATAGCCGAGCTTCGCGGAAACGGCTGTGCTGAAGCGCGCATCGAGATTCAGTTCCACGCCTTGTGTCATCGCTTCGTTGATATTTTCGTAATCCATGTGCATCGAGCCGCCACGCCTCGATACCGTGCTTTTGATCATATCGTCGAGATCGTTCCTGAACCAGGTCGCTTTCGTGACGATGTCGCGGCTGAAGGCGTATTCGAGGCCAGCCTGGTAGCCGACCGATTTTTCCGGCTTCAGGTCGGGATTCGGATGCACCGTGATCGAACCCATCATCCACTCGTCGTAAAGGCTCAGCAACGATGGCGCCTTGAAGGCTTGGCCAACAGAGGCGCGGAACTTGAGCGCATCGGTGGCCCGATACATCATGCTTGCTTTCGGATTGAACTCCTCTCCCCACCGTTCATGCGAATCAAGGCGTGCGCCAAGCACCAGCGTGACGGGCGAAAGATCGATTTCGTCCTGCACGAAGACGCTGTTCTGCGTCTGGTCTATGGTGCTGTTCCGACCGGCGAAAGGAAGGTAATCCCGCCGTTCGTTCCAGTACTGGTAGCCGGCGGTCAGGAGTTGGTAGTCGAAAAGTTGTCGCGAATAAAGAAGTTCGGCTTCGTAATTTTCGAGCACCGTGTCATCCGAGGGAGTCTTGTACCTGAAGCCGAAAAACGAGCCGCGAAGCTTGAAGGCGGAACGGTCGTCCGGTTGCCAGTTCAGCATCTGGTTCAGACCGTAGCGCTCCTGCGTGGTCTGCTGATCCGGCATGTCCTGAAACGAATAGTACGGCTTGAACTCTACGTCCGTCTTGCCGGAAAGCTTCAGCGAAACCGTGCCTTGCAGGATATGCTCGTCATAGCTGTCAAGATGTTCGTTGACGCCGTCGGACTCGCGATACGTGTAGTTGAGGCGGGTTTTCAGCTTTTCGCTGCCCGCTCCGCCGGAGATCGAGCCGACCGCGGTTCCGCGCGACCCCATCGCCAGCGATCCGGAAAACTCGGGCTTGCCGGCCCCTTTGCGGGTGATGATGTTCACGACGCCGCCGACTGCATCGCTTCCATAAAGCGCCGAGGATGGCCCTTTGAGAATTTCGATCCGCTCGATCATCTCGATGGAAATCTGCTCCAGATCGATGGCGTTCTGATGGCCCCCCAACAGCCGCTGCCCATCGACCAGCACGAGACTGTATTTCGCGCCGAGGCCATAAACGCCCACCGTTCCCTTGCTGCCCCACCCGCCGGAATTTTTGCCGATATACAGCCCGGTCGTCTGTTCGAGCGCCTGCTGTGCGGTCTGCACATTCCGCTTCAGCAGCTCTTCGCGGGTGATAACCGCCGCATCGACCGGCACGTCACCGAGCGTGTGAGGCGTTTTGGTTGCACCGACAACGATCTTGTCGAGCACGGCCGTGCCTGTTGTTTCAGCCTGCGCTTCGCAGGCAACCCCGGCCACGGCAAGCGCCATGAGCGCCCGGCAGGTTCGCTTGCGGATGATTCGTATGCTGGACATAGCTGGTATAAACTCCCTGAAACCATGCTCCGGTGATCCGGTCGCCAGCCTCGATACATTTGGTTGATGACACCCTGTTCGTACAGTAGCGCATGACAGGCAAGAAAACAGTGCGGCACGAAACCCGGGCCGCCGGGATCGCCTGCAGAACCCGACATTTCGCCAATGCCGCCAGAATAAAGCGCTTCACCGCATCGGCCAATTCCGGTCAGTGCCGATGGTCGCCGGGCTTCATTCGGGGGTCATACTGATCCCACACCCATGCCGCGACGGCGTGCAATTCATCATCCGGAAGAGTCATCGCCGGCATCAGGCCGAATCTCCCGATCGCCTCCTTGTGGCAGATCGCTTTCGAGGCATCGGGCTTTTTCATGAACGCTTTCATGTGGGCCACGCCCGCTTCCCTGCTCGCAAATGCCTCACGATAGTGCTTTGCCAGCCCCCTGACCGGCGGCGCGGCTTTCGGCGGCAGAGCAAGCGAGTGACAGACCATACAATGGCTTTTGTAAACCGCCTCGCCATCTATCCCCGCTCCGCCCGGCGCGCCCTGGGGGGAACCACCTCGGGCTACGCCGAACGGAGCGACCACCGGGATAGAAAAGAACAGAAGAACCACCACGAGAAAAACTGTTTGCCGCTTCATTTTGCCTCCATGCCGTTTTTCAGAGCGCAACTCCGATACCGCTGTAATACAGGGTTCCGGAACGACCCGGCCCGTAAACATTGCCATACGCGCCTTCCACCGTTTTGTCGAACAGATTGTCCACTCCACCATAAAGCTTCACTCCGGAAGTCAGCATTTTCGACGCGTACAGATTGACCATCGAGTACCCCGCTGTCTTGAGGCCACCGCCAATCGCGTGGGTGCCGGTCGTAACCAGCCGGAGCTTTGCGGTCATGCCCGCCTCCTTGCCGCGCCAGGCGAGTTGCAGCACGTTGGAGATATCCGGCACATGAAGCAGCTCCTCTCCACTCCCCTTGTCCTCGCTGTCGAGCAGCGTGAACTCGTCGGAGAGATCGAATCCCCCGCCGAGCTTCCAAGCAGCGCCAAGCTCTATCCCCTGCGTCATGGCGTCCGAAATATTCTCCATCCTGTTGACCGGTATTCTGGGCTTCACGCCCTCGTAAGTACCGGTAAAAACCTCGGCAATCATATCCCGGACGTCATTCCTGAAGGCCGTCAGCCCCAGCGAAAAACCTCCGATGGCATAATCGGCGCCAAGTTCCCAGCTCTTCGATGTTTGCGGATCGAGCTCCGGATTCGGCAACAGCACCCTGTTGATGGTGTAGGGTGAACCGGAGTACAGCTCAAACGCCGTCGGCGCGCGGAACCCTTCGCCATAAGCAGCCCGCAGGCGCAAGCGCTCGCTCAGCCGCCAGGCAAGGTTGATTCGCGGACTCAAGACCGAACCGAAACCGGAGTGGTCGTCGTAACGCAGGCCGACAATCGCCTGAAGCTTTCCGGTGACCAAAATTTCGTCCTGAACGAACACGGCGAAATTCTGGACATCGCTCTCGACGGCATCATCAGTCCGGTCCTCGGTACGATACTCAACGCCGGTGGTCACGACGTGATTACCCGCAAAGCCGACGCGCCAGCGCCCGTCGTACTGCGTCGAGACCTGCCTGACGTCATGCCGCTCCCCAACCGAGACACCCTTCGGCGTCAGCTCCAGCCCCCAGTCATACTCCGAACGGGAAAGCCGGAAGAGCAGAGAGGAGTCACCGGAAAATTCATGCCGCAGCTCGACGTTGCTGGCAAACCTGTCGGAAGCGTTGTTCCAGTCATTCTCCCTTTTGTTCTTCGCTCGAAGCCCTTCGCGCTCGACCTCCGCGTAGATCGCGCCAAAACCGACGGTCGTCCGCTCGCCTGCCTGCCAGAGAAGGCTCGTCGCTCCCGACGCCACCCGCATGTCGTCGCCATCGGTCTGCATGTCCGAAGCATCGAAATCGAAGCGCCCCTTGTCGGAAAACGAACCCGCGACGACATAGCCGAGCGAGCCGGTCGTGCCACTGGCTCCAGCATCGAACACCGTCTCTTCAGCCTGGCCATGACGGCTCTGGCCGTATCGTGAGCCGAACCACGCCGCCGGTTTCCCCGAAGGCTTTTTCGTTATGACATTGATGACGCCGCCAATAGCATCGCTCCCGTAGAGCGCCGAACCCGGCCCGCGGACGATCTCGATACGCTCGACGATGCCCGCGGGAATCTCGACGAGATCGACCTTGTCCTGAAAGCCTGACGGCAGCCGTACGCCATCGAGCAGCACCAGCACCGAGCCGCTAAGCCCTCTCAGCCGCACGGTGCTCTGGCGCCCGCTGGTCGGTTCCAGCGCAACGCTCTGCGCCTCGGCAAGAATCTGATGCAGGGTTTCGGCGCCCATCTCGGCGATCTCCTGCGAACTGATCACCTCGACTGCCGCCGGGACCTTTCCAATCTCCGTTTCGCTGAGGGTTGCCGTCACAACCGTTTCATCCAGCGTGAAAGAACCAGCCTCTTCGGCATGAAGAGGCGCTCCGGCGGAAAGCAGAAGCGCGAGTAAGCCAGTTTCCCTTTTTCCCGGCAGGCACCGAAATGCAAAACCCATCTTATCTTGTTTATTTTTAAATATTTAAAACAGCAATAACTACACCCTTCGCTTGCGCTTACCTGTGTGAAGCCGGATCACGATCCAGGCTTCCGCGCAAGGCGTTTTTTCCGCCAGCCGCGACATCAAACCGCCGCTTCTCACGTTTCTCGACCTGAACGACCCGGGTATCGTGAATGGTGACCACCACCTCCCCATACGCTATGTCGGCAATGCAGCTCATAATCTCTCTGAGGATATGAGGCTCTATGTCTGATTTCCGGCCATTCATGAATTATCCTGCCTGAAGTTTATTTTTATTTAGACAAATTATAATTTAATAAAACAAAACAAGCAAACAGTTTGTCAGAAAAAATGCAATGAAAACATGACGGGCGTGTTTGAAGACGATACGCGGATGACAGGAGCTGGTGACTGATGCGCAGAGCGGTCGATCACTGTTCAGCCGGATTCTGTGCCGCGCGAACGGAGGGTCTCAAAAAAAATTCCCCCGGCCAGTGAACCGGGGGAATGCGGACAAACCGGAACTATCTGTTCAAAAAAGAAGAACTTACGGTTTGGCAGGAGGCTGCACGGTGATCGTCACCTTTTCGAGCGCAGCAGAAGACTGCGTCTGCTGAGGCAGGAACGGCAGCGGGAAGGGCAACTGCGGCAGCGAGAATGGGAGCTGCGGCAATGAAATCGCTGGAAGCTGCGGGAGCTGGATCTGCGGCAGCGGAAGTTTGCCGATCACGCCCATAATCTGATCCTTGAAAGGAAACACAAGCGACTGTGGAAACTCCTGAACGGTTTCGACAATCAGCCCGGCAGCGCCCTGAACGGACTCGATGAGGTCGCCGAGAGCCTCCTTGCTGCCCATCTCGCCGCGCTGGATGCGGCCGATGAGGTTCTGGATGCCCGGCACAATCTGCTGCGCGGTATCCTTGCCCATATCGGCGGCGTAACCGATAAGCTGGAAGGGATTGCCGAGCACCATACGGCGCACCTCTTCGGGGCGCGAGAGCACCTTCACATCGCCCTCTTTGGCGATGGTTGCCTGGCAGGCCATGCGGCCTCCTGCGGCGATCTGGCGCGGAGAAAGGAACGCCTTCTCGACGTCAGTGAGCGGAGCGAGGCAGTCAGCCCCCTCCTGAACGGTGATGTAGCAGGCCTGGCAGAGACCGCGGCCTCCGCAAACGTAGCCAACGTGGCTGTGGCCAAGCCGGGCGGCCTTGCCGATCGTCTGGCCGACGGACGACTGGACCGGCTTGTCGTTGATAACGAGATTCATGGTGGTGGTGGTTGATCGTTTGCAAAGGTCCCATGCACTGCCGTCAACAGAAAGCCAAACGGCACAGGGAACTACGATGCAGGGATTTTGATGGGGATAATTTAGTAAAAAAATCCGATCCCTGATGCAAAGATCATGTGGCGTGGCGAGCTACCTGACCGCAAAATCGGATGACAGGAATGAAAGGATTAAAACGACGACATTCGAAAACGATTTCGATCTGGATTTGGATGAACGGATTACCGTCAATGATTAGATGTAGGGGCAACCCTTGCGGTTGCCCATTCTTTGGGCGAGTGCGAAACCTTGTCGGCATTACAGGGCAACCGCAAGGGTTGCCCCTACAATTTATTCGATGCTACGCGAATTCGCCCCAGATAATAGTCTTCCCGGCGGCTCATCGCGGCGCGCAACTTCGGAGTTTCATCGTCGTAGCCCATGAGGTGCAGGGCGGAGTGGATGGTGACGCGCAACAATTCGTCGTCGAAGCTCACGCCGAAGCGGCGGGCGTTGGATTCGATGACGTCGAGGGAGATGTAGAATTCGCCTTCGACCTCCCCGCCTTCGCTGTAGCCGAAGGTGATGGTGTCGGTGACGTAGTCGTGGCCGAGGAAGTCGCGGTTGATGCGGCGGATCATCTTGTTGCCGCAGTAGATCGCTTCGATGGAGCCGACCGCGCCGCCCTCCTCGCCGATCACCAGACGGATGGCTTCGGCGAGTCGGGCTTCGCCGATCGTGCGTTTCGTGGTGTTAAAGATTTGCAGCGGCATGGTTTTTCGATGCCGACGCCTTGAGCATGGCGTCGATCTGCTTGAGGTTGTTGCGGTGCACGCGGATGGTGAGGAGCACATCCTCATCGATGTGCTTTTTGTCGATCACCTCGGTGTGGTCGTAGAGGTAGCCGATCAGCTTGTAGTTCGAAACGTGCGTGCGCACCTTGCGCGTCTTGTAGTCGCGGGCGACGTGGTTGGCGATGCTCTCCTTCAGCACGGAGAGGTTCAGGCCGCGTGCGGCGGAGATGAAGACCGCGTCGGGATACTTCTGGCGCAGGCCGGTCAGGATCGCCGGGTCGTCGAGCGCGTCGATCTTGTTGAACACCTCGATGATGTGGTCGTGCTTCACGCCAATCTCCTTGAGCGTTTCGCGCACCACCTGCATGTGCTCCTCGAAGGCGGGATGACTTACATCGATGACATGCAGGAGGAAGTCGGCCTGCAACACCTCGTCAAGCGTAGATTTGAAACTCTCGACCAGCGTATGCGGCAGCTTGCGGATGAAGCCGACCGTGTCGGAGAGCAGCACGAGCTTGTTGATCCGGAGTTCGAGTCGCCGGGTTTTGGTGTCGAGCGTCGCGAACAGCCGGTTCTCGGCGTAGGCGTCCGCTTCGGGGCAGAGGGCATTCATCAGCGTCGATTTGCCCGCGTTGGTGTAGCCCACCAGCGCCACGCGCGGCACGGTCGCCCGGCCACGGGTCTGGGTTTCGTGCTGGAGCGAGACGGCGCGGAGCTTTTTCTTGAGCGAGGCGATGCGGTTGCGCACAAGTCGCCGGTCGGTCTCGATCTGCGTTTCGCCGGGGCCTTTGGTGCCGATGCCGCCCTTCTGCTTCGACAGGTGCGTCCACGCGCCGGAAAGACGCGGAAGCAGGTATTCCAGCTGCGCGAGTTCGACCTGCGTGCGGGCCTGCGCGGACTTGGCGCGAATAGCGAAGATTTGCAGGATGAGGCCGGTGCGGTCGATCACCTTGCACTTGAGGATGCGTTCGAGGTTGCGAACCTGCACCGGCGTGAGGTCGTCGTCGAAAATAACGATGTCGATCGAGTCCGCCTCGACAAGACCCGCGAGGTCTTCGACCTTGCCGCTGCCAATGCAGGTGGCCGGATCGGGCTGTTTCTTTTCCTGGATGATCGAGGTAACGACGTCGGCTCCCGCCGTGTCAGCAAGAAAAGCCAGCTCGTCGAGGTACTCCTCGACAAGGTGTCTGGGAATGTCAGGTGACGAGGTGATGCCGACAAGCACGGCACGTTCCCTCGGTTCAGCGGATGGAATGGGTATCAAATGGATGGTCTCACAGGTAATTCACGCTGCTAAGGCTCGCACCATGCGATGACGGACGCCTCGTGCGCTCTTGCTATATTAAAGCCTTTGGGTTATTTTTCCGTCACGTTATGACAACGTAATCCGGCCACAGAAAGTTACATTTTTTCGCCTTTCCGGCACACAAAAACATCCCGGAAAAGGTGCGTCGACATTGATGCCCGGCAGGCGAACTGCGGCATCCGGACAGGCAAAAACAGCAGTGAAAGTTTCATGAACTACAGCTACAACGGACAGACAGTACTTCACGACGCAGGCCGACCACTGTCGCTCACGAACGCCTACGACTACTGCCGCCAGATCGCCAAGCACCACGCCAAGACCTTTTACCTCGCCACCAAGTTCCTGCCCAAGCGCCAGCAGAATCCGATCTTCGCCATGTACGCCCTGTTGCGCACGGTGGATGATCTGGTCGATCTGGCCGAAGACAAGCTGAGCAACGGCCAGCTCACGCGCGAGGAGCTGAACGACTCGATTGCCGACTGGAAAACACGCCTTCGCGCCTGCTACGACGGCAAGCCAAGTAACGACCCGATTCTCATGGCGTGGCAGGACACACTGCGCCACTACGCGATTCCCATCGAACTGCCGCTCGACCTGATCGACGGCGTGGCGATGGACATCGATTTCCAGACCTTCGAGACCTTCGACGAACTCTACGTTTACTGCTACAAGGTCGCGTCGGTGGTGGGGCTGATGACGGTTGAAATCTTCGGCTATAAAGATAAAGCCGCGCTCCAGCACGCCATCGACCTCGGCATCGCCATGCAGCTCACCAACATCCTTCGCGACATCGGCGAAGACATCGACCGCAACCGCATCTACTTGCCGCTCGAAGACTTGCGGCGCTTCGACTACAGCCGCGAGGAGTTCATGAGCCGGACGATGAACGACAAGTTCGTCGCGCTGATGAAGTTCCAGATCGAGCGAGCACGCAAATACTACGCCTCCGCCGACCTCGGCATTCCGATGCTCGAACGCAACAGCCGCCTCGCCGTCGGCATCAGCAGCCGCAACTACAGCGACATCCTCAAGGCCATCGAAGAGAATGGCTATGACGTATTTTCCCGCCGGGCCTACCGCTCGCTCTACCAGAAACTGAGCACCCTGCCGTCGATCTGGATCAAAACCATGATCCCGGCCTGAGCCGCCCTCACATAACCCGTTATTTTTTTATCACTTCAGAGAACCAGCATGTCCACACCAGAACAGAAGAACCAGCAGAACGACCAGTCACCCGCGCTTTCGCTCAACGACCAGATGAAGCGCCGCTTCGAGGAGCGCACGCACCTCGCCGAAGCGGGCATCAATCCCTATCCCTACAAATTCGACGTCAACGCCACCTCGAAAGCGATCATCGACAGCTTCACGGACGAAAATCCCGAAAACGTTTCGGTCGCCGGGCGCATCATGGCGATCCGTAAAATGGGCAAGGCGTCGTTCCTGCACATCCAGGATTCGGTTGGACGCATCCAGATTTACCTCAAAAAGGACGAGGTCGGCGAAGCTTCGTACAACACCTTCAAGCTGCTCGACATCGGCGACATCGTAGGCGTCAGCGGCTACACCTTCCGCACGAAGACCGGCGAAATTTCGGTGCACGCCAAGGAGTTCGAGCTGCTCTCCAAATCGCTCCGCCCGATCCCCATTGCAAAGGAGAAAGAGGTGGATGGCCAGAAAGTGATTTACGATGCTTTCAGCGACCGCGAGTTGCGCTACCGGCAGCGCTACGTCGATCTGATCGTCAACCCGGAGGTGCGCGGCACCTTCATCAAGCGGACGAAAATTGTTGCCCTGATGCGCAACTACTTCGCCTCGAATGGCTGGCTTGAAGTGGAAACGCCGATTCTCCAGCCGATCTACGGCGGCGCGGCGGCGCGTCCCTTCACGACGCACCACAACGCGCTCGACATGCAGCTCTACCTGCGCATCGCCAACGAGCTTTACCTGAAGCGCCTTATCGTTGGCGGCTTCGACGGCGTGTTCGAGTTCGCCAAGGACTTCCGCAACGAGGGCATCGACCGCTTCCACAACCCCGAATTCACCCAGGTCGAGCTCTACGTCGCCTATAAGGATTACGTCTGGATGATGGAGCTGGTCGAAGATTTACTGCACAAGGCGTGCGTGGAAGTGAACGGCAAGGATTCGACGATGTTCCTCGGCAACGAGATCAACCTCAAACCGCCCTTCCGTCGCCTCACCATCGCCGACTCTATCAAAGAGTTCACCGGCATGGAGATTCGCGGCAAATCGGAAGCGCAGCTCCGCGACATCGCCAAAGACCTCGGCCTTGAACTCGATCCGAAAATCAGCAGCGGCAAGATCATTGACGAAATCTTCGGTGAGTTTGTCGAGCCGAAGCTCATCCAGCCGACCTTCATCACCGACTACCCGGAGGAAATGTCGCCGCTCGCCAAGAAGCACCGCACGGAGCCGGGCCTCGTCGAGCGCTTCGAGCTGATCGTCGGCGGCAAGGAAGTGTGCAACTCCTTCTCCGAGCTGAACGACCCGGTCATCCAGCGCGAACGCCTCGAAGAGCAGGCCCGCCTCCGCCAGCGCGGCGACGACGAAGCGATGATCGTTGACGAAGACTTCCTCCGCGCATTGGAATACGGAATGCCCCCCTGCGCCGGCCTCGGCATCGGCATCGACCGCATGGTGATGCTCCTCACCGGCGAAGACTCCATCCGCGACGTCATCTTCTTCCCGCATATGAAACCGGAGTGAAGCGAGGATTGACGGATTGATATGCAAAAGCCCCGGCGCTGATGAAGCTCCGGGGCTTTTTTATATTTTTCAGATGTTCGGAAAAACCAAGAACCATCTTCATTTAAAATACTAATCCTTAAATGATCGAAATATTTAAATTTTGACACAAATCGATTATATCTGTACGATAGTGATCTTCCAGTCTCTCTCCTAACCTGATACTCAGAATATTTACATCAGGATACACAATATCTTTACCAGAAAAAGGAACATCAAGACGTTCAACCATTCTATACTCCTCTTCGCATTCCCATTTTTTCTGCTTTGTCGTAAATATTTCATATGATTTTTCTTCATCTAACCTCAGGATATCCAACACAACTTTTTCATCTTTATACTTGACCTTTGCAGCCATCCCAATTGACGAATCTTTTTTAGCTTCATATGCCAATACTATCCCGGAACCACCCCCTCCATACCTATGCCATAAATCTACATCATTTGCCTTCGCAGAAAAACAACAGACAGTCCATTTTTTATAAACATCAACTGACCTTGGAATTCTTGGTTTTTTTGCTGCCCTACTAGCCTTTTCTTTTATAATCTTCATGGACCAATCGGGATATGCACTCTTAAAATCATCTTTGAAATATTTGTATCTCGCACCATATCCACCACCAAATATAACTTTTGGATTGCACTCATTTTCATCATTCTGCCCAGTAAGATGCCAAAACCATAATGATTTATATTTAATCATAGCCAAAGCTTGACGAAACTCTTCAGGAGAACTAATTTTTCTGTACTTATAAATCACACCCAGCCTCGAAGCTAAATCATCAGGTGGCGGCGAATAAATCATTTCTATTTATTTAGATATTTGAATCTACAGTCCTAATCTTCGAATGTGTTCCATCACCTCGTACAACGTTGATCCCTTAATTTTCCCCTCTTGTAAGCGGCATATCTGCGATCAGAATCCGCAACCCAAGCTGCATCGATTTCCGGCTTGTTAAGGCTTTCGAGAAGCATTTCAACCAGACAAATCTTATCGATGGGATTCAGACTCAGCGCTTGCTCCTGCAACTCTTTAGTAATCATAAAGTGAAGCTCATTACGTTCACTAAAAAACGCCATCAAACATTGCAAAAGTAAAAATAATGGAAAACGCGAGAGAGAACAAAGCCAGAAATACCAAACGCACATAGCCTCGGAAAAAGTTATGTGCGTCTGAAAATCACGAAAGTCACAAAATTCACGGACGGGTCCAGATTGAGCCGCCGGAACCGCCCGGTTTTGAGAGACTACGTCGGGTTCGGCAGCCCTGTCATCCAAACTAAAAAATGAAAGTTTTCATACCTGATAAAAACTCATTCATACTGATCTGACCCGGAGGTAGATTGCGCCGGCGAGGCTGGCGGTTGCGAGTGCTCTCCACCCGGCCAGGAGAGCGACCAGACGAAGGCGCCGATCCAGCCGAGGCCCGTCCAGCCGAGCAGGATGTTCAGGGCGATGATGGCGGGAAGGCTGCGGTGCTTGCGCGTCCAGGCGATCATGGAGGGAATGAAATAGAAGGCCCAGAGAAAGACGTTGAGCAGGATGAACGGCACTGAAGAGGTGGTTGACCATACCCACGAGCGGATGATTTCTTGTTCCATTGTTTCGGTTTCATTGGTTGCGTTCTGTTCTCCACCGTGTATGACGTCAATCCTCGCCGTTTTGTTCGCCCGGAACGGCAGAATATTTCGGGGCCGGTCAGATGCCGCCCGAGCCGGAACTGACGCTGCAAATAAATGACTGGAGGCCTTTGGTATCAACAGGGAGAAAAAATACATTGAAATAATCCCATGACTGCCAATCCACTGTTTTTATTCCATGAAGGGGCTTTTTGGAAACAGCCGCCTCAAGCGGCGTGTCGCTGCGCTGACGTACATCATCCTTCGCAAAAGCCGTTACTTTAAAGGCACGTCACAGCAGTTTGTCCGCATGACCTGGGCCTCGTTCCTTGCCCAGCTCAACCTCAATCAGGATCTACCGTTTCTTCTCGTCGCGGTTTTCGTTGGCCTGGTCACCGGCTACGTGGCCGTTCTTTTCCACGACGCCATCAAGATCATCAGCTCCTACCTCTTTTACGGCACGACCGCGCTTGGCCTGCCAACCTTCAACAACTATGTCCGCCTCATCCTGCTTCCGCTGATTCCTGCGCTGGGCGGCCTTGTCGTGGGACTTTACAATGCTTTCGTGGTCAAGGCCAGACCCGAGCATGGCCTGCCGTCGGTCATCAAGGCGGTCGCGCAGAAGAATGGCAAGATTCCCGTAAAGAACTGGATTCACAAAACCTTCACCTCGGTGGTCAGCATCGGCACCGGCGGCGGTGGCGGACAGGAAGCGCCGATCGCGCAGGTGGGCGCTTCGCTCGGCTCGACCATCGCGCAACTGCTCAGGTTTTCGCCGGGCAGAACCCGCACGCTGCTCGGCTGCGGCGCGGCGGCGGGTCTGGCCGCGGTGTTCAATGCCCCCATCGGCGGCGTGATGTTTGCCGTCGAGGTCATTCTGGGCGACTTCAGCGTCAGGACTTTCAGCCCTATCGTGGTGGCCTCGGTGGTTGGCACCGTCATCTCACGAAGCCATCTCGGCAATCACCAGACCTTTCAGGTGCCGCCTTACAGCCTGGTCTCCGATACCGAGCTGGTCTTCTATTTCATACTCGGCGTGCTGGCCGGTCTTTCGGCGGTCTTTTTCATCAGAAGCTTCTATGCGGTCGAAGAGTTCTTGCAGAAACTGGAAAAACAGTTTCGCATTCCAGCCTGGCTGATGCCGGCTTTCGGCGGGCTGCTGTGCGGCCTGGTGAGCATGTGGATTCCGGAGCTGTACGGCTTCAGCTACGAGGCGATCGACAAGGCGCTGACGGGACAGGAGAGCTGGACGAACATGATTGCGGTCTATCTGCTCAAGCCGGTTGTGACGGCCTTCACGATCGGCTCCGGAGGCTCGGGCGGCATGTTCGCCCCGACCATGAAAATGGGCGCGATGCTCGGCAGCATGTTCGGCAAGCTGGTCAACGACTGGTTCCCGGCCATCACGGCGGCATCCGGCGCGTACGCACTGGTCGGCATGGGCGCGGTGACGGCGGGCATCATGCGGGCGCCGCTGACGGTCATCCTGATTCTGTTCGAAATCACCGGCCAGTACGAAATTGTGCTGCCGATCATGTTCGCGGCGGTCACCTCGGCGCTGGTGGCGCGTCTGGCCTACCCCTACACGATGGAGACCTACGTGCTCGAAAAGGAGAACGTGCGCGTCGGCTTCGGCATCGCCCTGACCATCGCGGGCAACATCAGCGTGCTCGACGCCATGCAGCGCAAGTTCGTCAAGTTTTTCGATGTGACCAGAGTCGAAACCATCATCGATGCGTTTTATAACACGCGCGACTCGCACTTCTTCATCACCACGCCCGATGGCGTGTTCATCGGCATCATCGGTCTGGACGAGATGAGCCTGGTGCTCAAGGAGGGCGGCTTTCCGGGCATGATAGCCGACGATCTGGTCAAGAAAAACGTCACCGTGCTCTACGACACCTCCAAGCTCGACGAAGCGCTCAAGATCTTCGAGATTTCCGAATACTCCACGCTGCCGGTCGTTGCAAGCGGCACCGGCAAGCTGCTCGGCATCCTCAAGCAGGACGAAGCCTTCTCCTACTACCGCAAGCAGATGAACCTGATCGGCGAAAACAGCGGCGATGTTGCCGAGCAGAAAGCGGGTTGATTTTTCACTGTCCGCTTAGGCATCAGAATCGGTATCGGTATCGTAAATGCCCATCATTTGATGACCATGTACAGGCGCTCGGCCGTGCACCCATACGAAAGAGGCGGGTGCTGAT
>JAFGER010000019.1 GCA_016931495.1 Chlorobiaceae bacterium | reverse complement strand
GCCCTTATTTCTTTTTTCTTATCCATAAACCCCGGACTAAAGTCCGGGGCAATTGTTTAAGAGTTTTAGTGGCCGAAGTAATAATACGACTCCATCAAAAACCAAGACAGGGAAACCAGACGACCAATACTCTGAAAACGTAAGTTCCATTTCACCGCGGCATTGCGTAACTTTGGCGCTGTCAATGCACCATCATCAACACACCATACTCACCATGCTCAAGCGACTGCTCTCTTCAAGCCGCTATCTTGTGCTCATTGCCGTGGCGGGGACGTTTCTTGCCGCGCTGACGCTACTGGTCTTCGGCGGCATTTCGGTGGCGCAGCTTATCGGCGATACCATCATGCACGCAGAAATTTCCACCAAGACCGGCAAAATGCTCGTGCTCGGTTTCATCGAAGCCATCGACCTGTTCCTGCTCGGCACGGTCTTTTTCATGATTTCGCTGGGGCTGTACGAGCTTTTCATCGACGACTCGATTCCCGTGCCGGACTGGCTGGAAATTCACACGCTCGATGACCTGAAAGACAAGCTGGTCGGCGTCATCGTGGTGGTCATGGGGGTGGTGTTCCTCGGCCACGTCATCAAGTGGCACGGCGAGCAGGAGCTGCTCTGGCTCGGCGGAGCCATCGCGCTGGTCACGGCAAGCCTCACCTGGTTCGTGAGCAACAAGAAAAAAAAGTAGCGCTCAGTACCACTTGCGCGACCGGTAGTAGATCATGAAGCCGATGACAATCAGCACCATCAGGCCGAGCACGGCGTAGTAGCCCCACCAGAGGTTCAGCTCCGGCATATGCTTGAAGTTCATGCCGTAAACCCCGGCGATGAAGGAGAGCGGCATGAAGACCGTGGCGATCATGGTGAGGAACTTCATGATCTCGTTCATGCGGTTGTTCACCCCGGCAAGCCAGGTTTCGTGCATGCCGCTGACGATCTCCCGGAACACCTCGATGGTGTCGATCACCTGCACGATGTGGTCGTAAACATCCCGGAAGTAGGGATCGACCGACTCGCCCACCACGCCGAGCTCCTCCCTCGAAATGCTGCCGATAATCTCACGCAGCGGCCAGATCGTCTTGCGGAAAACGATCAGCTCCCGCTTGAGGGCATACAGCGCGTTGTAGGTTTCCTGGTTGAAATCGGCCATCATTTCCGAATCGAGCGAGTCGATGCGGTTCTCGATCTCTTCGAGGATCGAAAAGTAGCTATCGACCACGGCGTCGATGAGCGCGTAGGCGAGAAAGTCGGCGCCGTGCTTCCTGATCTTTGAGGCGCCGCTCATGATGCGTTGCCGGACGGCGTCGAACATGTCGCCGGGCTTTTCCTGGAAGGTGATGACAAAGCCGGCGCCAAGCACGATGCTCAGCTGCTCCTGGCTGATGTCATTCAGCTCGCGATTGTAGTCGAGCGTCCGGAGCGAAAGGAAAAGGTAGCGCTCGAAATCTTCAAGCTTCGGGTGCTGGCCGGTATCGAGAATATCCTCCTGCGTCAGCGCGTCGATGCCGAACAGCTCGCCGAGCCTGCGGATCAGCTCGGTTTCATGCAGGCCATCGACGTTGATCCAGAGCACCTTGAAGCGCTCTTTCAGCGCGCGGCACTCATCGGCATCCCTGACCGCGACGCTGACCGACTGGCCGTCGTCGTAGCCGAACACCGTAATTTCGGCCGCTTCGACCTTCTGCTCGCCGATATGGATCAGGCTGCCCGGCGGCTGGCCGAGCGTTTTGACACGGCTTCGGAAGAGCCGCTTTTCATCTTTCCGCTTGT
This sequence comes from Chlorobiaceae bacterium, assembly GCA_016931495.1. Classification (GTDB taxonomy): domain Bacteria; phylum Bacteroidota; class Chlorobiia; order Chlorobiales; family Chlorobiaceae; genus Chlorobaculum. Next base: position 15,109 of record JAFGER010000019.1, on the reverse strand, counting down.
GGTGGGTTGCGTGACCGGACGGAACCTGCTTCTTCCTGCTCATCGGCGAATAGATGTTGGTTGTGTGGCCTGCCAGCATCTTCAAGGTAAGCCCGCCGCAGCCACTCCCGCAAGCCGTTGGCACGCCGGAACCGGAAGAAAAAATCAGGCCTCCCGCCTGCCGGGAAGCCCGATTATCAATTGTTAACAAAAAAAAGCGGAACGCGCCGGTCAGAGGGCGGCAATGACGCGGTGCATCTTTTCGGCAACCTCCGTGGCATGGGCCACCACCTCCGGATGCTCGGCCATCGAGAGCGGCGGAACGGGATCCATGACGACCACCGAGGTCTTGCCGTCGTCGGTGGAGTAGAGCACCACGTTGCAGGGCAGCAGCGTGCCGACCGGCAATTCACGGCTCAGCACCTCATGGGCGATGGGCGGATTGCACGCGCCGAGAATGACGTAGTTGCGGAAATCAATCCTGAGCTTCTCGGCAAACTTTTTCTTCACATCGATCTCCGAAATCACGCCGAATCCCTCTTTGGCAAGCTCGGCTCGCACCAGCGCATCAGCTTCGGCGAAGGGCAGATCGATGGTTTTTCCGAAAGCGTACGGGGTTTTTATCTCCATGGCGTTGTCTCCTTGTTTTGATGATTGGCCCTGACATGCCAGAGCGGAAAGCAACAGACGCTCAATCCGGCCACCCGTTCTCGTGATAAGGAAAAATGAGCAGGCAACGATACAAGCATATCGATAGATAATCAAATAGCCTGAGCATAGCAACACGGCTTCCGCCTACCGGCTCACGACGCCCGATTCAACGACCTGGCCATTCACTCCTGATACCGTGTAGGCGATGGAGTTGGCTGATTTCATCTTCAGGGTGAGTTGCGCGAGCTGGTCGCAAGCACTGCCGCCCTGTGATTTGAGCCGGAAGCGGCAGGTTCCGTTCGCTTCGCCCTCAAACGCGCCGTCGAGCATGCAGAGTCGCTCGCCGCCATAAATCATTTTCAGGGCGAGCCTGTCATCGCCAACCGGGCGAATGAGCATCCTGACCGGAATCTGATTGCCGCTTCCGGTCTCAACCTGACCGCTCCAGCTCCCGATCATGCTCAAGGTGTCGAACGCGGCGGGTTTTCCGGCGTGCGCTTTTGAGCCAGACTGCCCGGATGCAACAACCGGTTCAAGCGTCAGCAGGGTCTGAACACCGCCAAACACGGCGGTCAGAAGGAGCGCTTTTGCAAGAGTTCTGAACATACTTTTCCTTTTCGGGGTTATCGATGAGCGGGCCGGCCTACACGGGCTGGCTGGCGATGGCTCCGGTCAGCGCGCGCATCACCCCGGTGATTTCGTGCTTCTGCCGGAGCTCTTCCAGCGCGCCTTGCAGGGTGCGGGCCGACCAGCCCGACACCATCGCGCGGAACAGCTCCGCGATAGCACCGGCATCCCGGGCTGGCGCGTGCAGGCCCCCGGCATCGAGCACGAGCCGCGAGGCCGCGCCGTCGGGCGCGATGGCGCAGAGGGGCAGCCCCATGCCGAGCGCATCGGCGAGCCGGTCGGGCACGGTGCTGGCGCTGGCCGCGGCACTGCTCTGAACCACGCAGAACAATGCGGCCTTGCGGCAAAGCATCAGCTCGCTGTCGAGCCCGCAGGCGTCATCGGGCGTCAGGAGCTTTTCGAGCGGCTTTCCAGCCGCCCGGCGCAGCAGCTCCGAAGCGCCGGCGCCAAGCAGCAGCAGCTCGACGCCGCCCGCCGGAACACCACCCTTGAGCCACGCTTCGAGTCCCGCAACCAGCGCCTTCAGCTCCCCCTTTGGCAGCTCCTCGACGAGCAGCGCGATGCGCAGCGCGGTGCCGGAGGCGTCGGCGAGCCGCCGCCCGAAGGCCGGATGCGAGCCGTCGAAGGCCGGAGGCACGATGGTCACCAGGCCGTGATCGAGCCGCCCGCGGTACTTCTGGAGAAAGTACTCCTTGAGGTGGCGCGTCGGCGTGAGCAGCGGCACGCCGGAGAGCAGAATCCGCTCCTCGGCTTCGGCGGCGTCGGACGAAGCCGAAGAGCCGGGCGGCGGCATCGCCGGATCGAGCGGAGCGGTAATGTCGAGGACAACCGTGATGGGACGCTTCCGGGCGGTTTCGAGCGCAAGGCCGAGCGGTTCGAGCGGCGGCCCCTGGGCGTACAAGAGGTCGATCTCCGGCTCTTCATCGAGCAGACGGTCGATGAGAACGGCCGCGCTCTTTTCCCAGAGCGCTCCGCCGGAGTTCTCTTTGAAAAGGCCGGAAAGCATCGACTTGAGCGAATTGTTCAGCGCCGCGAGGGGCTGGCCGCCGTGCAGCAGGGCGTTTCGTCCGGCGGCGTCAAGCCCCCCGGCTTCGATCTCCGGGCCGGTTCGGTGCACGGCGGGAACGGTGTTGGCGCCCGACTGCACCCCGGCGGGCATGTCCATGATTGCCGGGGGCGCGATCACCACCGGCTCCCAGCCGATGGCGGAGAGGTTCGAGGCGAACTTCCAGGCCCTCGACGCACCGCTGGTGACGTACGGGGGAAAGTGCCGGGTCAGAATGAGCGCTTTTCTCACGGTTTGCCTGATGTGTTTGGTGATTTGGATGAGCCTCTGCCAACAACGGTTCCGGCCACGACAAGGCCGAGCGCGAGCAGCGTAGCGACGGTCGAAACCATCCTGCCCGTCTCGAAACGGCTGCGGTCATAGACGAAGCGCACCTCGTGCTCGCCGGCTGGCAGCGCAACGCCGCGAATCACGCCGTTGACCTTCAGCGCCTCCTGCGCCCGGCCATCGACCGAGAGCTTCCAGCCCTCCGGATACCACACCTCGCTGAGCACGAGCAGCGCCTCGCCATCGGCGCGAACCTTCATCGCGACCGACTCGGCGCTCCGCTGCATCGAGAGCACCTCGCCCGGCGCGAAGCGCTTCACGCCCCGCCACGGCGCGTTGTCGATGAAGACGCCGCCATCAGCGCCGCGCCCCGCCACGACCGCCTCGATGGCCTCATCTCCGCTCCGCACGGCCTCGGCCCGCAGCGCGAACCACGCCCTCGGCATCGCGCCCGACAGCTCATAGACCGCCACCGGCGCGTCGCCGGAGACGAGCTTCATCTTGCCCGCGAACACCGGCGTCAGCGCCGGATGCTCGATGGGGTGCGGCGAAAGCAGGTAGCGCACGTTGAGCATCCGGAGCACATCGAGATTTGCCAAGTTATCGGTGCGGGCGAGCAACTCCTGATAGACGCCAAGCTTGGCCGCGTGATAGCCGCCAGCCGATTCGATGCCCGCAATGCTGAACTTATTCTCCGCGAAAAGGCTGCCCGCCGGATAGATTCTGAACGTCCCCCCGCGGCTCGAAAGGAAGCGCGTAATCTCGTCCCCCTCAAGCGCCGCATCGAGCGAAGAGCGCTCCACCAGCGGCGACATGCGCAGTGAACGCTCATCGGGCGAAACGATCCGGGAGTCAATCCAGACGAGATCGGCGCACGACATCGCCACCAGCACCAGCGCCACCTGCCGCGCGCCAGCCAGTCCTTTCCCGCCAAGCCACAACAGGCCGAGCATGGCCGCTGCGGCAAGGATCAGGATGAACAGACTGCCTCGCCAAAGCGACCAGCGGAGATCCTCCACCATCGCGACGAGGCTGAAATTGCCGATGCGCACCGGCGGAAAGGCGGAGCGCAACCACAGCTCCAGTCCGCCCTCGAACGCCAGGAACAGCACGGCCAGAACGCCCACGGCCACGCCGCCCCACTTCAGGAAGCGGGAGGAGTCCTTCAGCGGCTTGTCGAGCCAGGCCTGAAGCCCGAATCCCGAAAGCATCGCCAGCGAAAGCGCCACGACGACGAGCACCATCGAGGGCACCCGGAACGAGCGGAACTTCGGCGCGAAGTTGTAGAAGAGGTCATAGACCGGGCTGAAAAAGCTGCCGAACGAGAGCAGCAGCGCCAGCAGCGTCATGACGATGAAAAAGAGCACGGCGGGCTTTTTGCGTCCGGCAACCGCGCCGCCCACGGCCAGGCCGAGCACAACCAGCCCCGCGTAGTGCGGAAAGTCGGTGAAAGGCATGAAGCCCCAGTAGGTGACGCCGCCGAAGCCATACGCGCCCGGCAGGAGGTAGGTGAGCAGCTCGGCGGGGTGCATCGACCACATCGTGGCGTAGGCGTACGCTTCGGCAGCGTCGCCCGCGCCGCCTCGCGCCGAGAAGGGCAGGTAGCCGAGGGCGGGCAGATAGACCTGCAAGGCGATAGCCACGCCGAGCGCGAGCGCCGCAAGCGCGAACACACCGGTTCTGGCCTTCGCGGCGCCTTCACGCTTTTCGACAAGAATCTTCATCACGAGCAGCGGCACGACGAGCATCCACGAATACCAGGCGATCTGCACGTGCGCGCGCTGGAGCTGCAAGCCGAGCAGCAGCGCGAGCAATCCGGCATCGGCGAGACGGCCCCGCTCGGCGAGGCGAAGCGCCGCCCAGAGCACCCACGGCATATACGCCGCCGTCATGAGCTGGCTGCCGTGGCCATAGGCGAGCATGGCGGTCATGTAGGGATTGAGCATGAAGGCCGATCCCGCGAGAAACGCCGCAGTGCTGCCAAGTCCGAGTCGCCGCGAGAGCGCGAAGCCGCCCATTCCGGCGAACACGAGATGCAGGAGCTGGATGTACATCGGCTCGATACGCAGAGCGCCGAAAAGCAGATTCGGCAGATAGAGACCGCTGAGGTAGCTGAACGCCTCGACGGTCGGCATGCCCGAAAAGGTCCACGGCTGCCAGAGCGGATAGTGGCCGGTTTGCGCCTGAAGCGCTTCGAGCGCCTGGTGAAGCGCCATCGACGTGACGCTATCGGGCGAACCCGGCACGAACTGCAACGTGAGAATCGGGCCGAAGGGCAGGGCCAGCAAGAGGGCAAACAGGATGACGGCGGCCAGGTACGGCCAGGCGGCTTTCTTCACGGGGTTTCGTTCGTTCTTTGATGTTTCAGAAAAGGCATGAGCTTGAAAATAACCTCCAGCTCCTCCGGTTCCAACCCGAATGCCCGGATCAGGAGCGCATGGACGGCGCCCCCCGTCACGCCCGCCACGGCAAGCAGCACGAGCGGCGACATCGGGAGCGCCGCGTGCCGGACGCCAAGCATCACCGCGCCCGCCGCGACGCCCGCCGCGAGCGGCTTCCAGAGCTTGACGGAGAAAAACGGAATCGCCAGCAGGGAGCGGAGCTGAATCATCCGCGCGAGCGTCAGCAACACCATGACGACAAGCGTCGAGAGCGCCGCGCCGTTCAGACCGAAGCGCGGAATCAGCAGCCAGTGCAGGAGCGCCTGAAGCACGAGCGCCACGGCCTGGTTCATCATGCTCAGCCGCTCTCCGCCGCACATGGCGAGCACCGTGTTGCCGAGGCCGAACCACGCCAGAAGCAGCGACGAAACGGCAAGCAGGACGAGCGCCGTCGATCCCGCGCCGAAACTTTTGCCGAACACGGAGAGCGCCTCGCCGGGAAAGAGCGCGAGCAAGAGGAAGGGCACCATGACAATCGTCACGATCCAGCGGTTCACCATTCCGTAGGTCGCCCTGATGCCGTCGAACTCCCGCCGTCCGTGGTATCCGGCGATCATGGGGGCGGCGATTCCGGCAAAGGCGAGCAGCGTGGAGCGCAACAGGCCAGCCGTGCGCGCGGCTGGCTGGTAGAGGCCGACCGTGCCGACATCGGTCAGGAGGCCGAGCATCACCACGTCGATCCAGTGCGACAAAATCGAGAAGAGCGACACGGCAAGCAACGGCAGGGCGAAGCGGTTCAGCTCGCGGTTGCTTCCGGCGCGGAGCAGATCGTTCAGGCCGATGCCGGTCATCCGCCTGAAGCCCGGCAGAATCCACAGGAGCGCCATGAGCGGTGCTACCGCGAACGGCACCGTTAGCGCGGCCTCCCGCCCCCAGAGGTATCGGGTGGCGAGCATGGAGAGCAGAAACGTTCCGGGAACGATGATCTGAGAGGCCACCACTTTGGGCATGAGGCGTTGATGCGCCTGAAAAGCGAACCCGGCCATGAGCGTCATCACCGACAGGGGCAGCGCCACGGCGACCGAGAGGAGCGTCATGCGCAACAGGCCGCCACCATGCAGCAGCGATGCGAGTTGGGCGGAGAAGAGCGCGATCAGAAGCCCCGACAACAGGGCTGCGAGCAGGGTTCGTTTGATGGCCGAGGCGATGATCTGCCGCCGCTCCTCCCCATCCCGCTGGCTGACGAAGCGCAGCAGCCCCGCGTCGAGTCCGCCAACGGCGACAGTCTCGCCCACCTGCATCACGGCGACAACGAGCGCGTAAGTGCCGAGCGCCTCCGCGCCGAGAAGCCGGGCCGCCGCAAGGTTGTAGGCAAAGCGGAAGAGCTGTCCGAACACGAACCCCGCCATCGCGATGCCGCCCTCCCGCGCGATAGTCACCTCCCGCTTCACGCCCGTCTCCGTTGCATGGCGTCGCGCAACTCGCGCACCATCGAGGCGGCGAGCGCGTCCCAACTGTGTTTCCGGGCGAACGCCTGCCGCTCCGCCCGCCGCCCGTCAGCCAGCGCTTCGGGTACGAGCCGCACGAACTCCTCCGGCGTCGCGGCGACATGCGCCACCCCGCTCGCATTGCGGACGGCGTCGCAGTAGTCGATGGCAAGTATCGGCACGCCCGCCGCCGCGTATTCGTAGAGCTTGTTCGGATTTGAGGCCCGCTTCAGCGGAGTTCGTTCGAGCGGCATCAGCGCCAGATCGAACCGCTGCACCCACGCTGGAAGCTCGTCGTAATCGACCTTGCCGAACCAATGCACGTTCGGCAATTCGAGCAGCGCCGCGTTCCGCTCCGCCCAGTCGCGGGCGTACGCCGGACCGACAAGCACGACGCTGCACTCCGGCCACGAACGCGCGACCGCCGCAACGAGCCCGGCATCGAGCCAGTCCATCGCTCCCGCATAGCCGAGGATCGGTCTGGACAAACCGGCAAGCTGTGGCGGAATCTCGGCGCGCGGCGCGGCGAAGTGGTCGAACTCGACGCCGTTGCCGAGTTCGACGCAGCGCTGCTCCGGCCGCGGCTTGAGCTTGTCGAGCAAAAGATCGCTCACAGAAAAGACAAGATCGGCCTTCTCGACATACCGGCGCATCGATTCGCGCAGCCACGGCTGGCCGGGGGTGAAGCCAAGATGGTCATCGTTGGCGTCGTAAAATCGCAGGCGGCAAGGCATCCCGGCTGCCGCCGCGCCCCAGTAAATATTGCTCAGACCGATGATCCGGTCGGCGGACGAGAATCCCAGCACCCGGCACCAGAAGGCGGCGACCGTCCGTCCGGCAAGGGTGACGAGCCAGCGGATGAGTGCGTTGTCGAAAAGCTGCGGCTTGCCCGGCGGAATGTTCTTGAGGAACGGCACCGTCACGACCGTCACGCGCCCGCGCTTCACCGGCAGCCAGTGGCTTGGGCGGCCCACGGCGAACGGCTCGATGAAGAGAATGCGCCACTCCGCCGGAAAGCGGGCGAGCAGCCGCTGCTTCCGGGTCGAGAGAAAATCCCACTGGATTTCGGAGAACCAGATGAGATCGCCCCCTTCCGTTCCATCTTCAGCGCCGCGCCGCAAGCTCGTAAATCCTGATTTTTTCAAAGATGCACCGCAAGAGCGGGCGGACGCCGCGCAGGCAGAAAAGCGGCGAGCGGATGCCGAACTCCGCGCTCCGCGCCACCTCGAATCCGGCGCGTGACAGCAGCGCGTTGAGCGAACGCTTCGGCATTTCGTGGAAATGGTCGGGGCTTTGCAGGAAGCCCGGCTTCCACGCCGGGGTGGAGAGAAAGAGGCGCGACGAGGGGGCGGGATCGAGCGCTTCGCGGATTTCGAGCAGGAGGTGGAGCGGATTGTAAAGGTGCTCGATCACCTCGAAGGCCGTCACCACGGGATAGCGCGTCGTCACGTCGAGCGGCTCGGTGTCGAGATCGACCGCCGTATTGTCAAACCGGCAGCCGAAGTGCGCTTCGAGCATTTCGGTCACGGGCGTGCGGTCGCCGATGTCGAGTCCCGCCCGCGCCGGAAGCGGGATCGCGCCGGATTCCCGGACGAACTCGAGGCTCTTCTCCCATCGCATCCTGTGCGCCGGATCGGCGCTCCACGCGCCATCAACGGCCGTTCTGAAACGGGACTCACCTGTCATGCATCCTCCCGCTTTTGCGATGACGCTCGCATGAACAACTGGAAACGCAACAAGCCGAGCAGCGCCCGGAAAGGCAAAAGCAGCGGGTAGAGCACGAGGCCGCCAAACATGCCGTGCTTGGCGAAAAGCGTCATCGCCGCGCCGCTTTTGCGAAGCTGCTTGCCGAGGTTCATCTCGCCGCCTGACGATGCCGACACGCGGTGCCAGATGCGTGAGGCGGGCTGGTACATGACGGCGAGGCCGCAATGGCGGACCTTCACGGAAAGATCGGCATCCTCGCCGTACATCCGGAAACGCTCGTCGAAGCCGCCGACCTCCTCGAAGACGCGGCACCGCATCGCCACACAGCAGCCCGTGGCGTACCCCACCGGCTTCGGCATGTCGAAACGCGGGCCGTCGGGCTGGCGGATGCCGGTGTGCGCGATCAGCCCCGTTGCCGGTTTGAGCACCCCGCCCGCATACCAGATGCGCCCCGGATCGTCCATGTAGAGAATTTTCGGCACAGCGATGCCGACCCACGCTTTCTTCAGCTCGTCGAGGAGCGGCTGGAGGAATTCCGGATCGACGACGGTGTCATTGTTCAGAAACACCACGCTGTCGAATCCGCGACCGCGAAGCGAACGGAAAGCCGCGTTGTTGCCGCCCGCGAAACCCAGGTTGCGGGGAAGTTCGAGGATTTCGACCTGCGGAAAGGCCCGCCGGACGAGGGCGACCGTGCCATCGGTCGAAGCGTTGTCCACGAGCAGCGTGGTGAACTCCGGACGCTCGACCTTCGCGAGCGACGCCAGGCAGGCGAGGGTGTCCGCCGCGCCGTTCCAGCTCAGCACGATGACCGCCGTTTTTTCCCCTCTCATCCGCGCCTCCCGATGCAGTGTTCAAGAAATTCGACCGATTCCAGCGCGAACGCGTTCCACGAGAGCTGGAGGCGGAACTCCGCGATTCCCGCCTCCAGCGGCAGGCGCCTGCGCTCGCGGAAAAAGCCGAGAATGCCGTCGGCCAGCGCTTCGGGGCCATCCTCGCGGACGAGCCAGCCGGTGCGCCCGTGCGCCACCTGAGCGCCGAGGCCGCCCGCGTTGCAGGCGATCACCGGCACACCGTGGCCGAGCGCGAGCGAAATGATGCCCGACTGCGTCGCCGAGCGGTAGGGCAGCACCACGGCGTCCGCCGCCGCCATCAGCGTGGCGACCTCACCCGCAGGCACGTACCCTTCGCGGAACGCCACCGAGTTGTCGATGCCGAGCCGCCGGGCGTGCTCACGAAACCGTGACGAATCGAGCATGAACTCGCCAGCGATGACCAGCCGGAACGCCGGATCGCGGCGCAGCACGGAGGCCATCGCCTCCAGCAGCGTGTCGAGACCCTTGTACTCGCGAACATAGCCAAAAAAAAGCAGCACCGGCGCATCCGCAGGCAAGCCGAGCGCTCGCCGCGCATCAGCCTTGGCGGGAACAGGCGTTTGCGGTTCGTAGAGCGGATGATACAGGGAGAGCGTCCGGACGCCGGGCGCGAAGGCGAGCAGCTCCGACTCGACGGCGCGGGAGAGCGTGATGAACCCGTCGGACGATGAAACCAGCAGGCGCTTGAGCATCGATTCTCCCGGAATGGATTCATGAGAGGTGAAATTGTGCAGCAGCACGATGGTTTTCAGGCCGCTCGCCCGGCGCATCATTGCCATCAGCGGCGCGAGCAAGCCGCTCCAGTAGGCCACGAGCAGCACGTCGGGGCGAAGGGAGCGGAGCCGCCGCGCCACCGGAAACCAGCTGAAAGGATTCATCAGGTCGAGGGAAAAAGGCGGGGCGGGCGAAACGTGGTTGCCTGGCTCGACAGCCGGACGCCCCTTCAGGAGCCAGCGCGGCCAGAGGCGGCGGAAAGAGACCGGCACCACCTCGCAACCTGCCGATTCCAGCGCCTGCCGCAACCGGTCGCTGAAGCGCGCGATTCCCCCCTTGAGAGGAGGGAGCGGGCTGAGCAGCGCTATCCGCAAGGGGGCCACGGGAAGGGCATCCGGTTTGGAGGTCAGGTCTCGCCGAAACCCTGTTCAAAAAATTCGATCAGCTGCCGGGCGGCCTCCTGCTCGTCTTCGCCTTCGAGCCGGAGCACCAGGCGCGACCCTTTCGGCGCGGCAAGGCTCATGACGCCGATGATCGACTTGGCATTGATGGCCGACCCCTCCATCTCGATGAAGAATTCGGAGCGGAATTTCGAGGCGAGCTTGACGACCGCCGCCGCCGGCCGGGTGTGCAGGCCTGCGCTGTTTCTGATGATCACTTCCTGGACAATCACGGATACTGGACGGTTAAAGGGTTATGGCTGGTTGGGCCAAAGCGGCCTCACAACGTTTTGACCATGGCGATTTCGTCACATGCCATCAGTTTCGGACAATTGGTGCAATCACGCCAGATTTTCTGGGGGAAATACTCCTTCTCGATCTCCTTGTACCCCATTCTCTTGAAAAATCCGGGATTCAGGGTCAGCACAAACACCTCGTTGACCCCCTCCTCGGTAAGCACGGCTTCGGCCTTTTCAACCAGAAGGCGCCCGATGCCCTTGCCGCGGAACTCTTCGAGCACGGCGAGCGAGCGGATTTCAGCCAGCTTCACCGTGTAGAAGGCGATGGCGCAGCAGCCGATGACCCGCCCCTGGTAGTCCGCGACAAAAAAATCACGGATATGCTCGATAATATTTTCGACCGGGCGCTTGAGCATGATGCCCTGGCCGGCGTAACCCTCGGTTATCCGCGAGATTGCCGAAGCGTCGGCCAGACGCGCGTTTCTGACGCAGGTATCAGCTGCCGGCATGTTCAATGGATGATGACTCGTTCTGGACAGACACCTGCCGCCACAGCTCGTCCTTGAGCGCCTTGAGCCCCTGACCGGCCACGCTCGATATGGCGAGCACCTTCGTGCCTTTTTCAAGCTCCGGAATGGTGAACTCCTCCGGCGCGATGTCCATCTTGGTGATCACCGCAAGCCTCGGCTTGGAGAGCAGCGCCGGATCGAATTTTTCCAGCTCCTTCAGGAGCGTGGCGTACTCGGCGGCAATATCGGCGGAGTCCGCCGAAACCATGATGACGAGCGTCTTGGTGCGCTCGATGTGGCGCAGGAACTGGATACCGAGTCCGCGCCCTTCCGCCGCCCCTTCGATGATGCCCGGAATGTCGGCCATGACGAAGGATTTGTAATCCTCGTACCGCACGATGCCGAGGTTCGGCACCAGCGTGGTGAACGGGTAGTCGGCGATCTTCGGACGCGCCGCGCTGAGCACCGAGATGAGCGTCGATTTGCCCGCGTTGGGAAAGCCGACCAGGCCGACATCGGCCATCAGCTTCAGCTCCATTTCAAGCTCGAACTCATCGCCCTTCTCTCCGGGCTGGGCGAAGCGCGGCGCCTGCCGTGTCGCCGTGGCAAAATGCTGGTTGCCCCAGCCGCCGCGACCGCCCTTGGCGATCAGCACCTCCTGCCCGTCCTCAACCATGTCGCACATCACCTCGCCGGTTTCGGCGTTGCGCACCACCGTGCCGCACGGCACGCCGATGACGACATCCTTGCCATCCTTGCCGGTCTTGCGCGCGCCCATGCCGTGCTCGCCCCGGTCGGCGATGTAGGATTTGCGGTACTTGAAGTCGAGCAGCGTGGCGAGCTGCCGGTTGGCGCGCAGATAGACGTGGCCACCACGGCCGCCATCACCGCCGTCGGGACCGCCCTTCGGCACGAACTTCTCTCTTCTGAAACTCACGCAACCACGGCCGCCGTCGCCAGCCTTCACCGAGATTTTCGCACTATCGACAAACTTCACGCTTCCATCCTTTTTGTAAGAATCCTTTTTGTAGGAGTCACCATCGTTCCCTATGTTATTCTGAACTTAAATCACATCGACGATGCCCGCTGCACGCAAAGCCGGGAATAACCCGGCTCCGACTATCGAAGAGCTGATCCAGCGCCTCGAAGAGCTTACCCGGAACATCGAGGATCCCGACACCGGACTCGAAAACTCCATCGCGCTGTACCAGGAGGGCATTTCGGTCGCCGAGGAGTGCCGCAAGCGCCTGCAGGAGACCCGCAAAAAGCTCGAAACGATCAACCCCGATCAACCCGCCAAGCCTGACTCCAAACCGGAAAAGCCGGCCAGACCAGCCAAACCCGAGCCACCCAAACCCGCCGACCTGTTCGGCATGGAGAGCTGAGCGGTCACATCTTCACCTCTGTCATTCTGAACGAAGTGAAGAATCCAGTCTTTCCCGAGTGCGCATAATCGACCGATTAGCGATCCCTTTCGCGGCTTTTCTGGATTCTTCGCCCGAAGTTGTCGGACTCAGAATGACAAACCTTCCAATTCACCCCTCCAGCATCGACTTGAGCATGTCGTTCACCACCTTCGGGTTCGCCTTGCCTTTCATCTTCTGCATGCACTGGCCCACGAAGAAGCCGAAGAGCTGCGTCTTGCCGCTGCGGTACTGTTCGAGCTGCTTCTGGTTGGCGTCGAGAATTTCCCTGATCGCCGCCTCGATGGCCCCGGTGTCGGACACCTGCGCCAGCCCTTCGCGCTCGACAATCGCTTCCGCCGTCGCTTCGTCCTGCTGCATGATCTCGAACACCTGCTTGGCGATGGTGTTGCTGATCGCGCCCGCGCCGATGAGTTTGATCAGGCCGCCGAGCCGTTCGGGCGAAATGGCGAATTCGTGAATGTCGAGGTACTTCTCCTTCAGCGTGCGCATCACCTCGCCCATCACCCAGTTCGACGAAGCTTTCGCGTCGCCGGAGACCTTCAGCGTCGCCTCGAAGTAATCGGCGAGTTCGCGTTCCACGGTGATTACGCCAGCGTCGTAGGCCGGAATGCCGTATTCGGAGACGAACCTCGCCGCGCGATCTTCCGGGAACTCCGGCAGCTCGGCGCTCATCCGGTGCATCATGCCGTCGTCCACCAGCACCGGCACGAGGTCGGGATCGGGGAAGTAGCGGTAGTCGTGGGCGTGCTCCTTGCCGCGCATCGAGCGGGTTTCGAGCTTGTCGGCGTCCCAGAGGCGCGTCTCCTGCACGATGGTGCCGCCCGCTTCGATCACCTCGATGTGGCGTTTCGCTTCGTACTCGATGGCCCGCTCGACGTTGCGAAACGAGTTCATGTTCTTGATCTCGGTGCGGGTGCCGTACTCGGTCGCGCCCACCGGCCTGACCGACACGTTGGCGTCGCAGCGCAGGCTGCCCTCCTCCATGTTGCCGTCGGAGATGCCGAGGTACTTGACGATCTGGCGAAGCTTCTGCAGGTAGGCCGAGGCCTCCTTCGGCGTGCGCATGTCGGGGTAGCTCACGATTTCGAGCAGCGGCACGCCGCAACGGTTCACGTCGATGTAGGTGTCGTCGCCGATGTCGTGGATCGATTTGCCCGCGTCCTCCTCGATGTGAATCCGGACGAGGCGAATCTCCTTGCGCCCCTCTTCGAGATCGACGTGGATCATTCCCTCCGAGCAGATCGGCTCCTCGTATTGCGAAATCTGGTAGCCCTTCGGCAGGTCGGGGTAGAAGTAGTTCTTTCGCGCCAGAATCGAGTGGCGGGCGATGGTGCAGTTGGTGGCCAGGCCGAGCTTGACGGCGTCCTCGACCACGCGGGCGTTCAGCACCGGCAAGGCGCCAGGCAGGGCCAGGCAGACCGGGCAGACGTTGGTATTGGCCGCCTTGCCGAACTTCGCGGAGCAGCCGCAGAAGGCCTTGCTTTCGGTATTGAGCTGGCAGTGGACCTCAAGGCCCACGACAATTTCATAGTTCATGCAAACAGAAACTGAAAAAGTGAAAAAACCTTATCGAAACCGGTCAGGGACTTAGCGTCCGGGAGTGAAACTGAACTTCTGTCCGCCGATAGTCACCTCCCCCATGATGCCGGCATTCGGCATCGCAAACACGGCCACGCCGTCGGAATAGTCAGTATTGGTGGCCATACCCGCCTGAACGATCACCACGCCGGCCTGCGCGCTGAGTTCGAAATTGCCCTTCGTGAAGTTGGCCAGCGCGGCCTGATCCTTGAAGAAGATGATCTCGGCAATAGACTGACCGCCGAGCTGGGGCCCGACGTTGACCAGCGTCACCCGAGACTTGCCGATCGGCATGCCGCGCTCATACACCACGCCCTTGCCGTGGCCGCCGCCGATAATCATGAAACCGCCCTTGTAGATATCCGGAAAGACCGCATAACCATAAGCCCTTGAAAAGAAACGTTCAAGAGACGGATCGCTCTTCCTGAATTTCGCAATCGTCTGTTCGGCATTCTGCTCGTCAGCCGGATCCCATCCGGCCCGAGCTGTTCCGAACAGCATCATCACCGCCGCCAAAGCCATCAGCAGCGTCCGCATCGGTTGTACCCTCTTCATCATGGCAACATGTTTTTCGTTGGACAAATAAAATCAAACCGGCAACAAGATGCAAAGCAGCTCCGTCATGTAATGTACGATTTTCCCTTCTGAAAACCCGGAGGCCCTTGCAAGACGCCAGTCTTCTGAATTTGGACGACAACAGGAAAGGATTCTTTCGGGATAAGGTTTCGAGCCGAAGAAATCAGCGGCTTATCCTCGGCACGAACCAGAATCACCACCGGATTTGCCTATGCACAACGCCCTGCCGTCAAGCTGGCGATGGAGGCGTCGCCGGGAAAAGCCCTTGCCGGCATGTGCGAGAAAACGGAAAGGGAAGTGAATGGCAAGCTGGCGAGTTGTTCAGACAGGATTTTTTCGGGTAATGGTTTGGTGTTCAACCCGACGCACGCAGGAGGAGGCCGCAAGGGTTGCAACGGGCTCCTCCTGATGCTGCTGGCGCCTTTCGGCGAACCTCAGCCGCCGCTCGCTTCGAGCTCGCGCTTCAGGGCTTCGCGCTCGATTTCGAGGCGGCGGAGTTCACGGTTGATGCGGTCGAGCTCCTCCGGCTCGCTGTCGATTTCGAGCCGCAGCCGCGACGAGGCTTCGTCGATCAGGTCAATGGCCT
>JAFGER010000018.1 GCA_016931495.1 Chlorobiaceae bacterium | reverse complement strand
GGCTCCGGCAAGACCACGCTCGCCGAAATCTGCGCCGGGTCGCTGAACTACCGCTTCGAGCAGCTCTCCGCCACCGACGCGGGCGTGAAGGATGTGCGCCGCGTGCTCGAAGTCGCGCAGAAAAGCCGCTCCATCGACGGGCGGCAGATGCTGCTTTTCATCGACGAAATCCACCGCTTCAACAAGGCGCAGCAGGACACGCTGCTCCACGCCATCGAGCAGGGCCTCATCGTGCTGATCGGCGCGACCACCGAGAATCCGTCCTTCGAGGTGAACCGCGCATTGCTCTCCCGAATGCAGGTTTACATCCTCAATCCGCTGAGCGAAGCTGAGGTGCGTCGCGTCGTCGAGCGGGCTATCGGGAACGATCCGCAGCTCGCCGACGCCGGAGTCGAGGTGCGCGACATGGAGTTCCTGCTTGCCTACGCGGCGGGCGACGCGCGCAAGGCGCTCAACGCGCTCGAAGCCGCTTTGTCGCTCGCGCCGCGCGGAACCACGCCGCTCGTGATTGACCGCAAGCTGCTGGAACAGGCGCTCCAGCACCGCGCTCCGGCCTACGACAAAGGCGGCGAGGCGCACTACGACACGGTGTCGGCCTTCATCAAATCGATGCGCGGCTCCGACCCCGACGCGGCGCTTTTCTGGATGGCCAGGATGATCGACGGCGGCGAAGACCCGAAGTTCATCGCCCGCCGCATGGTGATTTTCGCCAGCGAGGACATCGGCAACGCCGACCCCTACGCGCTCACGCTCGCCGTCTCGGTGTTCCACGCCGTTGAGCTGATCGGCCTGCCCGAAGCGCGCATCAACCTCGCCCAGGGCGCGACCTACCTGGCCTCGTGCCCGAAATCGAACGCGAGCTACGAGGGCATCGGCGAGGCGCTCTCGGACGTCAAAAAGGGGGCCGCCAACGCCGTGCCGCCGCTCTACCTGCGCAACGCCCCGACCGACCTGATGAAAGAGATCGGCTACGGCAAAGGCTACCGCTACCCGCACAGCTATCCCGGTCACTTCGTCGAGGAGCACTACTTCCCCGAACAGATGGAGCCAAAAGCCTACTACCGCCCCACCGGCGAAGGCCGCGAAAAATTCATCCGCGAACGGCTGGAGGGGTTGTGGAAGGATCGGTACGGGGAGTGATTGGAGTGAAGCGGCTGGGATGGTATCTTTGAGGAATTCTCGAAAAAAACATGATGTTGCCATGAACCTGCACAGAATTATCGCATTGCTCGTTCTCTTTTTCGTGTCCTCGATCCCCGTCCACGCAGCGGACGCGCCGCAGCAATCCGGTGGCGAGCCGCTTGTCATCAGCCTTGACGATGCAGTGCGGATCGGCTTGCAGCGGAACCGGCAGCTTGAGATTGCGCGGCTCGACAAGCGGATGGCGGGCCAAAAGGTTCGGGAGTCGTGGGCCGAGGTGCTGCCGCATCTGTCGTCGAGCTTGACCTACACCCGCACGCTGAAGTCGTCGGTCATTTTTCTGCCGGGCTCCATTTTCGACCAGACTGGTGGTGGCGGCACGCAGGCGGTCGAGATCAGTTCTGACAACTCATCCATCGCGTCGCTCAATCTCAGCCAGAACATCTTCAAGCTTTCGGCTTTCGCGGGCATCAAGGCCGCCGGGCTGGTGCGCCAGATCAGCGACGAGTCCTACCGCCAGACCAGCGCCGAGGTGGTGACCTCGATACGCCAGGCCTATTACGATGTGCTGATCGCCGCCGAAAACCGCAAGCTGGTCGAGCAGAGCATCGCCCGGTGGGAGGAGTCGCGGCGCGATACGAATGCGCTGTTCCGGCAAGGCGTGGCGGCTGACCTCGATACGCTCAAGGCGTGGTTGTCGGTCGAGAACCTCCGGCCTGACCTGATCCGCGCGCAAAACGCGGAAGCGATTACGGTCACGAAACTGAAGGTGGTGATGGGCATCGATCAGCAGATTCCGCTTGCGCTTTCCGATTCGCTGGCGTTTCGTGAGATTTCCGCGCCATCCGGCGTCGATGCCGCCTATCGCGAGGCGCTCGCCAACCGTCCCGACATCAGAAGCCTCGGGCTTCAGGTCGAAGCCGAGGACGAGAAGGTGACCGCCGCCCGCTCCGAGGGATTGCCGGTGCTCAGCGCCTTCGGCCAGCTCGAAGCACAGACGCAGTTTGACGACGATACCGCGCTCGACAAAACCCGCTGGCCGGTTTCATCGAGCGTCGGCATGCAGCTCAGCGTGCCGATTTTCTCCGGCTTCGCCACCAGCGCCCGGATCGAGCAGGCCAAAATCGGACGGTTGCAGCAGAAAACCCGTTACGAAGACCTGAAAGCGCAGGTCAGGGCCGATGTGGAGATGCGTCTTGCCAACCTCATCGAATCGCGGAAGCGCATCGACGTGCAGTCGAAAACCATCGCCGTTGCCGAACGCAGCTATCGCATTACCCGCCTTTGTCTCCGCGAGGGGATAGGCTCCCGCCTTGAGCTGACCGACTCGGAGTTGCAGCTCCAGACGGCCAAAACCAACTACCTGCAAGCGGTCTATGACTATCTGATCGCTGCGACGGAGCTTGAGAAATCGCTGGGGCGGATCGACCCGCCGGGGCAGGAGATGTGAAGATGGTCGGGATCGGAGTTGGAGTCAGTTTTGTCGTGCGCAACCAAACTTGCCTGTTGTCATTCTGAACGCAGCAAAGCAAAGTGAAGAATCCGGTTTTCATGGTTCCGCTGCAAGTTGATAATCTATAGTGTTTTACAAGACTTTTCCGGATTCTTCGCTACGCTCAGAATGACAGGAAACGGATTATGATTATCAAACTGTAGGGGCGAACCGGTGTGTTCGCCCTTTTCGCGGTTAGGCGTGACGCCGTGGACAGAGGCTGTTTCAAAAGTCATTGATCAAACTGGTTTTCTGAACTCAGCCTTTTTGTCATTCTGAACGCAGTGAAGAATCCAGTTTTCGGAGATCAGTATTATTACTTCGGCCACTAAAACTCTTAAACAATTGCCCCGGACTTTAGTCCGGGGTTTATGGATAAGAAAAAAGAAATAAGGGC
>JAFGER010000003.1 GCA_016931495.1 Chlorobiaceae bacterium | reverse complement strand
GTCGATCACGTGGTTGTTGGTCAGAATGTAGCCATCCCGGCTGACAATCACACCCGAACCGAGCCCCTGAAGCACCTCCTTGCGGGCGCGTGGCTGGTCGGGAAAGGGAAAGTCGAACATCTCGCCAAACGACTTGCCGAAGAAATCAAAGGGGGTCATGATCCGCCGCTCGATGGCCGTTTCGGTATAGATGGTCACCACCGACGGAGTGGCCGATTCGGCGATGCGGACGAAAGCGTCGTTGAAATCGGCGAGCGTCCGGATGGGATGGTTGCGCAGGCTTTCGGCAGCAACGCCCGTCCGGGAGTGGTTGGCAACCGTGAAGCCGCCACCATCATTGCCGTTAAAGGAGATGTCGAGATTGGAAAACGCGAGCGCTCCGGCAACAGCGCCGACAGAGATGAGCGCCGCGGACTTGAACATGGTTCGTTTCTTTTTCATAGCGCATCAGGTGTTGAGGTTACGGTCAGGGCGCCTCCGGAACCTGTCATGAGCGGCCGGGGAGCAACGCGGATGGAGCACAGAACCCGGGGCGTACCGGCGGTACGCAGGGATTTCTGGCGCCACCCGGCGCAGCAATCGGGTCGCGTCAAAGGGTTTCAGCGTTGCCCGTCAGAGAGAGGTCTCAATACTTTCGAGGGCGGTCAGTCCGGCCCTCATCTTGTTCATGGTCTCTTCGTATTCAAACTCTGGCGTCGAGTCGGCCACAATGCCGCCCGCCGCCTGGAAATAAATGACGCCGTCCCGGATCACCATCGTGCGGATGGCGATAGCGGTGTTCAGTTGCCCCCGGAAATCGAGGTAGCCCACCGCGCCACCGTACAGGCCGCGCTTCTCCTTTTCGAGTTCGTAGATGATCTCCATGGCGCGAACTTTCGGCGCGCCGGTCAGCGTGCCCGCCGGGAAGCACGACCAGAAGGCATCCATCGCCGTAAGGCCGTCCTGCAACTCGCCACGCACGTTGCTGACGATGTGCATGACGTGCGAGTACTTTTCGATCACCATCATCTCGTTGGTCTCGACGGTGCCGATCTTGGCGATACGCCCGATGTCGTTGCGGCTCAGGTCGATGAGCATCAGGTGCTCGGCCCGCTCCTTTTCGTCGGAGATCAGCTCCCGGGCGTTGCGCTCATCCTCCTCGAAGCTCTCGCCGCGCCGCCGAGTTCCGGCGATGGGGCGGGTATCGACGATGCGGCGGCCGGCGTGGTCACGCTCCACCTTGACGAGCAGTTCGGGCGAGGAGCCAACGACGTGGAAATCCTCGAAATCAAAAAAGTAAAGATAGGGCGACGGGTTGATCGTGCGAAGCACGCGATAGACGTCGAACGGGCGGGTGTGCAGCGTGCGCTTCAGGCGCTGGGAAATCTGCACCTGAAAGATGTCGCCGCTGAGGATATACTCCTTGGCCCTGAGCACCTTGGCGTAGTACTCGTCGCGCGTGGTGTTGGAGACGACCGCTTCCGGCTTTTCGGGCTGGAGCGGCACCAGCGCGGGCACGAGCGGCTGCTGCAGGAGCGCGGCCAGCTCGTCGATCTTGCGCTCGGCGCGAAGGCGGTCGCTCTCGTCGTCGAGACAGTTGGCCACCAGGTAAAGCTTGCGCATCACGTTGTCGAAAATCACCAGCGTGTCGCAGAAAAGCAGGCACAGGTCGGGCATACCAGCCGGGTCGGGCTTTTCGGGCGCGGGAATCTTTTCGATGAGATGCAGGGTGTCGTAACTGAAGTAGCCGAAGACGCCGGAGGTGCTCATCTGCTGCGAGCCGTTCTTGCGGCGCGGCAGCTCTTCGGAGGAGAACATGGCCAGGCACCGATCCACGATGACGCGCAAATCGCGCTCCTCTGCGGCGATCGTCGAAAGCGCATCGAAACGCGAGTCGCGCACGTCGAGCGAAACCTCGCCGCCGACCGTCCCCTTGAGCACGGCCACCGGGTCGATGGCGATATAGGAAAAACGGGCCAGCCGCTCCTCCCCCTCGACCGATTCGAGCAGGCAGGAGTAAGGGCGCTGGAGCTTGAGATACACCGAAACCGGCGTT
This sequence comes from Chlorobiaceae bacterium, assembly GCA_016931495.1. GTDB lineage: Bacteria > Bacteroidota > Chlorobiia > Chlorobiales > Chlorobiaceae > Chlorobaculum. Next base: position 4,190 of record JAFGER010000003.1, on the reverse strand, counting down.
TCGGTATCGGCCTGGAAGGTTCTGACGAGAGGCTTCAGAATGAACGACGGCTCTCCGTACCGGCCGGCCGCATTATCCGAAAAAGATCTGATCATGAATTATTGCTTGCTTCGATAAGATAAAAAAATCATATCATTACTCTGGTTTTCGCCCTTATAGAAACAGGAACCGGCTGATATGAAAAAAAAGCGCGGGCCAGTCAGGAAATGGTTCACCGCATTCATACTTTCCCCAGGCATGATCTTTACCCAGGCCTACGTGCTGGTCTGGCTGGGCACCAATCTCTGGCTTGAGTACGCCTTCAAGCAGCACCTGAAACAGATTTTCGTCTCCGAATCCGGGCAACGCTACCAGCTTGACGTGCACTCGCTCGAAACCGGCCCCGGCCTCAATTCGATCACCCTGAAAAAACTCTCGCTCTTGCCTCTCGGGTTCCCTGAAAACCGGCAACCCGGAAAGCCCACAAGGCAGATCGCCGAACTCCGGATCGAATGCCCGGAGCTGAGCCTTTTACCCTTCAGCCCCAACGACCAAGCCATTTCGCTCCGGAAGGTTTCGCGACGGATCATCTCGCACACCGCTCAGTGAACCGTCATCCCGAAACGCTGCCAGCGGATCGAGGCGATCTTTTCGACCGGATCGAACAGCAGCGGAAGATCGGGATCCCATGACCAGTACACCATCATGGCCTGTCCCACCAGATCGGTTTCAGGCAGAAAGCCCCAGAAGCGGCTGTCGAGACTGTTGTCGCGATTGTCGCCCATCGCGAAATAGTAGTTCTTCTGCACCGTGTAACGGTCGGCCGGCTGTCCGTCGATGAATACCTGGTTGCCCGAAAGGCTGACCGCATGCCCCTCCTCGGCAATCAGGTCGCGATAGAGCGAAATGGTGCGCATCGTCAGCTCAACGACGTCACCGCTGCGAGGAATGCGTATCGGGCCGAAGTTGTCCTTGTTGAAATCGGACATGGCGGGAAAGATCTGGTAATCGGGCAGGCCGGGCGGCATCCTGGTGCCGATGAACTGGGCATGCGGCGGAAGCGCCGACGGTTCACCGTTGATGTAGAGCTGCTGATCCCTGATTTCAAGGGTATCGCCGGGCAGCGCCACGCAGCGCTTGATGTAGTTCAGGTTGCGGTCACGCGGAAACTTGAAGACGATGATGTCTCCCCTTTCGACATCATCGACCTTCGGAAAGCGGATGTCGGTGAAGGGAACCCTGGCTCCATAGACGAACTTGTTGACGAACAGAAAATCGCCCGCCAGCAGCGTCTTTTCCATCGATCCGGTAGGAATTCTGTATGATTCGATGACGAACATTCTGAGAATCGTCGCCACCAGCGCCGCGATGACCAGCGCCTCGAACCACTCTCTCGACTGCGATTTGCTCTTTGCTTTTGAAGCCTTACTGTTTTTCTTCACGTTCTCTGATTTTATCTGAATTTGCCGGAACCGCTGTTCCGGTGATTCGCTCAATGTGACGTTATCCCGGCACGGTTCCAGCGCGAGCGCGCAGAATTGTCCGGATTGTAACCCTCACTCGTCGATGTTCAGCACGGCCAGGAACGCCTCCTGCGGCACCTCGACGCGACCGACCTGCTTCATGCGCTTCTTGCCCTCTTTCTGCTTTTCGAGCAGCTTGCGCTTGCGGCTGATGTCGCCACCGTAGCACTTGGCGAGCACGTTCTTGCGCATGGCCGAAATGGATTCGCGCGCGATCACGCGGCTGCCGATGGCCGCCTGGATGGCCACCTCGTACATCTGGCGAGGGATGATGCCCTTGAGCTTCTGGCAAAGCTTGCGGCCCCACTCGTACGATTTCGAGCGGTGCACGATGGACGACAAGGCATCGACCGGCTCGCCGTTGAGCAGCACGTCGAGCTTGACGAGGTCGGAACGGCGGTAGCCGATATACTCGTAATCCATCGAGGCGTAGCCCTTCGAGATCGACTTGAGCTTGTCGTGGAAGTCGAACACCACCTCGCCCAGCGGGAACTCGAAGTGCAGGTTCACGCGCGATGTGTCGAGATAGTCGGTGTTCTTGTACTCGCCACGCCGCTCCATGCCGAGCTTCATGATGTTGCCGATATAGTCCGACATGGTGATGATCTGCATCGAAACGTACGGCTCCTCGACCCAGTTGATTTTGGTCGTGTCGGGCATTTTGGACGGATTGTCCACCTCGACCGTCTCGCCGCTGGTCATGATCACGCGGTACTCGACGTTCGGCACCGTGGTGATGATGTTGACGTTGTACTCGCGCTCCAGCCGCTCCTGGATGATCTCCATGTGAAGCAGGCCGAGGAAGCCGCAGCGGAAGCCGAAGCCGAGCGCCGCGGAGGTCTCGGGGGTGTAGATCAGCGAGGCGTCGTTGAGCGAGAGCTTTTCGAGCGACTCGCGCAGGTTCTCGAACTCGCTTGACTCGACCGGATAGAGGCCGCTGAACACCATCGGCTTGACATCCTTGTAACCTGAAAGCCGCTCCGATGCAGGGTTTTCAACCAGCGTCACCGTATCGCCGACCTTGGCATCCTTCACATCCTTGATCGAGCAGATCAGGTAGCCCACGTTGCCCGCTTCGAGCACCTCTTTCGGATTGCGCTTGAGGCTCATGGTTCCGATCTCGTCGGCGTAAAACTCCTTGCCGTTGGCGAAGAAGCGCACTTTGTCGCCTTTTTTCAGCACGCCATCGACGATCCTGATATAAGCCACCGCACCGCGGTAGGCGTCGAAGACCGAGTCGAAGATGAGCGCCCGGAGCGGCATCTGGCGGTTGTCCGCCGGAGCGGGCACGCGAGCCACGATCGCCTCCATCAGCTCGTCGATGCCGATGCCAGCCTTGGCCGACACCTGGAGGATTTCGTCGCGCCTGACGCCGATCAGGTCGATGATCTGCTGCGCAACGCCCTCGACGTCGGACGAAGGCAGGTCGATCTTGTTGATGACCGGAATGATTTCGAGACCCGCCTCGATGGCCAGGTAGAGGTTGGCAATGGTCTGCGCCTCCACACCCTGTGTGGCATCGACCACGAGCAGCGCGCCTTCGCACGCGGCAAGCGAGCGCGAAACCTCGTAGCTGAAGTCCACGTGGCCGGGCGTGTCGATGAGGTTGAGAATATAGTCCTGACCATCGGCGGCCCGGTACTGCATCTGCACCGCATGGCTTTTGATGGTGATGCCGCGCTCGCGCTCGAGGTCCATGTCGTCGAGCACCTGCGCGGTGGACATCTGGTTGCGTTCGAGGGTATGGGTCACTTCGAGAAGCCGGTCGGCAAGCGTCGATTTTCCGTGGTCGATATGGGCGATAATGCAGAAATTTCGGATCATGCCGACTTCTGTTCCTGACGGAGGCATAGGTATCTGTCCTGAAAAATGATAATGGTTGCAAGATGGAGCGGACGAGCCGTCGTCCGGATCCAAATGATCAAATCATTAAATATACGAAGAAAATCATGACCATGCAGCGGATTGCGATTTTTGGGGAGAGCATGGCGAAACGAGGCGCCTGCAACACCCGCGATGGTTGCCGGCATTGCAGGGGCGAACGGCCGTGCGACCGCACAAAACGGGATGAACCTGACGCATCAATGACTCAAGGCCAGCAGGAAGTTCTTTCACTCCAGCCGCAGCGGCTCGTCCCCGAAACGCAGCCCTCTGGCGAACGCCTGGGCCTCCATCGCTTTTTTGCCTTCAGCCTGAAGCTCAAGAAGCTCCAGCCAGCCGTCCGAACAGGCCACATACAGATGCCCGTCCCCGACCCGCAGTGTTCCCGGCGCTTCGGGCGGCATTCCGGCGGCGGATGGTTTCGCTTTGGAGATTTTCAGGCTCTTGCCGGCGAGGGTTGTCCAGGCGGTGGGTTTCAGCGCGAGGCCGCGGATGAAGTCGTGCAGGCGCCGGGCGGGCTGGTTCCAGTCGATGCGAGTGTTCTCGCGGGTCAGTTTCGGCGCTCTGGTGGCAAGCCGCTCGTCCTGCGTTTCGGGCGTCACCGTGCCGCTGGCAATCATGCGGAGCGTGCGTTCGACGGTGCCCGCACCGATCTGTGCGAGCCGTTCGAGCAGCTCCGAAGCGTTCTCGTCGGGGCCGATCGGCGTGCGATCCATCGTGATGATATTGCCGGTATCGACCGACTTCCGGAGGAAAAAGGTGGTCACGCCGGTTTCAGCGTCGCCCTCGATGATCGACCAGTTGACC
>JAFGER010000017.1 GCA_016931495.1 Chlorobiaceae bacterium | reverse complement strand
TCGACCTCGAAGGCCGTGTGATTGGCGACTCCTACATCGCCACAGAAAAAATTTCCTCCATTCCGAATCACCGCGACCGCGAAGAGATCAGGGTGGCGCTTGCCCGCGGACTCGGCGAATCGAAACGTTACAGCGAGACCATCCGCGAAAATATGCTCTACATGGCCATGCCGGTCGGCAAGCCCGAGGCCTGGGCGGTGCTCCGGCTGGCCAAGCCGCTGCATGACATCGGCCAGGTTGAAGCGCAGATCGATCGCGGCATCGAGGGAGGGCTGTACTGGGCGCTGCTGCTTGCCCTGACGGCCGGCGCGCTTTCGGCGTTCTTCCTGTCGCGTCCGCTCGGGCGTATCGCCGCCGCCGCCGACCGGTTCCTGCACGGCGAGACCGAGGTGCAGATTCCCGTCAAGCGTGACGACGAAATCGGACGCCTTTCGCGAGCGTTCAACTATCTCTCCGAAGAGATCGTGCGGCTGACGCGCAAGGAGGAGTGGCTCCGGGAGGTGCTGTCGAGCATTCGCGAAGCCATTATCGTCACCAACGCATCGGGCGAGATCGTGCTGGCCAACCCCGCCGCGTCGCGGCTTTTCATGATCGAAGGGGCCAGAAAGCGTTCGATTCCGGTCGATCATATCGAGATTCCGGAGATGCGGGAGCTGTTCGAGCGTGCCCATGCCCGCCAGAGCGGCATCTACAAAGAGGAGCTGACGGTCATGACTCCGAAAGGGGAGCGGGTGTTCAAGGTGACGGCCGTTCCGGTCAGAAAAGCTTCGCAGTTCGACGGAACCGTCCTGGTCATCAACGACATCACCCGCCTGCGCAACCTGGAGCGCACCCGCCGTGACTTCGTCTCCAGCGTGTCGCACGAGCTGCGCACACCGCTGTCGAGCATCAAAGGCTACACCGAGACCCTGCTCGAAGGCGCCATCAACGATCCGGAGTACGCAACGACCTTTCTGCGCATCATCCATCAGGAGAGCGAGCAATTGACCGCGCTGGTCAACGACGTGCTCGATCTGTCGCGCATCGAATCGGGCAAGATCGTCTATAATTTCGAGCCGGTCGATATTCGTCCGCAGCTCGAAAAAGCGGTGGAGCTGTTCGAGCCTGCCGCGTCGCGAAAAGGGGTGCGTGTCGAACTGAGCGTGCCCGAAGGGTTGCCGCCGGTGCTGGCCGACAAAAACTATTTCGACATCGTCGTACGCAACCTGATCGACAATGCGGTCAAATATGTCGATGCGAACACCGGGCGCATCAGGATCGGCGCCTACAAAACCGACGAAGGGGTCAGCATCGAGGTTTCAGATAACGGCATCGGCATTCCGCAGGCCGATCTGGAGAGGATTTTCGAGCGCTTTTACCGCGTTGACAAGGCCCGCTCCCGCGAGCTTGGCGGCACAGGGCTCGGCCTGTCGATCGTCAAGCACATCGTGCTGGCGCACAAAGGCAAGGTCGAGGTGCGCTCCAGAACCAACAGCGGCTCGACCTTCACGGTGACCTTCCCGCTCGCCCACGAGAGCGACAAAGCCTGAGCGGCCTGGCCCGGCTCCCGGCGGCGCACTTCGGTTCATTCCGGATTTTTTGTTTTAATTAAGCACGACGCGGCTTTTCCTGTTTTTGCCGCATGTTGATTTCATGAATATCAATTGCTCGTGTAATGCTTGATTCCCTGCTTCTCTTTCTTGAATCGTTCAGAATCGATCGCGCCATAGCGATGCCGCTTGCCACCCTGATCGGGGTGGTGGCGGCCATGCTGTTGATCTGGATCGTCGAGGTCATTCTTAAAAAAGTGCTGCTGCGTTTTATTAGCAAGTTTGCGGCGAGAACCGCCACGAAGCTTGACGATCTTCTGGTGCGCTACGATGTCTTCGTCTGGGTTGCCCGCATGGTGCCTCCGGTGCTGGCCTACCGTATGGCCGGGACGGTGCTGCGCTTCTATCCCGACGCGGTGCCGGTGGTGCACGATGTGCTGATCATGCTGTTCGCGTTTGTGGTCATCATGCTGCTGATTTCGACGCTCGATGTGCTTTACGAGTTTTTCTCGCGTCATCCCGTGGGCACCAGACTGCCGGTCAAAAGCATCGTGCAGGTCATCAAGACCATCATCGTGTTTATCGGTTTGATTGTCGTGATTTCGCGGCTCATAGGCCAGTCGCCAGTAGTTTTTTTCAGCGGTATCGGCGCGTTCACGGCGGTGCTGCTGCTGATTTTCAAGGACTCGATCCTCGGCCTCGTGGCGGGCGTGCAGCTTTCGAGCAACGATCTGGTGCGTATCGGTGACTGGATCGAGATGCCCAAATACGGCGCCGACGGTGACGTGATCGATATTTCTCTCGTGACCGTTTCGGTGCAGAACTTCGACAAGAGCATCGTCGTGATTCCCGCCTACACGCTAATTTCCGAGGGGTTCAGGAACTGGCGCGGTATGCAGGAGTCTGAAGGCCGGCGCATCAAGCGCTCGTTCAGCATCGACATGCAGAGCATCCGGTTCCTCGACGACGAGCTCACCGGAAAAATCGAAGCCGTGCAGTTGCTGAAGCCGTACCTGAAGGAGCGGCGTCAGGAGATCGAGAACTTCAACCGGGCGGTGATGGCCGATGAAAGCTCGCCGGTCAATGGCCGCCGCATGACCAATCTCGGCACTTTCAGGGCCTATCTCGAAGCTTACGTGCGCAGCATGGCCAAAATCAACACTGATATGATGGTGATGATCCGGTACCTGCAACCGGATGCGTTCGGCTTGCCATGCGAGGTCTATTGCTTCACCAGAACCAAGGACTGGGCGGCCTACGAAGCGGTGCAGGCCGACATCATGGATCATATTTTCGCCGTGCTGCCCTTCTTCGATCTCAAGGTCTATCAGCTCCAGGGCGCGACGGTTCCGCAGCGGGCCGTCAGGGAGTGAGCGACAGGTCGGGCTCCGGCCACCGGCTCGCCTCGATGATCTGCGCGTGCAGCGGAATGCGCACCGGCGGCAGGCTTTCTGGAGTGTAGAAGCCCGCCTCGAACACCTCGTGGTTGATGCGGATGTTTTCATGCGCCGCGCGAACCCGGTACGCCACCACCATCAGCGAACCGTACAGCTCCGATTCGCGATGCCAGACCCCGATCAGCCCGTCAATGGAACCTTCGAGCGAGGTCTCTTCGTACAACTCCCGCAGGCATCCCTCTTCGGGACGTTCGCCCGTTTCGAGGAATCCGCCGGGCAGCGCCCATTCGTTGAGCGCCGGTTCGTGCGCGCGCCGGATGACCAGCAGCTCGTTGTTGCTGTTCAGCGTGAGCGCCACGGCCACCGGCAGGGGATTGATATAATGAATCCAGCCGCATTGCGGGCAGCTCTTGCGTTGCCGGCCCTCGATCAGGGCTTCGTTCAGCGGTGTCGCGCAATGCGGACAAAATGCAAAGGGTTTCATGCCGTAACGCAGGTATCGGTTTCAGGTTGTTTCCAGAGGGCGCATCAAAAAACTTCTTGCGCGTTCTGATTGCTGTGTCGGGCGGTGCTCGAAATCACCACACACCCTGTGTGGACGCTCCGGTTTCTGATCTCGATCCGCCGCGCCCTCGGGCCGCTTGTCATACTTTTCAGAGACGTTTTTCATTTCAGAGCGGAAGCTTAATGCTGCTGCTCGATTTTATTCGTAAAAAACCGGGGCGGTGACCAAATAATTTCTGAAGATGCGCATTCTCGCTCAGGCGCGATGAAAAATCCGGGAAACTTTTTGTTGGCGGACAGAATTGTCCGATGCTGAAAACTGAATGAAAATTGAAAGATAAATCAACGATTATGGCACTATTGCAGGCTGGCCAGAAGGCTCCGGAGTTTACCGTGAAAGATCAGGATGGCAACGAAGTTTCACTTCGTGATTTCATTGGCCGGAAGGTCGTTCTCTACTTCTATCCCAAGGACGACACGCCGGGTTGCACCAGGGAGGCTTGCGCTTTTCGCGACAATTTTCCTAATTTTCAAAAGCTGGACGCAGTAGTGCTCGGCGTGAGCGTCGATGGGCAGAAAGCCCACCGCAAATTCGCCGACAAGTATGAACTGCCCTTCACGCTTCTGGTCGATGACGAGAAAAAAATCGTCGAACCTTATGGCGTGTGGGGACTGAAAAAGTTCATGGGCAAGGAGTACATGGGCACGAACCGGGTTACCTATCTCATTGACGAACAGGGCGTTATCGAAAAAGTATGGCCGAAGGTCAAACCGGAAACTCACGCGGCTGAAGTGCTTGAGTGGTTACAGCCAAAAACTTGACACATGGTTAACGAATTTGAAATACTCAAGCCGGGCAAGTTGCTGCTTGCGTCGGCAAATCTGCTCGAATCCAACTTCAAGCGGACCGTTCTTCTCATGTGTGAGCACAACGACGAAGGCTCGATCGGTTTCATTCTGAACCGTCCGATGGAGTTCAAGGTTTGCGAAGCCATCAGCGGTTTCGATGATATCGACGAGCCGCTGCACATGGGCGGCCCGGTGCAGGTCGATACGGTGCATTTTCTGCACACCAGGGGCGATGTGATCGACGGCGCTCTGGAAGTCATTGATGGCCTGTTCTGGGGAGGCGACAAGGAGCAGCTCAGCTACCTCATCAACACCGGGGTCATCAAGCCATCCGAAGTGCGCTTCTTCCTGGGTTATGCCGGCTGGAGCCCGGGGCAGCTCAAGGATGAATTCGAGGAGGGCTCATGGTACATCGCAGACGCATCGAACGAGCTTGTTTTCACCGACGAGTACGAGCGGATGTGGAGCCGAACCGTCCGCTCCAAGGGTGGAGAGTACTGTTTCGTGGCCAACTCTCCGGAGCTGCCAGGCATGAACTGATGTTTGTGATGCTGGCCGGAACTCTGCGTCATGAACAATTGTTGACAATGAAAGGAGAAAATGTTATCTACTCCTTCTTGCATGCGCAAGCATGGTTCTTTGACTTACTGGGGATGACAGGCTATCGACAGGATAGGTGTGAGATGTCGTTGCACTCCGAGTTTCAGCATGGACGGACTCGTTAAACAAGTCTATGTACCAATAGATGCAGACGATTATTCGTATGCAATGGCTGCCTGATTAACAGAAGTTAACCCAGACGCCATCGTCCCGCGGTGAATGCGCTTACTCTGAAGCCGCCGGATGGCATAACCCGCGCTTGAGCCTACGGGTTCGCGCAAGTAAGCTCCGCACATTCATGCCCGAGGGGGTGTGCGGGTACAAACTCGGGATAAGGGGACGAACGTTGCCGGTGATGTAATCGCCCCCCGACAACCCAATCACCGGAGATGAGTGTGGTGACTGCATCGAGCAGTGTTCTGGACGCGGGTTCAAGTCCCGCCATCTCCACAAGGTAGCAAATCAGGCAGGTCCGTCAGTTCGAGGGCTTGCCTTTTTTTGTTTCTCCTTTTTCATGGGGCGTGATTTGTCCGTCGTGTTTTTTTGCTGAACGTGACCACAGCACGCTTTTCGTGCTCTGATGGTTCTTTTCAGACGCTCCTTTCCTTTGTCCGGCATCGTGACCTTGCCTTTTTCCCGGATTGGCCATGGCCTCTCATCGTAAAAATGGATATTTTCACAAGTCAGCTTTTTCATTCAGCACTGGAGGAAATCATGAAACCGTCCAAACGTCTTGCGGCGTCACTTGTCTGCGGCATTGCCTTGTTGCTGGCTCATGAGGCGAATGCCCGTCTTGCAGCAGATCCTGCGGCAAGCAAAACTCCGGTCAACCTGTTCCGGTATCCTCCCGTCAAGCCGTGTCCGGATCTTAAAGCCGATCTTGCCCTGATGAAAGGAGAGAGCGGCATGGTGACCATTACCGGTACGGTGACCAATGTGGGCAAAGAGGACTATACGCTTGATTCTGTCGCTGAAGTGATCATGAATCTCGCCTATGCTCCCCAATATTCATACGCCATGACGGGGGTGTCGGACATTCTCGTCACGAGCTCTTTCACCGGCCTGAAGGCGGGCGCCTCCATAAGCGTCCGGGCCGCATACCAGATTCCGGATTTTGGCGGATGGGCGTCGGCTGGCGCCGGTAACGCCAAACGACTGTTCACCCTTCGGATTATCAAAAAGGATATGTCCCCTTACAAGCCGGGTGAAGATTGCAATGCCGAAAACAATGTTCTCGGCAAAACGGTTGATTACCGCGACCTCAAGCATTGAGTGTGCGGGTTTATTTTTTCTGATTTCCGCCGCTCCGGCGAGCTGTTGGCCGGGTCCGGAATTTTGCCCGATTCCGGTCGGTGCGATGCCTGGTGAGGAGGTGTTTTTACGAATCGATCTTTGCTCCGTGATTTCATGCACATCGGCGACGTGGTTTGCGCTATCATCGAGCGCGACGGAAAATTTCTCATAGCCCGGCGTCCTGACGACGGGCGGCATCTGGCCCGGAAGTGGGAGTTTCCGGGCGGGAAGGTGGAGTCGGGTGAGCCTGAGGTTGAGGCGCTGGCGCGGGAGCTTCGTGAAGAGCTGGCGGTCGAGGTGGAGATTGTCGAGCGCCTCACGCCGGTGGAGCACCGGTATCCGGCGCTTTCGCTGCGTCTGATCGCGTTCCGATGCCGACTGGCGGGCGGCGTGCCGCAGGCCGGGGCGCATGAGGAGTTCCGGTGGATCGGCATCGACGAGGCCGCCGGCTTCGATTTCCCCGAAGCCGACCAGCCCATCCTTGCCGAGTATCGCCGGAAAACTGCCCGGCCTCTTTCGCTGCCGATGGCTGATCCGGGACTGGCCGACTGAATGCTGGGCATCTCTAAAAACTTATTGCGCGTTCCGATTGCTGCGTTAGGCGGTGCTCGAAATCCTCATGTACGTTGTGTACATTCCGGTTTCTGCGCTCCGTCCGCCTTGCACTCGGGCCGCTCATGACACTTTTTGGAGATGCCCTGCTTTCTTTTCAGGCTTGTTTGTTCCGCCCCATCTTGCTCTTTTTGGCTTTGCCTCAGGCTACGGTTTCCAACCTTTTTTCCGTTTCCTTAAACGATACCTGTCATGCTGATTCTCGGTAAGCTTCTCCCGCTTCTGGTGCTTCCTTTAGGCCACTGCATGCTGCTTGCCGCGGCGGGGCTGCTGTTGCGGCGAAGGTGGCTGATCTGGTCTTCGCTGGTTCTCTTCTGGCTCTGGAGCATGCCGGTGGTTGGCGACAGGCTCGTGCTTCTGGTCGAGCAGCCCTATCGGCCCGTGCCGGCAGCGAGCGTCAAATCCGCCGATGCGATCGTGGTGCTGAGCGGTATGATGGTGCAGATCGACGGAGCGCCGCTTGGCGAGTGGAGCGAGGCGGCTGACCGTTTCGAGGGCGGGCTGGCGCTCTACAGCGCGGGAAAAGCGCCGCTTCTGGTTTTTACCGGCGGCCAGCTTCCCTGGGAGTCACGGAGTGTACCCGAAGGCGAGCTGCTTGCCCGGCGCGCCCGGTTGCGCGGCGTTCCCGCCGGGAGCATTCGCGTGACTTCACGGGTGGCCAACACTGCGCAGGAGGCCGTTGCAGCCGCCAGGTTGCTGGGCGTGACGCCGGGCGATTCCAGACGCATTGTTCTGGTGACGAGCGCGTTTCACATGCAGCGGGCCGCCGGACTGTTCAGTGCGGCGGGATTCATGGTGGAGCCTTACCCGGTCGATTTCCGGGCGACCGGCTCAAAAAGCCGCACGACCCTGATCGATTTTTTCCCGAGTGCCTATGGCCTCGAACGTTCTTCAATGGCCTTGCGGGAGATGATCGGGCGCCTGGTCTATCTGAAGGGACGGGTTCTGCCGTCGGGCCGGCACGGCGTGCGGTGAATGAGCCGCTTCATCGTGACGCTACGTCGTTATCCGGTAACGGGATATCAATTTCCGGGATTTAGAGTGAGGTCTGGAATGATCAAAGTTTTGTACATTAACCAACTTAATTTTTTATCAGACAGATTTTGCGGATTGAGCCGGTTTCAGGACTGGCGAACATTTTGAACGCAATGACCTGGCCTTATGACGATGAGCAATGAATCAGTCGAACAGGCGTGCTGGTATGCCGTCTATGTTCGATCACGTTACGAGAAAAAAGTCCATCAGCAGCTTCTTGAAAAAGGGTTGACCAGCTTTGTGCCACTGATCGAAACGATCAGGCAGTGGAGTGACCGCAAAAAGCGGGTTGAGCTGCCCCTTATCAAAAGCTATGTCTTCGTGAAAATCAACTACCATAAAGAGCACGTTTTTGTGCTTGAAACCGACGGGGTGGTCAAGTTCATCGGTATCGGCAAGACGCCTTCGGTGATCTCCGAAAGAGACATCGCCTGGCTGAAGCGCCTGACCCATGAGCCCGACGCGATCGGTGATACGGTCGCTTCGATTCCTCGCGGCAAGAAGGTGCGGGTGCTGGCAGGCCCATTCAAGGATTTCGAGGGCGTGGTTTGCAAGGAAGGACGCGAAGACCGGCTGGTGGTCTTTTTCGAGAGCATCATGCAGGGCGTGGAGATCACGATTGCGCCGGAACTGCTTGCGCCGATCGACTCGCCCCTTTCGCAAGCCCGTGCCGCCGACAGCGCCAGCCGTGGCGGCCATGAGGTCGAGTCGGCTGTCAAGCACCTGTTGCGTCCCTGACCCGGCCCTTGATGGAAAGCCTTGCCCGATCTTCAGGAACCGGCTCCCTTGACGGCGCCTTGCACCGGATTTTCGGGTTCCGGTCGTTCCGCCCCAACCAGGAGGAGATTGTACGGGCGCTGATGGGTGGGCGGGATGTGTTCGCCGTCATGCCGACCGGCGGCGGCAAGTCGCTCTGCTACCAGCTTCCCGCCGTCCTCATGCCGGGCACGGCGCTGGTGGTCAGCCCGCTCATTTCGCTCATGAAGGATCAGGTGGACGGGGCGCGCTCGAACGGCATCCGCGCGGCGTACCTCAACAGCTCGCTCGACTTCGCCGAACAGTCCGCCGTGCTCCGCTCGCCCCAGTCTGGCGACCTCGACCTGCTCTACGTCGCTCCCGAACGCTTCGCCCTCGACCACTTCCGCGAGCTGCTCGCGAGCTGCCGCATCAGCATGGCGGTGATCGACGAGGCGCACTGTATCTCCGAATGGGGCCACGACTTCCGTCCCGACTACCTCTCGCTCTCCTCGATTCTCGAACTTCTGCCCGGCATTCCGGTCGCCGCTTTCACCGCCACGGCGACGGAGCGGGTGCAGCGCGACATCGTCAGCAAGCTCGCCCTGCGCGATCCGTTTGTGCTGCGGGCGTCGTTCGACCGCCCCAACCTCACCTACGAAGTGCGCTTCAAGGAGTCGGGAGAGGCGCAGCTCGTCTCGATTCTCAAGGGATTCGCGGGCCAGTCGGGCATCGTTTACCGCACCAGCCGCAAAAGCGTCAACGACACGGCGGCGATGCTGCAAAAGCGTGGATTCCGCGCCTTGCCTTACCACGCCGGGCTGAGCGACCGGGAGCGCCACGACAATCAGGAGGCCTTCATCCGCGACGAGGTTGACGTCGTCGTGGCCACGGTGGCCTTCGGCATGGGGATCGACAAGTCCAACGTGCGCTTCGTCGTCCACGCCGACCTGCCGAAAAGCATCGAGAGCTACTATCAGGAGACGGGCCGTGCCGGACGCGACGGCGAGGCGGCCCGCTGCATCCTGCTCTTTTCGCAAGCCGACATTCCGAAGGTGCGCTTTTTCATCGACGCCATGACCGACGAGGAGGAGCGGCAGCGGGCGCTCGACTCGCTCTCGAAGGTGGTGTCGTTCGCCTCATCCACCGCCTGCCGCCGCCGGATGCTGCTCGACTACTTCGGCGAAACCTATCCCCGCGACAACTGCGCCTCGTGCGACGTCTGCCTCGGCCTGCACGAGCTGACCGACTGCACCCGCGAGGCGCAGATGCTTCTTTCCGCCATCGTGCGCACCGACTCACGCTTCGGTGCGGCGCATCTGATCGATATCCTCCTCGGCAGCAAAAACCAGAAAATCAAGGATTTCGGTCACGACCGGCTGAAAGTGTATGGCATCGGCAAGGAACACGACAAGAAGTTCTGGCGGCAACTCATCGACGACCTGCTCGCCCGCAAAGCGATTGCCCGCTCCGAGGGGCTGTACCCGATGCTCTATCTCCTCGAAGGTGGTGCGAGGATTCTCCGGGGCGAGGAGCGGGTGGAGCTGGTGCGCATCAAGGAGAAAAAGGGCAAATCCGCAACCGCCAAACGCGGCAGCCTCGACGCGCTTTCGGAAGCCGACAAGCAACTCTTCGAGCAACTCCGGACGCTACGCAAGCGTCTCGCCGACGAGCAAGGCGTGCCGCCATATGTAGTGTTTTCGGATAAAACTCTCGTCGAACTGAGTGTTGTCAAACCCACGACCCGCGACGAAATGCTTAGCGTCTCGGGGATTGGTGAGGTGAAGCTTGACAGGTATGCGGAGCCGTTTTTACAGGTGATCGGAGAGTTTGGGGGGTAAGGTTTGGCTGGTTAAAGACATAAGCTATCTTTAATAACAAACCGCAATTTTTGACGACGAGACCCTGTTATGCTTCTTTTAAAGAGATTGTTCAGGGGTATAAAGGCAGGATCTCTATACGCATGGAAAATCGTGGCCTGTCTGGTGTTCCAAATCCTGCAGATAGGTTGTAACTCAAAAATCCGTAGTTTAGGCGGATTAGTCTAAACAATGCTATGCAAAAGCGACGTGGGGATACAGGTTCACGTTAGTCTCAAAAGCACATATACCATTGGTTATCGGAGAACAGCAGCGTCAAATGACAAGGGTTGAGTACTGGAAGATGCAACCGGAGGAAATCATCTCGAGATTCCTACAAATAGCTGAGAAACTGGTTGAAAAGAACAGCCTGCAGAAAATTAGACCAACGCCAGTGCAGGTCTTTCAACATGAAATGTATGTAAAGTTCATATATCATCTCGCGTCTATACTTACACTTGAGCAAGGTTCCGTGTTTTCAAGGACCGACATCACCAAAAGAGCGTACGACTATTCCTCGGTGATGGTTCTATTTCGTTCAGCCCTTGAAACCTTCTTGACATACTTCTACCTCTACTGTGATGCGAAGAATGAAGACGAAATAACATTCCGTTTCTATAATTGGTACATTGACGGCCTTAACTTCAGGCAGTCCGTGAATGTATCCTTTTCAAGCGAACTCCAGGAAAAGAAAAAACAGGAAAGGATTGAAATAGCCAACCTGATTGAGGTGATCAGGGGAACAGCAACCTTTGGCGCTCTTTCGGATAAACAGAAAAAAGTAGTAGTTGAGAAATGCCAGTGGATCCGTCCCCATTGGGCCGATATACTGGTGAGCACCGGTGTTGGACAGTATTGGGCTAAGAAGTTCTATGCCATGTACTCTGCTTATGCTCACACCAACAGCTTAAGCATAATCCAATTCAAGGATGCAACGGCTCGAAATGAAGGCAAGCAATTGAGTTCCAGTTTCGCGAACCTTGTTCATATCGCAGCGGCGATGTTTGCGCATTGCTTTATTAGGAACTTTGAGCTTACCGATACAATCGATGTCACTGAAAATGAGATGATAGAAGCTTGGATGTGGCTCGCCAAGTATTTGGACCGCGAACCAACATGACCGCCATTTGCGCATAATATATCGGGGCTGTCGTGCAGCTCGCCTCATCGTTAGTCGTCGTTGAAATAATCAACATGCGAAAAGATTTGTCGCGTCAACCGCTCACCCACAAACCCCACACCCAGCATTCCGCCTCACCGTCACTTTTCGGAAGTTCATTGCCAGCGCGTCGAACGTTAGCAGCGCGTTGGTCAGCAGCGTGCCGATGCCGAGCAAGGATTTAATCGCTTCGATGGCCTGAATCGAGCCGATGACTCCGGGGAGTGCTCCGAGGGGGCCGCGGGGCGTGTCGTCGCCGGTCGAATCATTCTCGTCGAACAGGCAGTGGAAGCAGGCGGTTTTTCCGGGGATGATGGTCATGGTCTGGCCGTGGAAGTCGGAGATTCCGGCGTGTGACCACGGCTTCCTCGCCGCGTGGCAGGCGCGGGAGATGAGGTGTTTCGAGCCGAATGAGTCGGTAGCGTCGATGATGAAGTCATAGCCCTCGAGAATTTCCGGGGCGTTGTCCGCACTGAGCCGGAAAGGGTGGCATTCGACGGTGATGGCGGGGTCGAGGGCGGCGATTCGCTGGTGTGCCGATTCGGTTTTGCGCTGGCCGACCGAGGCGGTGGTGTGCAGAATCTGGCGCTGGAGGTTTGAGAGATCGACCGTGTCGCCGTCCATGAGGCCGATGGTTCCGACGCCTGCCGCCGCGAGGTAGAAGGCGGCGGGGGAGCCGAGGCCGCCTGCGCCGATGACCAGCACCTTCGAGCGGAGCAGCTTCTCCTGTCCGGCCTCGCCGACTTCCGGCAGGGCGAGGTGGCGGGCGTAGCGCTGGCGCTGCTCGTCGCTGAGGCTCACGCCCGCTCCTTTTCGGGCAGCGGGTTGTTGTAGGCCGCGTCCCAGTTTTTGAAGACCGGTTCCAGATTTTTGGCGCGAAGGGCGGCGCAGAACTCCTCGGCGCTGCGGTCGTCGCTCACCTCGAACTGGCTCGCTCCAGCCGTCTCCGACTCGACGTAGCCGCCTACGGTGGTGCGGCTGGCGATGCTCATGCGGGTGATGCCGAGGCCCGCCATGCCGTCGCGGAAGGCCGGGCTTTCGCGGGTCGAGAGCACCAGATCGATGTCCGGCATCGCCGTGCGAAAGGCCATAATCATCCTCGCCAGAAAGCGGTCGCCCACCTCGTAGGCGGGCTGGAAGCCGCCCTCCTGCGGGCGGATGCGGGGGAAGGAGACCGAGACGCCCGCTTTCCAGTAGGTTCGGCAGAGGTGGCGGGCGTGCCGCGCAACGGCGAGCGCTTCACCGACCGGCTCCGACAGACCGAGCAGCGCGCCGATGCCGACGCTCCGGATGCCGCCGGTGATGGCGCGTTCCGGGGTTTCGAGTCGTTCGAGGAAGTCCTGCTTCGGCCCCCAGCGGTGCAGCTTTGCGTAGTTCTCCGGATCGTAGGTCTCCTGATAAATCGTCAGGCCGGTGCAGCCGCATTCAGCGAGCGCCCGGTACTCGGCAACGCTCATCGGGAACGCTTCGATCGCCACGCGCGGCATGATGCGAGCTGCAAGCTCCACCGAACGGCGCAGGTAGTCGAAGCCAGCCGCGCTGGTGCGCTCGCCGGTCAGCAGCAGCACGTCGCCGATGCCGAGTTTCTTCATCGCCCGCAGCTCGCGTTCGATCTCGTCGAACTCCAGCTTGCGGCGAGGCGAAGTTCTGTCCGACGCGAAGCCGCAATAGACGCAGCCGCTCGAACAGAAGTTGGAGAGGTAGAGCGGCGCGTAGAGCGAAATGATGCGCCCGAAACGGCGTAGCGTGACCGCCTGCGCTTCGGCGGCGAGCCGTTCGAGCGACTCGGCGTCCGTTTGCCGTAGCAGCGGTTCGATATCTTCGGTCAGCCGCTCGTCGGTCAGCCATGCGGGAAGCGCAATCATCGAGCAGCCCCCAGGAACGAGGTCAGCGGGCTGCTGGCAACCGCCGATCCGGAGCGCGGCATCAGCCCGGCGTTGCGGGCGTCGAATCCTGCCTCGACCGCCTTGGCGAAAGCGCTCGCCATCGCTGCCGGATCGCGGGCCACCGCCACGGCGCTGTTGACGAGCACCGCTTCGCACCCCATCTCCATCGCCGCGCATGCTTCGGAAGGGGAGCGCAAGCCCGCGTCCACGATCACCGGAATGTTGCTTTCGCGGATGATGATTTTCACCATCTCGGCGGTCGAAAGTCCCTGCCCGCTGCCGATGGCCGAGCCGAGCGGCATCACCGAGCTGCACCCAACCTCTTCGAGCCGCTTGGCCAGCACCGGATCGGCAGGGATGTAGGGCATGACGATGAAGTCCTCGGCGGCAAGGATTTTGCACGCCTCGTAGGTCTCGATCGGGTCGGGCATCAGGTGGTGCGGATTCGGGTGAATTTCCACCTTGATGAAGGGGCTGCCGGAGAGCTCGCGCGAAATGTGCGCTGCTTTGACGGCCTCTTTAGCCGTCGCCGCGCCAGAGGTGTTGGGCATCAGCGTTAGGCCCTCGATTTCGGACAGTGGGCCAAACAGGTCGTCCTCAGCCTGCTCGCGATTGAAGCGCCGCAGCGCAACCGTGACGAGCTGCGCCTTCGAGGCGCGGACGGCCTCGATCATCGCCGAAACGCTGCTGAACTTGCCGGTGCCGAGAATCAGGCGGGAGGTGAAGGTGTATGAGCCTAAACGAAGTGAATTCATGGATTGAACGTAAGACAAGAGTTGGACAGAGGTTATCCGCCGCCTGCGAAAACAAGGATTTCAACCTGGTCATTTTCCTGCAACACGGCGGACTCGCGCTTGTCGGGGCGCACGATGTTTTCATTGACCACGACGGCCACCTTCTGCGATTCCGCGCACTCCAGCTTCAGCAGGTCGGCGACCGACGAGCCGGAAGGGAGTTCGCGCTTTTCGCCGTTCAGGGTGATGTGGATCGTGGACATGGCAGCCGTCGAAGAAAATCCTGAAAAAACTTAAAGATAATCAAAGAAACAAGACGGCAAAGAGAGAGGTTCCCCGGTGGTGTTGAAACGGTGGGGCGGTGGAGTTTGAAGAAGTGGACGAAGTGGACTGCGTGGACGAGGTGGACAGGAATGGAAGGCGCGGAAAATCACCGCGCCTGAACTATCCATTATCAATTATTCATTTTACGCCTCGATGCCTTCGAAGAGCGCGGTGCTGAGGTAGCGCTCGCCGGTGCTGGGGATGATGGCTACGATGGTTTTGCCTGCTGACGAGGAGCGCCTGGCCACTTCGATAGCCGCGTGAACCGCCGCGCCCGACGAGATGCCACAGAGGATGCCTTCGCTTGCGGCGAGCGCTCGCGCGGTCGAAATGGCGTCGTCGTTGCTCACCGTCACCACCTCGTCGAGCAGCGACACGTCGAGCGCTTCGGGCACGAAGCCTGCGCCGATCCCCTGGATTTTGTGTGGCCCCGGCTGGCCGCCGGAGAGCACCGGCGAATCTTTCGGCTCGACCGCGATGCTTTTGAAGCCGGGTTTCAGCGCCTTGATAAAGCGCGAGGTTCCGGTGATGGTGCCGCCCGTGCCGACGCCCGCCACGAGCATGTCAACCCGCCCCTCGGTGTCGTTCCAGATTTCGGGGCCGGTGGTCGCCTGGTGAATGCGGGGGTTGGCCGGATTACTGAACTGGCCGGGGTTGAAGCTGTTCTTTTCGGCCTCGACGATCCGCGCCGCCTCTTCTATCGCCCCCCTCATCCCCTGTGCGCCGGGGGTGAGCACCAGCTCCGCGCCGAGGTAGCGCAGCAGTTTGCGCCGCTCGACGCTCATGGTTTCGGGCATCGTGAGCAGCAGCCGGTAGCCGCGCTGGGCGCAGACGAAGGCGAGCGCGATGCCGGTGTTGCCGCTGGTCGGCTCGACGATGAGCGTCCGGGCGTCGATCTTTCCCTCGGCTTCGGCGGCCTCGATCATCGCTCGCCCGATGCGATCCTTGACGCTGCCAAGCGGGTTGAAGTATTCGAGTTTGAGCAGAATGTCGGCTTCGAGGCCCTCGGCGAGCTTGTTGAGCCGCACCAGCGGTGTGCGTCCGATGGTGCTCGTGATATTCGGGATGATAGCCATGCGTGTAAATCAGATGGTTGCAAGAGCTTGCAGGAGATCCTGTTCGAGGTCTTCCGCGTTTTCGAGGCCGACCGAGAGCCGCACCAGGTCGTCGGTGCAGGCGCGTCGGTCGCGCTCCGCCTGACTCAGCGGGCCGAAGGTCATGCGCGCGGGCGAGGCGACGAGCGACTCCACGCCGCCGAGGCTGTCGGCAATAACGAAGAGTTTCAATGTGCCGATCATCTTCCGAACTGCCGGAAGCCCGCCTTTCAGCGCAATCGTGACCATGCCGCCGAAGCCGCTCATCTGGCTCTTGGCCAGCTCGTGCTGCGGATGCGACGGCAGGCCGGGGTAGATGACGCGGCTCACCGCCGGATGCGCTTCAAGCGCTCGCGCCAGATGCAGCGCGTTTTTCTGGTGCTCCTCCATGCGGATTTTCAGCGTTTTGATGCCACGCGAAATCAGCCAGCAATCCCACGGGCCGGGAATCGCGCCCGCCGCGCCCTGGTAGTTGCGGACGGCGAGGTGCAGGTCGTCGTCCGACGCGACGACCGCGCCGCCGATCACGTCGCTGTGGCCGCCGAGGTACTTGGTGGTCGAGTGCACGACGAGGTGCGCGCCGAGGTCGAGCGGGCGCTGGAAGTACGGGCTGGCGAAGGTGTTATCGACCGCGAGCACGATGCCGCGTTCGTTGGCGATTTCGGCGAGGGCGCGGATGTCGCAGATTTGCAAAAGCGGATTCGAGGGCGATTCGATCCAGATCATGTGCGTCTCCGGGCGGATGCAGTCGAGAAAGCTCTCTGTCGCCTCGCTCGCCGCGTAGGAGGTTTCGACGCCCCACGGACGCAGAAGCTGCTCGAAAATCCGGTAGCTCCCGCCGTAAACGTCGAGGCTTGAAACGACGTGATCGCCCGGTCTGAGCACCTGCACTGCGGCCATCATCGCCGCCACGCCCGAGGCGAAGGTCGTGGCGTACCTGCCATTTTCAAGCAGCGCGAGGGTCGTTTCGAGCGCCGAGCGCGTGGGGTTGCCGATGCGCGAATAGAAGAATTCGCCCCGCTCGTCGAGGCTTGGCCGCGCGAAGGTCGAAGTCTGGTAAACCGGCGGCATCACCGATCCGGCGCACCGTTCCGGCGTATTGCCGTCGTGGATGGCGATGGTTTCAAAGTGCATGGGCGTGGTTGCAACAGTTGTCGTGATCCTCAGGGAAAGGTAACCAGAATCTCCGTTTCAGTCACGGGCTTTTCTCTGCTTGCTGTTGAATTTCGGGCCGGGCTGGCCGATGACGAGGAGGATAAACAGAAGAAACCTGAAGCCGCGAGGGCTGACAGGTTTCTTCCGGGGGGAGTTGCTGCAGTTACTCCGGCAATGAACGGTATTTGCGCTGTTTCACGCCTGATGCAGGCATCATGAATCCAGTGGTTCACTGCGCTCCATTCAGGAGCAGAACCCCCGTTCTTGCTCAACTGCGCCTGTTCTGGTTGCCGGAGTAACGCTCAGGAAAAACTCAGCCGGCAGTGTTGTACTGGGGAGAGGTTTTGCGTCCAAACAGCTTGTGCTTCTGCATGTTGTACTGGAAGAACAGGAAGCAGCCGACGCAGAATCCGCAGATTGCGATAAAGGCGGCCAGGGCGACGATACCTGAAAAAATATAGCCGGCAAGGTCAGCGTTGAAAAAGAAGGCGACCTGAGCCATGCCAAGCAGAATCACGGCGATCGAGTTGTTGAAGCGGGTCAGTTTCGGGCTTTCGGTGTGAGCCGTCGCGTTCCATTTTTTGAAAAGGTGCGATCCGATGTAAAAGATCAGGCTGGCCTTTTTGCCCCAGATCACGGCAGGAAGCATGAGAAAGAAGAGCCCTGTGGTGATCAGCGGCTGCTGCAGGACGATGGCAAGAATGATGCCTGTCACGAGAAGATACCTGGTCAGGTTGATGATGGGCATCGGGATTCCGTTGGGGGTGTTGGCTGTCATGGTCGTAGAGCGTTTGGGTTTGATGGAGGCGTTGTGTCGGTATTTCTTTTTGATTTGATTTAACGATTGTTAATAAATCACAATTGTTAATATCCGACATTTTTCGATCTTATCAAAAAACTTGTTTCGTCTTGCTGGTTTTCTGATTGTCGCAGCTTGAGGTCAGCTGATGGTGTCGGGGTACTGATTAGGAATTAATTTAACAATCGTTAATTATTTTCCAAATTTCCGGAGTTGCGGATCGGAAAAAATCATGGAAAACCGCTTCTTTGCCTTCGGCATGAAGGATGGCCCGGAGGGATTGCCGCTTCCGGCTTTCCCGGAATGACCAATTTTATTCTTGTGGCGGAGTGCTTATACTTCAAGGCAGCTTCCTCAACCGTTTGTTTTCTGAATCGTTCCGATGCTCCCATCATCTTCCGCATCACACTTCTCGTCAGTTCCCTATACGGTCAGGGTCAGTGGCCGGGCAAGGAGTGTTCGCCTGAAATTCTCGCCTTACGATGGTCTGGTCGTCATTGTGCCTGCCGGTTTCGACAGGACGCTGGTTCCGGCGCTGGTCGAGAGCAAGGCGGAGTGGATCATGAAAACCCGTCAGGCCTTCGAAAAACATCGACCCGCCGATGAAGCGGTTTCCGGCGAAGCCCTTCCGGAGCGGATTGCGCTGGCCGGTATCGGAGAGGTGTGGGATGTCGTCTATCGTGATGAGCGGTTGCAGACGACGGGCATTCAGATTCAGGAAAAGGAGGGCAGCCGGGTCGAGCTTTCGGGCCTGGTCGGCAATCACGAACTGTGCCGCAAGGCGCTTGAAGGCTGGCTCAAGCATCGTGCGAAGGTCAAGCTCGCGCCCCGGCTCCTGGGACTTGCTTCGGAGCATCGCTTTGCCATTTCGCGCGTTTCGTTCCGCAAGCAGCGGAGCCGGTGGGGGAGCTGCTCGACGAAGGGCACGATCAGTCTCAATCTCAAGCTGCTCTTTCTGCCGCCGGAGCTGGTGCGTCACATCATGATTCATGAGCTTTGCCACACGCTGCACATGAATCATTCGCCGAAGTTCTGGGACGCGGTGGCGCGGTACGATCCGGACTGGAAGGAGCACGACCGCCGGATGCGGCACGCCTGGAGCCATGTTCCTGCCTGGTTCACGATGTGACAGATTTGTCAGGATGCTCAGGGTTTGCGCTCTTCGTAGCGCCGGTTCGGCATCGACCGGATGCCCGAAAAAACCAGCGAGGCGGCAAGCAGCAGAGCTCCGGAGAGCAGCGAAAACAGTGCCGAGGCAAGCGCGGGCAGCACTCCGAAGAGCGTCACGGAGATTCCGGAGATGGTCGCCCAGAGCGCTGCAATGGCGATGGCTTTCCGTTTGCCGACTGGCCTCGGCAGCGCCGGTGCGGCTGCCGTGGCAAGGCTGGCGGCGGTCAGAAGCCAGAAGAGCGGGTCTGCCAGAACGGGCCAGGTTTCGGGTTCCATGCCGGGGTTTCGGAGGTTTGTTTCATTCGGGATTGTTCCGGAAAAGAGGCTGGAGTGGTACATTGTTACCAATCGGTCAATCCTGAATTTTCAGCCATGAATATAGGAATTCCACGGGAGATCAAGACCCTTGAAACCAGGGTCGCCTGCACGCCTGCCGGAGTGCGTCAGCTTGTCGGCGCGGGGCACAGGGTGCTTGTCGAGTGCGGCGCTGGCGCCGAGAGTGGCTTCACCGACGAGAAGTACCGGCTTGCCGGTGCGGTGCTGGCCAGGGAGCAGGAGGAGGTCTGGGGCGCCGACCTCGTCGTCAAGGTCAAGGAGCCGCTGGAGGAGGAGTACCGCTTTTTCCGCAAGGAGCTGATTCTTTTCACCTTTCTGCACCTGGCCGGCGTTCCGGGATTGACGGAGGCGCTTGCCGGAGCCGGCGTGACGGCGATTGGCTACGAAACCGTGGAGGTCGGCGGGCGGTTGCCGCTGCTGGCTCCGATGAGCGAAATCGCCGGAAAGATGAGCGTGCTCATGGGGGGCTACTATCTGTCGAAGCTTCATGGCGGAATGGGCAAACTGCTTGGCGGCGTGCCCGGCGTCCTGCCCGGCAGGGTGCTGGTGCTTGGCGGCGGTACCGCCGGCATGAATGCCGCACGCGCGGCGGCCGGTCTCGGCGCGGAGGTGACGGTCATGGAGGCCGATCAGGAGCGGATGCGTGCGCTCGAATCGGTGCTTCCCGCGCAGGTGCATACGATCTACTCGAACGAGCAGCACCTCGAAGAGCTGTTGCCCGAAACCGATCTTTTGATCGGCGCCGTGCTGATTGCCGGGGCGAGCGCGCCGAAGCTCGTGAACCGGAAGATGGTGCGTGGCATGAAGCCTGGCGCGGTGATTGTGGATATCGCCATCGATCAGGGCGGCTGTATCGAGACCTCCCGTCCGACAACCCATCCCGATCCGGTTTTTGTTGATGAGGGGGTGGTGCACTATGGCGTGACCAACATGCCGGCGGCCTATCCCGGCAGCTCGACCGAAGCCCTGACCGGCGTGACGCTGCCTTACCTGCGGCGGCTCGCCGACCTCGGCCTCGAAAGCGCGATGGTTGTCATGCCGGGGCTTGCCGGAGGGCTGAATGTCTGGAACGGCGAGGTGATCAATCCCGCCGTGGCCGCCTCGCTTGGCGTCGAGTGCGGGAAGAATCCGTTTGCGTAAAGTTTTGGGGCGGAAGAGTTTACAAGCCCTGTAGGTCGTACAGGACTTACAGGAGAAGCGTTGATTTTACGGAATCAGCAGGTTGAAGCCGGTGGCTTTGTCGGGGACTCTGCGGGCCTCGGTGCCGAGCAGTTCGACCAGAATCACCTCCATGACGTGCCATGTTCTGACGCCGTTGCGCACGCAGCCTGTGACGGTGCTTTCCTCCCGGCCGCAGGCCATGTGCAGATGCACCACAGGGTTGTCGGATTCGTCCGGAAAGATGGTGCCTGTACCCACAATTTCATGCGCGTCGTACAGATCGAGCGTCATCGGATTGACCGGAAAAGCACGGCTCTCTTCCGGGCCGACCACCAGCTGACTCCCTTTGTCCGCCCCGCCGACCACGTTCAGCCAGGCTCGTAAAATTCCTTTCTCCCTGGCGAACCGTTCGATCTCTTCATGAAAGATGTCGCCATCCTCAAGCCTGATGACGAACACCCGTCCTTGCGTTGCTTCCGAGTATTTCATGGTTTCTGAATTCAGGAGATTGATCGTTCCGGATTGAGCTTGTAACGGTCGGTACTTCTGTAAAATAGCGATTCGGCTGATTCCGTCAATGAGGCGGCAATGGTTTCAGCGCCGTTGCCGGTTTTGCGGATTGAGTCGCCAGAGGCTCCAGTTCAGGTACGTCGCCAGCAGGCACCAGCAGAAATAGGGGATGAGCAGAGCCGCCGCCAGTGAATTGGTCACGTAAAAAAGCGGAATGATGACGGCCAGCGTCACATCCATGAAAAGCAGGTCGATGAGCGCGGCGAGGATTCTCTTTTTGCCGAAAAAGATCGACGTCCACGAAAACCCCGCAACAAAGTGCGCTGCGAGCAGCGGAATCACCGCAGTGAAGAAAGGCTTTTCCGGGGTGCGGAAATAGAGGATCAGCGCTGCGGCGATGAGTGCGTACAAGGTCATCCACACCGGCCAGAACACCTGTTTCGGCGGCGTCAGCTTTGGCTTGACCAGCCCGTCATACCAGCTCGGCATATCTTCCTCCTTCTTTTTCCCGGAAAATGCCATGCGGTTGCAAATGGTTCCGCCAGCTGACCTTTTGCTGAACGGCGATCAGGGGTTGAAGATGATTTGCAGGTTGTTGCCTTCGGCCTCCGTCATGGTGTAGGTGCCTTTTCTGCGAATGACCAGCCCCTTTTGAATGCCTTCGGGAATGATCTGCCCGGCAACCGCGTCAGCTTCGGCGTCATCGCATTCGGTGTTGAAAAAGAGGTCGAGCGCGTTGGGATCGGCAGCGTCGAATTGCAAAAGGAAGTCGTTGTGGTCGATGAAGATCAGGTCTTCGTAAGCGTAGGTGACTTCGTGGCCGAGCGCCTCGATCATTGTCATGACCTCGCCCAGAGGTCGTAACGGGGTTTGTTCCATGGTTGTCAGGCTTTCAATTGTCTCGGGTTTTAACGCGGAGAATGTTGTTAAAGTTTAAAAAATAAGATAATATTCAGTTATTGCTTAATAAAATAAGTAAAAAATTTACAATAATGTAAGAAAGAGGGGGCTTTTATGGCAGGTAGTGCATTGCAGACATGGGAGAAGGTGCTCGAGTACGCCTCGGTGCCATTGCATGGAACCATGTCGCGGAAAATCCGTAAAGGGGTGAAGTTGCAGATCAACGAGGGGACGGTGTATGAAAATGCCGTGCTTTTCATCAGCGACCAGTTTCTGCGGGTGACCGAGGAGTCGTCGGACACATCGGTCAACACCTACTACAGTATCGATTCGATTTCAAGCATCAGAACCTACAGCGTTAAGGAAGCGTGAGGTTTTAAAGCGTTATTCCTGTAGGACTTATAGGTCGTATAGGGCCTATAAGTCCTACAGGAAATAATGTTTCCCGCCTTGTTATTTCTTTTCCCTTTCCACACTTGCCACGAACTCCTGTGGCCGTCCCTCTGTGGGCAGGCCGAGTAGGGTTCGTGCGCGGTCGAGGGCGTCGTCGATGTTGCCGAACAGGTTCTCCTCGCCGATTTCATCGGCCAGCCCGTACTGCTGCATGGCGAACATCGGCTGGGCGTGCACGCCGGAGAGGATCAGCTTCGTGCCGGTTTTCCGGCAATCCTTCACCAGCTCTTTGAGCATGTTCAGCCCCGTGGCGTCGATGCTCAGCACCTTGCGCATCCGGATGATGCGGATCGCCGGAGGTTTGCCGACCACGTGCATCGCGTCCTTGAATTTGGAAGCCGCTCCGAAGAAGAAGGGGCCGCTGACCTCGAACACATCGACACCCTCCGGAATGGCGCGGGTGATGATGGCGTTCGGGTCGTTCTCGTCCTCGGCATCCTTCAGTTCGCCGGTGACCACGCCGACATTGCTGAGGCTGGCCATCTGCTTCATGAAGAGGATGACCGACAGCAGCATGCCGATTTCGATGGCGATGGTGAGGTCGAAGATCACCGTCAGGAAAAAGGTGGTCAGGAGCACGGCCACGTCGCTCTTTGGGCTTTTGAGCAGTTGGCGGAAGACGTGGTGCTCGCTCATGTTCCAGGCAACGACGATCAGAATTGCGGCGAGCGTGGGCATCGGAATCAGCTTGGCCCACGAGCCGAACACCAGCATGATTGCCAGTAGCGTGATCGCGTGAACGATGCCGGCGATGGGCGTGCGTCCGCCGTTCTTGATGTTGGTGGCGGTGCGGGCGATGGCTCCGGTCACCGGAATGCCGCCGAAGAGCGGCGCGGCGATGTTGGCCACGCCCTGGGCGACCAGCTCCATGTTCGACTTGTGCCGCGCGCCGATCATGCCGTCGGCCACCACCGCCGAGAGCAGCGCCTCGATCGCGCCGAGCAGGGCGATGGTGGTGGCGGGCATGATGAGGTTGCGGATCGTCGCGAGGTCGAACGATGGGGCGGAGGGCGCGGGAATCGATGCCGAAATTTCGCCGAAGCGGCTCTCGATGGTGTCAACGTCGAGGTGCAGCATCCGCACGGCCACCGTGGTGACGATGAGCGCAATCAGCGGGCCGGGGATTTTCGTGGAGACCTTCGGCCAGAAGACAATGATCAGCAGCGCCGTCACGCCGATGGCGAGGGTTTCAGGGCTGGTCGTCGGCAGCGCGGCGAAGTAGGCGGCCCACTTGTCGAGGAAGTGCGCCGGCACCGATTCCATCCGCAGGCCGAGAAAATCTTTCACCTCGCTCGAAAAGATGATGATGGCGATGCCGCTGGTGAAGCCGACCACGACCGGGTAGGGGATGAACTTGATGAGCGAGCCGAGCTGCGACAGGCCCATGATAATGAGAATCACGCCCGCCATGATGGTGGCGATCATCAGGCCGTTGACGCCGTACTGCTGCACGATGCCGTAGAGAATGACGATGAACGCGCCGGTCGGCCCGCCGATCTGCACGCGGCTGCCGCCGAAGAGCGAGATTAGGAAACCGCCGATGACGGCGCTGATGAGGCCCTTTTCAGGCGAAACGCCCGAAGCGATGGCGAAGGCGATGGCAAGCGGCAGGGCCACGATGCCGACGAGGATTCCGGAAACGATGTCCCGGCCAAGCTGCTCTCTGGTCAGCTCGGGAAGAACGGTCAGGAGTTTGGGTTTGAACATTGCAGAACATGACATGATGTGAAGGAACGGCAGCTCTCCGCCGGGTCGCTTCCGGTACGGTTCCGTTGCGCCGATACAACGCCGGAAGCCCGGAAGTCCAGGACGCTCCGGGATGATTCTGCATCGTGATGTCGGCAACGCTCCGGCTTCGCAAAAAGGCCGGAGGGTTATGGCAACAGAGCCGCCAAAGCCGGGCGGGAACTGTCAACAGTTCTTCAATGTATGATTTTACCGGAAAAATCAACGCCCTTAACGACAATGTTGCAAAGGTATTTGCAGCTTTGTGATTCCGTTGCTACACTGAAGATGATGACCGTTCACTGATTTTTACGCTTCCGGGCGGCAGGCCACACCTTTTCATTTACGGACAGAACCATGTCCAGCCAGATCTTGGGGTGGTCTTGATGCCATTGCAGCCTTGAGAATTTCGCGGGACGGTCAGGTTCCAGCTATTTTTCAGGTTTTGACTTGGGTGCGTCATGCATCACTATGATTTTCTCGGGCAACTGGTGCTGATCGGCACCCTTGCCATCGTCACTATTCTGCTGTTCCAGAGGATCCGGATTCCTCCGGTGATCGGTCTGATTTTTACGGGCATCATGCTTGGACCGACCGGGTTCGGGGTGGTCAGCGACAGCGAACTGATCTCGATCCTCGCCGAGCTGGGCGTGGTTTTGCTGCTTTTCACCATCGGGCTGGAGTTTTCGCTCGACGATATGAAGAAGCTTCAGAAGATCGTCTTTGCCGGAGGTCTGTCGCAGGTGATGCTGACGGGTATGATTATCGCCGCGTTGGCGTTCTGGCTGCTGGAGGCGATCGGCAAGCGGATCAGCATCCAGGAGGCGATTGTGCTCGGCTTCTCCTTTTCGGTGAGCAGCACCGCGCTCTGCCTGAAAATCCTTTCCGACCGCGACGAGCTTGGTTTCGATCACGGCAAGATCGCTCTCGGTATCCTCATTTTCCAGGACATGGCCATCGTGCCCCTGATGATCGGCCTGACCTTTCTGACTCCCGGCAAGGTCATTTCCCCCGAAGCCACCTTTCAGGAAATTGCGCTGCTTCTGCTGTTCGCCATCGGCATGTTCGGCGGTTTCCGGCTTCTGATGCCGAAGATCGTGCGGCTGATTACCGAGCTTCATGCCGGCGAGGTGCTGGTGCTCGGCGCGCTGGTGCTCTGCTTCGGAGCCGCATGGCTGGCCTCGCTCATCGGGCTGTCGCTGGCGCTCGGCGCGTTCATGGCCGGTATGGTGATCGCCAGCACCGATGGCAGCCACCGTATCAGCCGAACCATTGACCCTTTCCGCGAGGCGCTGACCAGCATATTCTTCGTCTCCGTCGGCCTCTTGCTCGACGTGAACATGATCGAGCTTCCGTGGCTGATCGGTGTGGCGCTCGTGGTGCTGCTCGTGAAGGGGATCGTGATGACGGGCATTTCCATGGCGCTCGGTTTTTCGTCGCGGGTGAGTCTGATGTCGGGCATGGTGCTGGCGCAGATCGGGGAGTTCTCGTTCGTGCTGGCCGGATCGGCGAAGAATACGGGCCTGCTCGACCAGCACATGTTCCAGCTGATGCTGACCATCATCGTCGTCACCATGATCGTGACGCCCGCGCTGATTTCGGCGGCTCCGGGGTTCGCTGCGCAGGTGGCGCCGGTCTTCAGGTTCATGCCTCTCATGCCCGAGCAGCAGCCGAAGCAGCCAACGCGCGCCGCCGCCGGATCGATCGCCTGCAAAGGTGAAATCCATGCGGTCATCATCGGCTACGGCCTGATCGGGCGCAATGTGGCCGCCGTGATGAACGCGACCAACCTGCTCTACACGGTGCTCGATACCAACCGCAAGGTGGTCAGCACGATGCGCCGCAAAGGCGAGCCGCTCTTTTACGGCGATTGCACGGAACGCAAATCGCTGCTTCGTGTCGGAACCGACCACTGCCGTTCGGTGGTGATCTGCATTCCCGAAATCGAGGCCGCCGTGCAGTGCATCCGGCTGGTGCGCACCATCAACAGCGACGCGTTCATCATTGTCCGTTCCCGCTCGTTCCAGTCCGCCGCGCAGTTTTACCGGGCAGGGGCCGATGCGGTCGTGACCGAAATTTTCGAGACCTCGATCCAGATGTTCTCCGAGCTGTTGAGGCATTTCAAGGTTGATCCGGAGACCATCTTCGAGCAGCAGGAGATCATCCGGCGCGAAGGTGGCAAGCTGTTCCGGGAGTCGGCTGCCGAGCCGTCCGCTTCATCCGTGAAAACCGGCAACCTCGTTTCAGCTGAAGCGCCTGCTTCGCCAAAGCCTGCGGGTAACCAGCCTCGCAGGTGACGGATTTTTTTTTCGAGTTTCCGCAAAAGAGTGCTTTTCGGGATGCCGGGAAATAAAGCGTGAAATTTTTTTTCTACCTTTAAGGTAGAACTCGCTTGTCCTGGTTGCTGTGAACTTCATCCTTTGGACCATGAGCACTCTTCCCGACCCCTCCTCCGAAAAATTCAAAGCGTACCGCCTGAGGCTTCTCGACCGGCTCGAAACCGCTACGAAAGGCGAGCGAAACCGGGCGGCCTACGAGCTCGATCTTATGCGGAACAGCCACTTCGTCGAAGTTGGCGGGCTGTTGCACCACTATCACGATTCGTCGCCTGAAAATCCGCGTGGCACGGTGCTGCTGATTCACGGGTGGGATTGCTGGTGGATGTGGTGGCACCATATCATACGCGCGCTGAATGCCGAAGGGTACCGGACGATTGCGTACGATATGAAAGGGCACGGATGGTCGGAGAACGATCCGCAAAACCGCTATCACATCACCGATTTCTCCCGTGACCTCGACGGGCTGATCAGGACGATCGGCCTCGCGGACGTTCATATTGCCGCCTTCTCGTTCGGCCCGTTCGTGGCGCTCGACTATGTCGGCAAGTACACGAACAGCGTCAGGTCGATGACTTTTTTCAACTTCGGCTACCTTCCAAATAACGAGTTCATCACGAAGGCCGCGCCTGCCATCATCAATTTCATCTTCAATAACATGATGCGGAAGCTCACCTGGTGGCTTCCCGCCTATATGTTCGCAAGGCTTGCGCTTTCGAGGAATTCGATCATGATGCACGACATCAACGTCGGTTTTGAAAGCCTTGGCCTGTGCGCATCGGAAGCCATTGAGCAGACCACTCAGCAGATTACGGCTCTCGAAACGACCGGGATGCTGCCGGAGATGGTCCGGTCGGTCAGGGTGCCGGTGCTGTTCGTGGCCGGGGAGGGCGATGCCATCATGACCTGCGATAACGCAAGGAAGCTGATGGAGTTATCGCAATCGGGAGCCTACCTGTGCGTGCCGGGCTGCGGCCATCTCATCACGCTCGAACTGCCCGAGACGGCTGCGGAGATCATTCTCGGGCACATTGCCGACAAGCGGCAAGCTCACGGTCAGCCTCACGAACCGCGCGGATAAAGCCGGCGATTTTCTGCACATCCTTGATGCCGGGCGCGGACTCGACGCCGCTGGCTGTATCGACCCCCCACGGTCTGACGAGGCGCACGGCATCGGCGACATTTTCCGGATTGAGGCCACCAGCCAGCAGCGCCCAGCCGAACTCGCGGGTGCGCTCGAACAGCATCGCCGCAGTCGGGGATTCGATGGTTCTGCCCGTGCCGCCGGCCATTTCGGGGCTGAACGCGTCGAAAAGAAAGCTCCGGCAGCCCGTCCGTTCCGCATAGCTTCGAACCTCATCGACGCCAAAGTCCGGGCCGGGACGGAAGACGCGGATCACCTTGGCCTCGTTGACGCGCAGGCTCTGTTCGGGGCCGTAGTCATCCGAGTGGAGCTGCGCGACCTGCAGGCCGCAGTGGCGGCAGATGCCGTTGATCTCTTCGGGGGAGTGCTCGACGAAGATGCCGACAGGGGTGACCAGCGGCGGAAGCCTTGCGATGATGTCGCGGGCCATGTCGGGGCTGATGAGCCGGGGACTCTTGCGGCTGAAGTTGAAGCCGAGGGCATCGGCCCCGGCAATGGCGGCGGCGAGGGCGTCTTCCGGGCGGGTGATGCCGCAAATCTTGATTCTGGTCATGAGGCGTTGTCTGGAGTTCGGCAATGCAGGTCAGATCCAAAGATAAAAAAGCGTCGCAAAAAAGAGCGCCGTTCGGGCGGGCGATGTTTCGGCGCAAAGAGCGCTCCCGTTTCCGGCAGCTTCGTGTTGTGTTTTTAGCTATTTATCCGTATAATCAAAGCCGTTTGTGACGCGGCTCAGCGTCAACGATGGGGTGTCGCCAAGTGGTAAGGCATCGGCCTTTGGAGCCGACATTCGCAGGTTCGAATCCTGCCGCCCCAGCAAACTCATGCACCGGGCCATGCGCCGTTCAGCAGCAAGCACCCGGTTCAACGACCGGATTCCGATAGCCTGCCATGCAAGACCGTGCAGCTCTGTATGTCTCATTCCTGGCGCACACCTTCAAAGCGCCGCAGCGCTCTTCGTACCGGTCAGCCCCTTCGGTTTCCATTCCGTACAGATTTCTCACCTACAGCACTGTTGATTCATGAAAGCACTTGACCCGAATCCTGTCGCCGCCTCGTTTCGTGACGCCGTCCGGCGCGAGATCAGCGATGAACGGCTGAGCATCACGATTGTCGGCATTCTGGCCTCCGACGATCCCGCATCGGCAACCTACGCCGACTACACGCGGGCCGGGTGCGAAGATGTCGGCATCCGCTTCGACCTTCGCAAAACCGGCCCCGAATCGGTCAGAAGCATGCTCGAAGAGGCCAATTCGGATCCTGCAATTCACGGTATTTTCGTCTATTATCCGATCTGGGGCGACAGCCGCGATGCGGAACTCCGTAACCTCATTTCGCCGCACAAGGATGTCGAAGGACTCTGCCCGTACTGGATCGCCAAGCTTTACGCCAACGAGCGATTCGACGACGAGGCGCAGAAGTTCAAGGCGATTCTGCCCTGCACGCCGCTTGCCATCATCAAGCTGCTTGAAGAGACCGACGCCTATATCCCTTACGGCTTGCCCTTCGGCGGTCAGCAGATCACCATTTTCAACCGCTCCGAGGTGGTCGGCAAGCCGCTGGCCTACATGCTTTCCAACGACGGGGCACGGGTCTATTCGTTCGACATCGACGGCGGCTTCGTGGTGGACGTCAACGGCCCGGGCCACGAGCAGATGCCGGTAAGCCGTGAAGAGGCGCTGCGGCAATCGGATATCGTCATCACCGGCGTGCCGTCCAGGCAGTTCGACAAGATCAGGGCCGAAGAGCTGAAGCCGGGCGCGGTCTGCCTGAACTTTTCCTCCATCCAGAACTTCGAGCCGGAGGCCAAGGAGGCCGCCGCGCTTTACATTCCGAGGGTTGGTCCGATGACGGTGGCCATGTGCATGAGAAACGCCCTGCAACTCTACCGGAACTACCACGATGAGGCCTGACGGCACGCTCGGTTCGACCGCAATCTCAGCCTACCTCGACCGGCTTTCGAGCGCCGACCCCACGCCCGGCGGCGGCGCGGCGGCGGCAGTGACGGCGGCTCAGGGTGTTGCGCTGCTTTCGATGGTCTGCAACCTGACCGTCGCCAAGAAAAAGTTCGCCAGTGTCGAGCGTGAAGTGCATTCGATTCTCGAACAGTGCGAAAGCGCCCGCCGCCAGATGCTCAGCCTCGCCGACCGCGACATGGAGGTGTTCGGCACGATCATGCAGGTTTACCGTATGCCGAAGAGCGCGCCCGAGGAGGCCGAAGCCCGCCGCGCCGCGATCCAGTCGGCGCTCAAGGCAAGTTCGGAAGTGCCGTTCGAGTTGTTCAAACGCTGTATCGCCATGCTGCCGCTTGCTGACCGTCTCGAACAGATCGGAAATCCCAATGTGCTGAGCGACGTTTTCGTGGGCCGCTATTTG
This sequence comes from Chlorobiaceae bacterium, assembly GCA_016931495.1. Lineage (GTDB taxonomy): Bacteria > Bacteroidota > Chlorobiia > Chlorobiales > Chlorobiaceae > Chlorobaculum. The sequence continues at coordinate 36,519 of JAFGER010000017.1, read as the reverse complement.
CTGGTTGCTGGCCTGCAGAGCGCCAAAGCCAACGTCGAGGTCAACCTCGATGGCATCGAAGACCGGATATTCTGCGAAGCGAAACGCTCGGTCATGCAAGCAGCGCTCGACGGGCTGGGGGAGCGTTATGGCAATCTCATGGTGCGGTGAAAAAGGACGACGCTGAGGCTTGTAAAAAATCAGAGCCGGAGCAGCCGTTCAGAAAAATTGGCAATCCGCCGCTTTGGTTAGTGCAAGAAAAATGGAGTCAAAGCGCTGCTTTTCAACTCCTGTTTTTTGTGACTGTTATGCTGCACCCCAGATTTAGCGGGTTTGCTCCTGCGTTGTATCCTGATTTTGTCTGAACCAGGTATAATCACTAAGAGCGTTCACTTCAGGAAGGATGTAAACCATGCCGCCTGATGTCGTGAAAAATTTGCTTATATAATTTTTATAAAATGTTTTCGGTACGTTTATGCAGCCCCAGGATATCCGGTTGTCCTCGATGGTTGCAGATTTGAGACGCTGGATTCTCCGTTGCGCCGGAACGTTTGTTACAACCGGATGAATAGCCAGACGACTGCTGTAGTCGACCCAAAGCACCTCGCCTCCATGGCTGTTTTTGCCAATTACCGCATAATATTTGCCTGCCGGAGTTATTCGGTTGGAAGGGCCTATCTTCGATAGTGGCAGCCTGCCTATTTCTGGCGCCAAATGATCTCCGACAGCAAGGCCAAGTAATACCGGTGTTTCTGCAAGAAGGATTCCTGTGCTGCTGTAGATATATATTTTTGCATTTTTTTTGTCGAGTACAGCAAACGGTCTGTTCCTGTTGTCACCGGTGTTGATGGCATTTTCAACGACAAAACGAACTTCGTCAGAACCGATTACATTATTTTCTTTATTGACGATGCTGTCTGTTGATGCATATAAGGAGCCGACATGAAAAGCTATGATGGCGGTTGTGATGAAAGCGTAGAGATGCCTTGTGAACGGCCGGCGTGAGATTGCTTTCAATTCTTTTTCAAACATCCCGTTCATCTTTCTAAAAGCGCAAAATAGAGATAAATGCAGCCGAATAATTATTTTCAGGAATTCCACGAATGGTGAATTGCTGTATTTCTCAAATATCCCGAAACCATTTTTTAAGATGGTTTCGGGATATTTTGACGGTTTGCTTTCAATTTCGTGGTACAGCGATTTTTTTCTCTGTATCCATTTTCATCTCTTCAGTTGGCTCAATAACCGGGGGCGGCACCTCGGGAGGTGGTGGCGGGGCTGCCTTTTCCTGAGGGAAATTGATCCACGTGATGCCTGACTGGAGCGTCATCGCCCCTGTTACTGCATCTGAACCTCCGCATAAGGCCAGAGCCTCCGGTGTAACAGGAGGAGCGAAAAACATGGCCGCAAGCATTCCTGCAAAAAATATTGAACGTTTCATGACGTTATAGATTATGGTTATTGCATACTATGTTCAGAACATGATACCGGCACCGAGGCTCCAGATGAAACGAATTCCATCATCGTATCTGTCCGTCAGGTTGCCGGCGCCAACAGAGGCAACCAGTGCGCTTTGAGGGCCAACCATAAAGGTCTTTGATATGCCGGCATTGAGAAATTCACAATCCCATTCTGCAATGGCATTCAATTCATCGAACAGCTCGTATGATACATTGGCAAATACCCTGGCTTCACGTTCACTTTCACGATAAATGCTGCTATATGAAGGGATGTTCTCCCAGAATTCGCCATAGCCAACGCCAACACTGAAATGCAGTTTTGAAATGTTCGTATCTTCATTGATTACATGGGGATCCTGTACGGCCTGGCTATAAACAATATAATAACATTCACTTGCGTCACTGGCAGTATCCGAATCGGTCAAGATGATATTGTTTACACCAATGGCGATCGAATTTCCATTGCCGAGGTAACGGTGCAGCTTGAAATTGAGCGAGTATCGTTTCCAGTCGCTCAGGTCAAGCGAAACAACGCTTGCTTGCAGTCCAAGATTGTCAACGGGGTTTCCGATACCTACTCCAAAACCAACCGCTGCGTCAGAATTGTCACTAAAGGGGGCTGGAACCGTTCCACCCATTCCGGCAAATACTGTGCCATAAGCTGCGCCCCATCCCGTAGGAGTGGCCAGCGATTTGCCGTGAATGTTGGGCAATGCAGGCTCAGAGTCGTTTTCAGCATGAGCAACTTGCGGGGCCGTAAACGCAAGCAGGGCTGAAACGAGCATCAATTTTACTTGAGAACTTTTCATGAGTGATGGTATTTAAATTGAAAAAAATTATGGATCGCGGTGCCGATGCAGAAAAATGGTGCTTTAGTTCAACGTACCCGGTCAGTTACAAGACAACAGGATGTACTTGATGTTGGACGGTACTGTAATAATCTGAATGATTGAGGGGGTATCATATTTTTAACAATACGAAATTTACGCAAAGATTGTTTCATATTTATGCCGATTATTTTTTTACAGCTATAAGCGTAAATTAAGAGTATAAGAAATGCTGGGATAGCAGGGCTCTAATCGTTTTTCCTTGAGGTGCTTACTGCGTGATAGCGATTTAATTTGGTGGCGATGTGGGGGCGCTGATCTCAAGCAGCTTCTTGCAGAGCTTGAGATTTTTTGATGGGCGAGATAAAACACAAAGGGCATCCTTTTATGGGTGCCCTTTGTGTGGTTGGCTATCTCTTTTCGGATGGCCTTTTCTGTTCCGCCAGGAATCAGTAGCGGTAGTGCTCCGGCTTGTAGGGGCCTTCGACCGGTACGCTGATGTAGTCGGCCTGCTCTTTGGTGAGCGTGGTCAGCTTGACGCCGATCTGACCGAGGTGCAGGCGGGCGACCTCTTCGTCGAGCTTTTTCGGCAGGCGATAGACGTCAACCTTGTAGTCGTTCTTCCAGAGTTCAATCTGGGCGAGGGTCTGGTTGGTGAACGAGTTGCTCATCACGAACGACGGGTGGCCGGTGGCGCAGCCGAGGTTCACCAGGCGGCCTTCGGCGAGCAGGTACATGCAGTTGCCGTTCTCGAAGACGTACTTGTCAACCTGCGGCTTGATGTTGATCTTCGTCGCGCCCTTGAAGTTGTTGAGCGCATCGACCTGGATTTCGTTGTCGAAGTGGCCGATGTTGCAGACGATGGCTTCGTCTTTCATCTGCTTCATGTGCTCAAGGGTAATGACATCCTTGTTGCCGGTGGTGGTGACGTAGATGTTGCCCTCTTTGAGCGCCTCTTCCATCGTGGTAACCTGGAAGCCCTCCATGGCGGCCTGCAGTGCGCAGATCGGGTCGATTTCGGTGACGATCACGCGGGCGCCGTAGGTGCGCATCGAGTGGGCGCAGCCTTTGCCCACGTCGCCGTAGCCGAGCACGACGACTACCTTGCCGGCGATCATGACGTCGGTGGCGCGCTTGATGCCGTCGGCCAGAGACTCGCGGCAGCCGTAGAGGTTGTCGAACTTCGACTTGGTGACCGAGTCGTTGACGTTGATGGCCGGGAAGAGCAATTCGCCTTTCTCCATCATCTGGTAGAGGCGGTGCACGCCGGTGGTGGTCTCCTCGGAGACGCCCTTCATGCCGGCGGCAACCTTGTGCCAGCGCTGGTTGTCTTCGGCGAAGACCTCTTTGAGCTGCTGGAAGAGCGCCTTCTCTTCGGCGTTGCCCGGAGTTTTGTCAAGCATCGAAGGATCGTTCTCGATCTTGTAGCCGAGGTGGATCATCAAGGTGGCGTCGCCGCCGTCATCGACGATGAGGTTCGGGCCGAGGCCGCCTTCAAATTCGAGAATCTGGCGGGTGCACCACCAGTACTCGTCGAGGGTCTCGCCCTTCCAGGCGAACACCGGCACCCCGGCGGCGGCGATGGCGGCGGCGGCGTGATCCTGCGTCGAGAAGATGTTGCAGCTCGCCCAGCGCACGTCGGCGCCGAGTTCGACGAGCGTCTCGATCAGGACGGCGGTCTGGATGGTCATGTGCAGGGAGCCGGCGATGCGGGCGCCCTTGAGTGGCTTCTGGCCTTCGTACTTCTTGCGCGTGGCCATGAGGCCCGGCATCTCTTTTTCAGCGATTTCGATCTCTTTGCGGCCCCATTCGGCGAGCGAAATATCGGCTACCTTGTAGTCGAGCACTGCTGCTTCTGTTGTCATGATGTCAGCGTGTTTTTCTGTGTTTTCGGAAGAGAGGAAAGCCTCCGGGACGCTTGTCCGCAGAGGCTTTCGGAGGGTTTCAGATCAGAGGTTGAGCGCGGCTTTCAGCTCGTCAACCTTTTCGGTTTTTTCCCACGGGAAGATGTCGCGACCGAAGTGGCCATAGGCTGCCGTGTCGCGGTAGCACCAGCCGTGCGGGCGGTCGAGGTTGAAGCGGCGGATGATGGCCAGCGGGCGGAGATCGAAGATCGCTTCGGCTTTCTCCTGGATCTGCGCGTCGGACAGGCCGTGCTTGCCGGTGCCGTGGGTGTTGATGTAGATCGAGACCGGACGGGCCACGCCGATGGCGTAGGAGACCTGCACGGTGCACTTGTCGGCCAGGCCGGCAGCCACGATGTTCTTGGCGACGTGGCGGGCTGCGTAAGCCGCGCTGCGGTCAACCTTCGACGGGTCTTTGCCGGAGAACGCGCCACCGCCGTGCGGAGCTGCGCCGCCGTAGGTGTCAACGATGATCTTGCGGCCGGTCAGACCGGTGTCGCCATGAGGACCGCCGATTTCAAAACGGCCGGTCGGGTTGATGTGGAACTTGGTGTTCGCGTCGATCAGCTCGGCAGGGATAACCTTCCTGACGACGTTCTCGATGATGTCGTTCTTGATGACGTTCTGGAAATCGGCTTCGCTCATGCCAGCCGGTTCGGGATCGTGCTGCGTCGAGACGACCACGGCGTCAACGCGGAGCACCTTGTCGTTTTCGTCGTACTCGAGCGTCACCTGGCTCTTGGCGTCGGGACGGAGGTAGGTCATGATCTTGCCCTCCTTGCGGATTTCGGCAAGCTTCCTGACGAGCTCCTGCGCGAACTGGATGGCGGCAGGCATCAGCTCCGGGGTTTCGGTGCAGGCGTAGCCGAACATCATGCCCTGGTCGCCGGCGCCGACGCGGTCGAACTCGTCCTGGATCTCTTCCTTGCGATCGACGCCGCGGTTGATGTCGGGCGACTGCGAGTGCAGGGCCGAGAGGATGCCGCAGGAGTTTGCGTCAAACATGTATTCACCCTTGGTGTAACCGATCTCGGTGATGGTTTTGCGGGCGATGGTCTGGACATCGACGATGCCTTTGGTGGTGACTTCGCCGCCGACGATCACCTGACCGGTGGTGACGAAGGTTTCGCAGGCGACGCGGGAGTTGGGGTCCTGTTTGATGAACTCATCCAGCACGGCATCGGAGATCTGGTCGGCTACCTTGTCCGGATGGCCTTCTGAAACTGATTCCGAGGTAAAGTAATACCTTGAATGTGACATAGTTTCCCTTTCGGTTTTTTGTTAATCGAACGACAAGAACGGCAGGCGTCCTGCAGGGCTGCCGAAAAGGAGGTTCACGTGGGAATGAATGCCGGGAGGGACAGACGGGACACGGGAAGCCTTTCGGCAAGCTCCGGGGACAAGTCCCGCAAGAGAGCTTTTGGCACCGTGTCCATAGGTAATGGGGATGCCGGAAAATCAACCACAAAATGTACGCATTCGCCTGATGCGATGCAAAAGTTTTGTGCTGGCGGGTGGTGAAAAGTGGAAGGCCTGGACGGAACGGGGATGGAAGTGTTATCATGAAGTTTACAATGCCGGGAAAGGAGGGTTTGGCGCTATGTTCTATTTTCCCGGAATCATTTCTTGCTCTTCATTTAAACCGTGATCGCGCTATGAACCGTGCCCGTTCGTTCAGAGCAACCGGTGTGCTGCTCGTGCTTTTCATGCTGCTTTCGGGGCCGGCGGCGCTCCGGGCGGAACCCTGGAGGTTCGGCGTGATGGGCGATACCCAGTGGACGGCGGCCGATCCTTTCGGAGAAAATCCTTCAACCGTACCGGTTTCGATCATCGAGCAGGTGAACCGGCAGTTCATCGATGCGGGTGTGAAGTTCGTCATCCAGGTGGGCGATCTGAGCGACGATGGCCGGGAGCTTTCCCAGGAGGTTCGCGTCGAGGCTGCCCAGCCGCTCATCGATGCAGGCATCGGTTTTTTTGCATTCCGGGGAAACCACGAGGCCAGAAGCGCGGAGAACGGCTATGGCGCGCCCGGCTTCCGGCAGCGTTATCCCCAGACTCGCGACGGCGGTTTTGTGAGGCACGACGGCGGGCGTTACCGCATCGGCTCGAATTTCAGCAGCCCGGTGCAGATCAGTCGCGAGCTTGACGGGCTGAGTTATTCGTTCGACTGCGGCGAAGGCGAGGAGCGCGTGCGTTTCGTCATGATCGACAACTGGCCGTTGCCCGGCAGGGTTGTGCCGAACTCCACCCGTTACCCTTCCGGCTACACTATCGCCGATCAGCAGCCGTGGATTGACGAGCGGCTCGACCGACGGACACGCGGCACGGCGCACGCGTTCGTCTTTTCGCATCAGCCCCTTATCGGCGAGAACCATCAGGACACGCTCTTCAGCGGGTATGCCGACGAGCATCCGGAGTGGCAGAACGCTTTTTTCGGGAGCCTGCACCACAACGGCGTCCGGCTTTTCATCTGCGGCCACGACCATCTGCACAAGCGCTCTGTCGTCACCAGTCCTGACGGCAAATCGCAGGTCGAGCAGCTCATCGCGGCTTCGGTCAGCAGCAAGTTCTACACGCCCAGACCGGCGGATGACGGCGGATGGCGCGGCCAGAAAAGCCGGGAGGTTCAGGTTTCGCGGGAGCTTTATACGGTCGGGTATTATCTCTTTTCCATCGACGGGCCGACGGTGACGGTCGAGTATTTCGCCGACGATCACGGAGGATGGAAGTCCGACGCCGCCTGGCCGCAAGGCTCTGGACGGCCGGATACGGGCAAAACGCCGCAGCTCCGTTTTGTTCTGAAGGAGCGGTGGAGCTATTCGCTCAATGGCCGGGAGCTTGCCGTTCCCCGCTCGGCCGGAGCCGTTCAGTGAGGGCGTCGCGAAACCGCTCTTCACGACCGCCAATCGGGCGGCGCAATGATCAGCCGGAGATGATCGGTCATGTCACTGCATAATACCAAAGTCCTGGTGCTCAACACGAGCTACGAGCCTCTGAGCATCTGCGATGCGCGGAATGCCGTGCTGCTGCTCTTCGGCGGCAAGGCCATGATGGTGGCGAGCCATCCGGAGCACCGGATCCGCACGGTCAGCGACAGCTTTCCGCTGCCGAGCATCGTACGCCTCACGGTTTATGTGCGGGTCGAGTACCGCCACGCGGTGCTGAGCCGAAAAAATATCTTCAGGCGCGACGGTTTTCGCTGCCAGTATTGCGGACGCAACGACGCGCCGCTCACGCTTGACCACGTCATTCCGAAGTCGCGGGGTGGCGAAGACCGGTGGGACAACCTGATCACCGCCTGCAAATCCTGCAACACCATCAAGGGCAACCGCACTCCGTCCGAAGCGGGCATGACCATGCTGCAGAAACCGGCGCGGCCAAGCCACATTGCCCTGATGCGGCAGCACTTCCTCTCGATTTCCGACGACTGGAAGCCCTATCTTTTCATGAGCTGACCGCCAGAGCGCCGTCCGGCGGTCCCTTCCGGCGCTGTCAGCCCATCCGGATTTCCGAATAGTCGCCGATGTTGAGCTGATGCCCCATGCTTGAGACCACCGTGTGGCTCCCCACGATCGAACGGTCGAGCATGATATTGTTCACCTGTGACTTCTCTCCGATGATGGCGTTCATGATAATGGCGTCATACACGACGGCATGTTCGGCGATGGTGACGTTCGGGCCGATGATGGCGTTGGAAACGGTTGCGCTGTCGGCGATGAAAACCGGCGGGTTGATGATGCAGCCCTTCCTTGGCTTTTCCTGATGATATTTGTGCAGCAGCACCTCGTTGGTTTCGAGGAGGGTGTCGGGTTTTCCGCAATCGTACCAGCCCTGCACCGGAAAAGTCGAGAAGGGCTCGCCGAGGTCGATCATGTGTTGCAGGGCGTCGGTAAGCTGGAATTCGCCCTTGGTGGTGATGTTGTTTTCAATGATATGCTCGATGCTGCTGAACAGCAATCCGGCGTTCTGAAGAAAGTAAAGACCGACAAGGGCCAGATTGCTGACCGGTTGTTCCGGCTTTTCGACAAGTCTGGTGATCCGGCCGTTTTCGGTGACCGCCACACCGAAGCGTCTCGGATCCTCGACCTCCCTGACGCCGAGCGACGAGCGGTCGCTTTCGAGCACCGGCATGAGATCGACATCGAAAATGGTGTCGCCGAGAATGATGAATACCGGTTCGTCATCCGAGATGTAAGGCCGGCACATGTGGACGGCATGAGCCAGTCCGAGCTGCCTGGTTTGGGCCACGAAAGTCATCTTGATCGAATAGCGTGATTCGAGATGCCTTTCGATCTTGTCGCCGAGATGGCCGACGATGACCACCACTTCGTCGATGCCGGAATCGATGAGCTTGTCCATGATGTGATCGATAATCGGCTTTCCGGCAACGTTGAGCAGCACTTTCGGCTGCGAAAAGGTGTGGGGGCGAAGCCGGCTGCCCACTCCAGCAACAGGAATGATGGCTTTCATATCGGGGTGTGATGTGTGTTGAACAAAAGGAATATATGGTTTTAACGTACTTCAATTTTTTGAAATTATCGAATGCGACCCTTGGTAAATGCCGCTGAAAATACAGTTATTGTTCCGCCGGAGAACGTCGCCATGAGATGGCCGAGTCGGCGCTGTCATGCTGAACGGAGCAATGCGGAATGAAGAATCCATCCGGTTCGGCTCCATTGATGAACGACGAGCGCCCGCTTCTGTTGGGCAGCTCTTTGCCGTCATGGCGTGGCTTCAGTTGGCTGTGCCGTTGCTTCAGGCTTTGCAATGTGACGACATCGTGAATTGGTCATGAAAAAAAGGGTCAATGCCTTATCTTGCGCTCAGGTTGAGCGTCCTGCCCGCTTTATCCTGTTTCGGATGACAGCGGGCCGCATGACCGGTTTATGCAGAAAACGGCACCTCTTATCAATGCAGTCATGGCCAACGGATCGGGAAAAATAGCAGTGCAGTCAGGCGTCCTGCCCATCGCGGGGGACATGATTGTCCTGATTACGACGCGCAGTTCCGGACGCTGGATCATTCCCAAGGGCTACGTCGAGAAAGGGATGTCGCCCGCAGAGTCGGCCGCCAAGGAGGCCTGGGAAGAGGGGGGGATTGTCGGCAAGGTGGAGTCCGAACCGATTGGCACCTATGTTTACCGGCGTCCGTCAGGCAGGTATTCGGTCAAGGTCTATCCGCTTGAAGTTGAATCGCTGCTCGAGCGCTGGGATGAAATGCATCTTCGTCAGCGTCGCGTGGTTTCTCCCGCCGAAGCGCTCGACATGATTGTTCACGATGAACTCAAGTCGCTCATAACCAGTTATTTTGCCGAGCGTTTCGATTTCTGAACCGCTTGATCACCTCCCGCGCGAACCTGCATGCAATAGTGCTGCAAATCGTAAAAAATCGTTTGGTATTTTCTCCTGTTGTCGTATATTACCAGCCTTCCGTTCAGACGGGGCATGGCGCAGCTGGTAGCGTGCCTGCTTTGGGAGCAGGAGGTCCCGAGTTCGAGTCTCGGTGCCCCGACCAGGGAGAGCAGCGACAGGTGTTATGTGCCCGTAGCTCAATGGATAGAGCATCAGCCTTCTAAGCTGAGGGTTACAGGTTCGAGTCCTGTCGGGCATACAGGAGGATGTTTTTTGAGTTCGTATGTAACATGGTGATTGTAGCTCAGGTGGTTAGAGCGCCAGGTTGTGGCCCTGGAGGTCGGGGGTTCGAGTCCCCTCATTCACCCCGAGTCTGACGAAGGTTCTGTCCGGATTTCAGGACAATAATATTTTTTGGCCCCATCGACTAGTGGTTAGGTCATCACCCTTTCAAGGTGGTAGCACGGGTTCGAATCCCGTTGGGGTCACAAACAGTCGCGCTGAAGCCCTTGTTTGATGCAGGCTTGGCGCGATTGCACAAAAGATACAATACCGTGATTGCCAAGCTCTGCGCTCTTGTAAGTTCAGGGCTTTTTTTGTTAGGTTTTGGGGCATCTCTGAACACCGTCCGGTGATTTGACGGTTCGGCCTTGACGGCCTGCCCAATGGTCATCGCCTTCACTGTTTCAGACGATTCCATTCATGAACGCACTGAATACCCGCCCATGAAAATCTCCGTCAACTGGCTCAAGGAGTTCATTCCCTCGTTTTCTTCCGAAACAGCAGAACTTGTCGATCGTCTGACCTATCTCGGTCTGGAGGTCGAGGAGGTGTTCGAGCAGACGCTGCCCGACCAGAAGGTGATTGTAGGCCGGGTGGCCGAAGTGCGGCCTCATCCGAACGCAGACCGTTTGCGCATCTGCATGGTTGATACCGGCGAAGGGGAGTTGCGGCAGATCGTCTGCGGCGCGCCGAACGTCGAGGCCGGCATGATGGTGCCGGTAGCCACGATCGGAACTGTTCTGACGACCGCGGCGGGCGAGAGCTTTACCATCAAGCCGGCAAAGATTCGCGGCGAGCACTCGTCCGGCATGATCTGCGCGGCCGACGAGCTTGGCCTGTCCGGCGATCATGACGGTGTGATGGTGCTCGACGAGGCGTGCGAGGTGGGCAGGCCGCTGGCCGGGTATCTCGAAGCCGACACGGTGCTCGACATCGCGGTGACGCCGAACCGTTCCGACGCGCTTTCGCATCTTGGCGTGGCGCGCGAGCTGGCCGATTGCCACGAGATCGTCTATCCCCAGGCGCCGGTGATCGAGTTCACCCGCGGTGGCGGGCTGGTGGAGGTGCAGGACGAGGAGGCCTGTCCCTACTACTCGGCAACCGTCATCAGGGGCGTCAGTGTCGGGCCGTCTCCGCGCTGGCTTGCCCGCCGGCTTGAGCAGATCGGCCTGCGTCCGAAGAACAACATCGTCGATATCACCAACTACATTCTCCATTCGTTCGGCCAGCCGCTGCACGCTTTCGACTGCCAGAGGCTTGCCGGAAGCCGCATCATTGTTCGCAGCGACGCCGAAGGCTCCTTCATGGCGCTCAACCAGGAGGAGTACCGGTTGCAGCCGGGCATGGCGGCCATCTGCGATTCGAGGGAGCCGGTAGCCATCGGTGGCGTCATGGGCGGGCTTTATTCTGCCGTGACCGGAAAGACCACCGACATTCTGCTCGAAGCGGCCTATTTCAATCCCGCCTCGATCAGAAAGACGGCCAAGCAGCTTCAGCTCTCCACCGATTCATCGTATCGTTACGAGCGTGGTGTGGATCCGTGCAACGTCAAGCGGGCAGCCGAATACGCCATTGCCATGATTCTCGAAATCGCGGGAGGAAAGGTTGAGTCCGCCGAGGCGTGGGGCAGCATGCCTGCAACGCCGAAAATCGTCAACCTCCGTCCGAAGCGGGCCAACGCCGTGCTCGGCAGCGCGATCAGGCCATCCGAAATGATGCGCCTGCTTGAAAAAATCTGCATCAAGGCCGTTTCGCAGGGAGCGGTTTCGGACGACGCTGACCAGATCGCCTTCTCGGTGCCTTCGTTCCGCGTGGATATCGAACAGGAGATCGACCTCATCGAAGAGGTGGCGCGTCTGTACGGTTACAACAACCTCGAACCCTCGCCCAAGATGGTGTCGAGCTATCCGGTCTTGCGCAAGGTGCCGGAATATTTTCCCGATCACCTGCGAAATATCATGATTGGCCTCAACTTCAGGGAAGCGCTGACCAACCCGCTCATCAGAAAAACCGAGGCGGGCTGTTTCAGCGACCGGCAGGTCAGCGCGCTGAACCCCATCAGCGAGGAGCTTGAGGTGCTGCGTCCCAGCCTGGCGCCTTCGCTGCTCAGGATTGTCGGCCACAACATCCGGCACGGCAACCGCGATCTTCGCCTGTTCGAGGTGGCGCACGGATTCGAGACGGTGCCGGAAGGCGAGCGCAGCGGGGAGGGGCCGCTTGCGGCGTACCGTGAACGCGAACTGCTCTCGCTGCTCATCACCGGCCGCCGCTCGCCCCGAAACTGGACCCGGGCCGATGAACCGGTCGATTTTTACGATCTCAGGGGCGCGGTCGAGATGTTGCTCGAGAAGCTGAATTTACTTGATAAATCAGCACTTAATATTTATAATGCCAACACGATTGGCATTGAAATTACATCGCCGGAAAACGGCAGCGGCCAGGTTCTGAAGGCCGGAACGGTTCAGCAGGTCGGTAAAGAGGTGCTCGATGCGTTTGATCTCGATCAGGAGGTGTTTCTTGCTGAACTCGATGTTACCGTGCTGGAGCGCTGTTTCGAGCCCGGTGTGGTCTATGAACCGCCGTCGAAGTTTCCTGTAGTCGAACGAGACCTTTCATTCGCCCTTCCCCGCCATATTCCGGCACAACGGCTGGTTGATCTGGCTAAACAGAGCGATCCGCTGGTCAAATCGGCGCACATCTTTGATGTGTTCGACCGTGGCAAAAGCGCGGATGGCGACCAGGTCCGCCGCAGTGTAGCGGTTTCGCTTGAGCTTGCCGACCGGACGGGAACGATGAACGAGGAGACCATCAACACCGTTGTTCAGAAAGTGAGTGACAATGCCAGGAGTGAACTTGGTGCGGAAATAAGGCAAGTTTGAGCCATTTCAGCCATGGATGCAAAAGACGATCATAATGGCCATGAACTGCTGGCCGGTCTCGAAGAGAACGTCACGAGGCTTGTCGAGCAGTTGACGGAGTGCAGGAAAGAGAACGAGTTGTTGAAAGCAGAGGTTTCAAGCCTCCAGAACATATTGCGGTCATTCAAGCTGCCGGGCACCGAAGGCCCGTCAGCCGAAGTGCAGGGATTGGCCGGCGACGGCCTCTCTTATGCCGGAATGCTTCAGATCAAGCAGAAGCTTGTGCTTGTTTTGCAGAAGATCGAAAGGGAACTGAGGGGTGAGAAAGCCGGATTTTGAGGTCCATGGAAAAGATAAATGTCAATGTTTACGGCGACAACTATCCTCTGAGGGTAGAGAACAGTGAACTGACCGGCAAGGCTGCCGGAGAGGTCGATGGAGTCATGCGGCGTTTCGCGGCGAAAGCTCCCGATCTTGAGCCCAAAAAGCTGGCCGTGCTGGCAGCGATCCAGTTTGCTGAAAAAAAGAATGAACTTGAGGAAGAGCTGTCGCAGCTCAGGCACAAAATGGCCCGGGTGAATGAATTTATCGAGCAGAATTTGCACTAAAGCATTACATTGAAGGTAGAAGAAATATCCGCACCGCAACCAGAGGTGTTTTGTAAGTAAAAGAACTAACACTTTAGAACAGGGAGCCCAAACTCTTCTTTTTGATTGCAGGCCTTGATGCCAAAAGGTGATGAGCCCCAGGCACTGGTGCTTTTAGGAGCGCCACATTGGAAGCAAAAAATTTGAAGGAGGCGCCCACCGTGATGAACGGGTTCTTGAATCTTACACATCTCTGGAGGTGCGGGTTTTTTTTGTTCAATTTTGAAGGATCGGCCATTTTTGGCCGGTCGAAAAAGGAGGATTGTGAATGGGGATCGTAATAAATCTGTTTCTCATTATTGCTGCATCCGTGATCTTTTTTGCGGTCGGTTTCTACATCGGCCGGTTCTTTCTTGAGCGTATCGGCACCACCAAGGTTCTCGAAGCCGAAGAGCGTGCCGTGCAGGTCGTGCAGGAGGCCCAGAAAGAGGCCAACGAATACAAGGATCTGAAGGTCAACGAAGTCAACCAGGAGTGGAAGAAGCGCAAGCGCGAATTTGATAGCGAAGTGACGATCAAGAACAACAAGTTCGCCCAGATGCAGAAGCAGATTCGCCAGAAGGAGACGTCACTCAACAGCCAGCAGAAAGAGGTTCGCGACACCGAAAAGAAGCTTCAGGACCAGAAGGCTGAGCTCAGACATCTGACCGAAACCGTGCAGAGCCGTTCGGCCGAGCTTGAAAAGATCATCTTCGAGCAGAACCAGCGCCTCGAAAGTATCTCGAACCTGACCGCCGAAGAGGCACGCCAGATGCTTATCGACAACATGATCTCCAAAGCCAGGGAAGAGGCCACCGAAACGGTGCACCAGATTCACGAAGAGGCTGCCCAGAAAGCCGACCGCATTGCCGAAAAGATTCTGCTCACCGCCATCCAGCGCATCTCCTTTGAGCAGGCTACCGAAAGCGCCCTGTCGGTGGTGCACATCCAGAGCGACGAACTCAAGGGCCGCATCATCGGGCGCGAAGGCCGCAACATCAAGGCTTTCGAGAACGCCACGGGCGTTGACATCATCGTCGATGATACACCGGAGGTGGTCATTCTCTCCTGCTTCGATCCGCTGCGCCGGGAAATGGCCAAACTCACCCTGCAGAAGCTGCTCGTCGATGGCATCATCCATCCCGCCGCCATTGAAAAAGCTTATCAGGACGCCAAAAAAGAGATTGACGACGTCATCATGTCGTCCGGCGAAGAGGCGCTTTCTTCTTTGCAGATTCCCGACATGCCCGCAGAGCTGGTCGCCCTGATCGGCAAGATGAAGTTCCATACCGTCTATGGCCAGAACCTTCTCCTGCACAGCCGTGAGGTTGCCATGCTGGCTGGCCTTATGGCTGCCGAGCTGAAGCTTAACGCAAAACAGGCCAAACGCGCCGGCCTGCTGCACGACATCGGCCTTGTTCTGCCAGAAACCGAATTGCCGCACGCGCTGGCCGGCATGGAGTTCCTCAGGAAATTCAACGAGTCGCCCGTGGTGCTCAACGCCATCGCCGCTCATCATGGAGAGGTCGAGAAAGAGTCGCCCATTGCCGATCTGGTCGATGCGGCCAACGTCATCTCGCTCTCGCGCCCCGGAGCCCGCGGAGCGGTGACCGCCGAAGGCAACGTCAAGCGTCTTGAAAGCCTCGAAGAGATCGCCAAAGGATTCCCTGGCGTCATCAAGACCTATGCGTTGCAGGCTGGCCGCGAAATAAGGGTGATCGTCGAAGGCGACAACGTCAGCGACTCGCAGGCCGATGTGCTCGCCCACGACATCGCCAGCAAGATCGAATCCGAAGCGCAGTACCCCGGCCAGATCAAGGTCACCATTCTGCGCGAAAAACGCTCGGTCGCGTTTGCAAAGTAAGAAGATCGGATCGTTCAGGCCGATCTGACTGATTGAAGAAATCAAAAAAGGCTGCCACGGAAAATTCCGGGCAGCCTTTTTTCGTTACCGTCGTTCGCTTTTCACAGCGACTCTTTGGTTGAGGGAATCCGCGTGCCGCTGATTCTGACCGCTTGTTTCATCGCGTAGGCCAGCGACTTGAAGAGCGCCTCGATCAGGTGGTGCGTATTGTGCCCTTCAAGGATCGCCAGGTGCAGATTGGCGTTCATTGTGCGGGAGAGCGAAATGAAGAAGTGTTCGACCATTTCCGTCGAAAGCCCCTGAATCACCGGCCTCCGGAACTCCGCACTGAAAACGCAGTAGCTTCGTCCACCCAGATCGACCGAGCAGCGAGCCAGCGCCTCGTCCATCGGAATGATCGCCCAGCCGTACCGCTCGATGCCTTTCTTGTCGCCCAGCGCGTCCGCAATCGCCTTGCCGAGCACCAGGGCGACGTCCTCCACCGTGTGATGGTCATCCACATCGAGGTCGCCGCTGCAACTGAGCTGCACATCGATACCCGAGTGGCGGCTGAAGCTGGTCAGCATGTGATCGAGAAAGACCACGCCGGTACTGATCGACGAGGTGCCGGTGCCGTCGAGGTTGACCGTGGCCGAAATGTCGGTTTCTGCGGTTTTGCGGGAGTGTGAAGCGATGCGCTGGGTCATGGATGATGAATCTGTCGTGGAAAAAAATTATCTGAAAAGTTTGCCGAAGAGGCCGATAGCCAGGCTCAGGATGATCGACAGCACGATCGAGCTGCCGATGGGAAAATAGAACCGGAAATTCTCCTTCCGGATGTTGATGTCGAGCGGGAGATTGCCGAACCAGCCGAACCATCCGTTTCCGCCCGATTTCTGGACGAGCATGATCAGCAGTCCGAGAACGGCGATGGACGCTCCAAGAAAAACGAGCATTTTCCCCATATCTGAAAACGGGTCTTGCATATTGTTGAAAAGTTGCTAAATTATGCCCTCATCATCGTAAGATACGATAGCGAAAGAGAATTTGGGAATTTTTACCAGCTGCTTGAAATGCTTAACGGACTGATCGTCATTCTTGCTCTGATCGCTGCGATCCTTCTGATCGTGTCGGTTCTGCTGCAAAGCCCCAAGTCGGGCAGCGGTCTGACCGGAGGCATCGCAAGCCTCGGTACGGTGCAGACGCTGGGCGTCAGGCGTACCGGAGACTTCCTGAGCAAGGTGACAGCTGTGCTGGCCGGCATCGTGATGGTTCTTTCGTTTATCGCGCAGTTCACCCTTCCGGCCCGTTTGAGCGGGGGGAATGGAGGCAGCATTCTGCAGAAGGAGGTTCCGGCATCGCTTCCGGCGGGAAACCTGCCGCAATCGCTTCCGGAAACCGGCAACATCCCGGCTCCTGCTCAGCAGCCGGCAGAACCGGCAAAATAAGTTCTGCACTCGTAGCTCAGTTGGTAGAGCAACTGACTCTTAATCAGTGGGTCCAAGGTTCGAGTCCTTGCGAGTGCACCATCAAAAAGCCCTGTAAGATAAAGACTTACAGGGCTTTTCTGTTTTCTGCCGGGTATCCTTCATTTCTGGTTGACGGGATTATTACTCCGGTGATTGAAATTCTCAAATAATTGCCCCGGACTTCAGTCCGGGGTTTCTGGATAACACAAAATAAATCAAGGCTTTAGCCCAATTTCTTTTTCCTGTGACTGTTGTGAATTATGGCCGCCGGATTAATAAAAGCACACCTGGAATCTTCTCGAAGCTGACCCTGCGCTCCCTTACAAATTCAGGAATGTGAGCCCGAAACAATGGACCTCTCTGGTTGCAGTCAATTGAAAAACGGCAACCAGGGAGGTTAAACGGACGACAGGCGCAGCCGCCAGCAGCATCGATTCGCCGGAGCCGGGATCAAACATGGCAGACTCCTCTTTTCGGTTGCAGGTTGGGCCGCACCTCACAGACGGGCCACGGGAGCCTTGGGACTGCCCTTACCACTCCGTCGAATTCAGTCCCACGATCTCCTTGTACGCAATCGCGGCGGCGCAGGAGGTTACGGGGGCGGTGACCAGGATGCCGACGCCGAGGGCGAGGATGCCGAGCAGGTTGATGACGAACAGCAGCAGGGCGAAAATGAAAATCGCGAGCCATTGTTTGGTGACAATCTTGCGGCTTGTTTCCATCGCCTGCCAGAACTCCATGCGGTGGTCGATGATGAAGAAAGTGGTCAGCATGTAGCCGACGGCCAGATAGATGCCGGGAATGACGAGCAGGAAGAACCCGACGGAGACGATGATGCCGCTTGCCAGCCCGGCCAGAAAGAGCGGCAGGAAGTAATTGAAGCCTTTGAAAAAGTCGCTGAACTGGAGCTGCTGGCCGGTCATGATTCTGAACGCAGCGATGCTGTAACCCGCATAAAGCGGTGCGGCGAGCGCCGAGAGGAGCAGAGAGCCGAACGCTTCCATTTTCGCGCCGGCGATCGAGACGGCAAGGATGATCAGGGTGAAGCCGATGAACTCGCCGACATGCTCCCTGAACATCTCCCACCCTTGCTGCACATAGTTGGAAGCGTTGACCTGGTAGCCGTTTCCGGTCAGGTGTTCAAACATTGACGGATCGACTTTCTGTCCGAAATCAAACGATGCCATGGTTTCTCCCTGTTTTTATGGTTCGCGAATGCCGGTAATCCGCAGAAAAAATCGCACTTCCAAATGTACTGAAGGTTGACCAAAACGCAAGGTTTCGCCTGATGCGCCGGTGGGCCGCCATGCCGGTATCCGCAGCCGGTATTGCAGAGAGCGGGTTCCGCCGTATATTAGCTGCACGCGGCACGATCCGCGGAGTAAATGACGATTGATGAAGCTATTTGACCGCTACATCCTCAGAACCCATTTCGGCACCTTCTTTTTTTCGTTTGTGACGATCATGGCCGTGTTCGTCCTGTCGTTCGTGACCAAGTTTCTGGAACGGCTGGTGGGCAAGGGGCTCGATTTCGGCATCATTGCCGAGGTGGTGGTTTTGCAGTCGGCCTGGATGGTCGGGCTTGCCGTTCCGATGGCCGTGCTGGTGACCACAGTGATGGCTTTCGGCTCGCTGGCCAACAGCTCCGAGCTGACCGTGATGCGTGCCGGTGGCATTTCGATCTACCGGCTCGTCTCGCCGGTGCTTCTTGTCGCGCTCGCCCTTTCGCTGCTGATGGAGCGCTACAACAACGTGCTGATGCCCGGAGCCAACTACCGGGCCAACGCGCTTTTTGCCGACATCACCCGCATGAAGCCAACCCTCGGGCTCGACAAGAACGCCTTTTCGGACATCATCAAAGGCTACTCCATCATGGCCCGCGATGTCGATAACGAAACCGGCGAGCTTTACGACATTGTGCTTTACGACCGCGCGCGGCCCGATATGCGAACGGTCATTCTGGCTGCAAAGGGCAAAATCGAGTTCACGCCCGATAACGCCTATCTCGTTCTGACGCTTGAAGATGGGCAGATTCATGAGCTGCGATTGCCCGAGATGGACCGGTACCGGAAGATGGTGTTTGCGAAAAACCGCTATGTGTTCGACGCAACCGGCTACGGTTTCGAGCGTTCGGATGAGGGCGCCCGCCGCCGGGGCGGCAAGGAGCTTTCGGCAGCCGATCTGTTGGCCATGGCGCGTGAGTTTCAGGAAAAGGGGGATGAGGCGCAGCGCGCTGCCATCAGGGGTGTCGATGAGCTGAAGGCCGGGATCGACCGCATCCGGAGCCATCGCACCGGTGGTGCCGCTTCAGCTGCCGCAAGCCTGCCGCCTGCCGTGCCGGGACGGGCCATCGAGGCTGTGGATGGAATGCTTGGCGACCTCGACGTGCAGCTCGACCGGATCCGGCAGAACCGGGAAGATTATCGCCAGTACATGATCGAGTACAACAAAAAGTACTCGCTGGCTTTCGCCTGCCTGGTGTTCGCTGTGGTCGGCGCGCCGCTCGGCATCATGGCGCGGCGCGGCGGATTTGGCGCTGGCGCGGCGCTTTCGCTCGCCTTTTTCGTGCTCTACTGGGTGCTGATGATCGGCGGCGAAAAGATCGCAGAGCAGGGGCTGCTGATTCCCGCCGTGTGCGTCTGGCTGCCGAACGTCATTTTGAGCTGCGCCGGGCTGTTCATGCTGTATCGCCTGAGCCATTCGGTCAACGCATCGGCGCGCTGAGCGCTCGGCTTCATCGCTGCCGGGCCATCGAAATCGGGCGTTTGTTTCCGTTTTCATCCACGCTGACGAAGGTGATGCGGGTCGTGAAGACCAGCTCCTTCTGGCCCGTGGCGATCTCCTCGCGGGTGACATCCACGACATATTCGACCGAGGTGGTGCCGACGTGGTTTTTCTTCGACTCGAAGCAGAGGATTGTGCCCTGCCGGATGCTTTTTTTGAACTTGATGTTGTCCATGCCGACCGTGACAAAGTTGCAGCCGGGGTAGTCGATCGTGACGGCGATATAGCTGACCTCGTCGATCCATTTGAGCAGATTGCCGCCGAACAGAAATCCGTAGTGGTTCAGATGTTCCGGCATGACGAGCTTGTGTGTTTCCATGGTTGGGGGTTTTGGTTGTGGTGAGTTAAAGCTTTTGAAGAATAGGTCTTATAAGTACTCTTCGACCTATAGGAATTAGAGGATGGAAGGATGGTTCGCACTGGTCATTCCTTTATTGGTTTGACCATCACGACTTTCTCCCGTTCAAGGATAACGCTGCCGGGGCTTTTGCGGTCTTTTTTCACGTACTTTTTTTCGGTGTACATCACCGGCACCAGCTCGGAATGTTTGGCCGAGGAGTGCCAGGCGGCGATTTCGGCGGCGCGCTGAATTTCCGAAAGCCTGTGCATTCCCGCGCCTTTGAGCACGCAATGCGAGCCGGAGGCTCCGCGCGCGTGGAGCCAGATGTCGTCGGGCCTGGCGAAGCCGAAGGTCAGTTTTTCGTTGTTCGCGGCGTTTTTGCCGATGTAGAGCGTGATGCCGGGGCCGAGCGGGATGGTGCGGAACGGCGGATGCTTCTCCTTGCTCGTCGCCGTGCCTCTGGCGTTTTTGCCGCCGGAGGTTTCGAGCAGCGTCCGCAGGTTTTCCGGCGAGTCGGCGGCTTCGAGAGCCAGGAGCTTTTGCCGGAGCTCGTCAAGCTCGCGGCCAAGTTCGGCGTGGCGGAGCTTTTGGGCTTCCGCGCGTTTGCGGTTTTTCGTTGCCTGCGTGAAGTACCAGGCGGCGTTTTCCTGAAGGTTGAGGCGGGGCCTGAGCGGAATCGTCACATCGGGCGAGCCGGAATCGAAAAAGTTCTGCACCGTGATCGAATCACCCGACGGCCCGGCGGCTCCGATGGCGCCGGTCAGCAGGTGGCCGAAGGTTTCGTAACGCTGCGCCATCTCCTCCGGATCCGGGCCGCTGGCCAGCTCCAGCTCCTTTTCGAGCTTGCCGATCTTTCCGGTCAGCTCGCGACGCAAGGCGGTCACCTGCTCCTGCTGGTGCAGGTGGCGGTACATCTTGCGGCTGTAGTGGTTCAGCGCGTCGAGCACGCTGTCGAACGGCGTGAACGGCGCGTCATCCAGCGGCTCGAACAGCGAAAAGCGCGGCGGCTCGCCGGGGCGTTCGATGACGCACGGGGCGGGGGAGGCAAGGTCGTAGAAGAGCGTGACGAGTGCCCGGTGGAGCTGTTCCGGCATTTCGCCTTCCGCCATGTCGAGCAGCCGCCGGACGAGCTTGCGGTCGAAGCCAGGCAGCGTCGAGAGCAGCCGCCGGTCGAGCGGTTCATCCGCCCCGGCTTCTTCCAGCTTCCGCCCGAACAGCTCCGGATCGTTAGCAAGAGTTTCCAGCGCGCTGAAGTACGGTACGTCAGCTCTTGTTTCCTCGAAAGGCGTGTTTTCGAGCTTTCGCCCCTCCTTGAAGGTCTCGGCGATCAGGCCGTCGCGCACCAGCAGCACGTTGGTTTCGGCGCTGAACATCCGGAGCACGATGGCGTGGCCGTCATCGAAATGGAAGCTGAGCTGTCGGTCGGCGGGCGCGACGGCCACGCCCGCGACCTGCCGTTCATAGACCTCGCTCATGATGGCCGCCGTATTGCGGCGCTTGCGGTTCAGCCCCTCGCTGGTGTGCAGTGAAAAGTGTGGCGAGCGCACGGTGACGATGAGCTGCAAATGCGAGCCTTCCGGCGTGACGAAGGCGAGCGTGATTTCGTTTTTCTGCTGCGAATGGATTTCAAAGAGGTAACCGCCCGCAAGCCGTTCGTGCAGTTCCTGCGCGGCATGGTAGAGCGTGAAGTAGCTTTTGATCATTTCTGGACAGCGCCACCCGGCGGTGAGCAGCTCCGGATGGTTAGCGGTTCTGGAGTTGAAAATATTGCGAAGGCGTTATCTTTGCTCTATCTTATTGCGAGAAAAGGTTATCACCCCTGATTTCAATGTACTCAATAAAAGCGGATGGCTATGCATGAAGAAAGCAACAGTGGCTGCTGCTGCGGCTCGGCGGGAGAAGGCGGCGCGGGCGGGCAGGAGCAACGGCTCGGATGGCACGAATATTTCATGTGCGTCGCACACCTCATTTCACGCCGGGCGACCTGCACGCGGGGGCACATTGGCGCGGTGATCGTGCGCGACAACAACATCCTCTCGACCGGCTACAACGGCGCGCCCTCCGGCCTGCCGCACTGCAACGAGACCAACTGCAAGATTTACAAGAGCATTCATCCCGACGGCACCATCGAGGAGAACTGCGTCAACACCATCCACGCCGAGATCAACGCCATCGCGCAGGCCGCAAAGCACGGCGTATCCATAAAAGACGCCGACATTTACATCACCGCCAGCCCCTGCATTCATTGCCTGAAGGTGCTCATCAACGTGGGCATCAAGACGATCTATTACGACAAAGCCTACAAGATCGAGCACATCGCCGAGCTGTTGCGGCTGTCGGGCATCCGGCTGGTGCAGGTGAGCCCCGAGAACTGCTGAGCTGAGAGGCGCGAATGGCGACGAATCCAGCAGCTCCGGCGCATCCGGAGGACGAGGCGTACATGAGGCGATGCCTCGAACTGGCCGGGCGCGGCGCGGGCAGCGTGAGCCCGAACCCGATGGTTGGCTCGGTGATCGTGCGCGACGGGCGCGTCATCGGCGAGGGGTGGCACCGGCAGTACGGCGGCCCGCACGCCGAGGTCAACGCCATCGCGTCGGTCGAAAATGAAGCGCTGCTCCGCCAATCCACGCTATACGTCAATCTGGAGCCGTGTTCGCACTTCGGCAAGACGCCGCCGTGCGCCGACCTGATCGTCGAAAAGCGCATTCCGCGCGTGGTGGTCGGCTGCCTCGACCCGCACGAAAAGGTGGCGGGCAAGGGGATTGCGCGGCTCCGTGAAGCCGGAATCGAGGTGACGCTTGGCGTGCTCGAAGCGGAGTCGGAGCGGCTCAACGAGGCGTTCATCACCTCGCATCGCAAGGGCCGTCCCTTCGTGGCGCTCAAGACCGCGCAGACGCTCGACGGGCGCATCGCCACCGCGCTCGGCGCGTCGAAGTGGATCACCGGCGAAGCGTCGCGGCGCGAGGTGCACCGGCTGCGGAGCGTCCATGACGCCGTCTTGTGCGGCGCATCGACCGTCATGGCAGACAACACCGAGCTGACCGTCCGCTTCTGCGAAGGCCGCCAGCCGTTGCGCGTGCTGCTCGATCCCCGGCTTCAGACGCCACACGAGTCCCGGATTTTCAATGATGCGTCCAGAACGCTTGTTTTCGCGCTGCGCGATGGCGTCGATCCGGCGCTGACGAGCCAACTCGAAGCGCGGGGCGTGGAGGTGGCGCTCGTCGGCCAGTCCGAGGGCAGCCTCGATCTTGCCGAAGTTTTCGCGGAGCTGCACCGGCGCAGGGTGCTCTCGGTGATGGTTGAAGGGGGAAGCCGGTTGTCGGCGGCGATGGTCAGGAGCGGCCTTGTCGATAAATACTACGTCTTCATCGCGCCGAAACTGTTCGGCGGCGACGGCCTCGGTTCATTCGGCCCGCTCGACGTCAGCCGTCCCGAGTACGCCCCGCAGCTCGGTTTCACGCGGATCGAAAGAATCGGCGACGACGTGCTTGTCGAAGCCTATCCGGTAGCATGATGGCCGGATTGTTCAGAAAGAAAAGCAAGAACAGGCAAGGGCGGGCAACTGCTTTTTCCGGAGGATACATGAAAAACGACGATCTTGGCAAACTGATTCTGCGCCTGTGCGTCGGGGGACTGATGCTCTTTCACGGCGTGCACAAGCTGATTTACGGGCATGGCTTCATCGCCTCGAAACTCAAAGCCGTCGGGCTTCCCCAGTTCCTGATCGCGGGTGTGCCGCTCGGCGAGGTGGTGGCTCCGCTGCTCATCATCTTCGGCCTCTACACCCGGCCTGCCGCGCTCCTGCTGGCCTTCGTCATGGGTATGGCGGTCTGGCTGGTGCACATGGGCCAGCTCACCGCGCTCGGTCCGCACGGCGGCTACGCGCTTGAACTCCAGGCCTTCTACTTTTTCGGCGCTCTGGCCGTCGCTTTTTTCGGAGCGGGCCGCTACGGCGTCGCGAAACCGGGGAAGTGGAACTGAGCGGAGATCACCGCTTTTTCGTCCGCCCATTCCCATCGCCGCCCCGTCCTGAAACCGCTTGGGATGGGGCGGCTTTCGCATTTCAGCCATTCAGCACCAGATCAATCTGCCACACATCCGGCCGGTGAACCCTTTGCTGCTTCCGGGGCAAAACGGTGTTCGATGCCCGATTGCGCAGGAGCGGGGAATCGGCGGGCTTTTAGGTTATATTGCACCTTTTTCAGCGCTAAACGGGATTGGGCATGGTTCTTCTGACGGTCGAGGGAATTGGCAAGACATACGGGTTGAAAACGCTGTTCACGGAGGTGTCGTTCGGCATCGATGACCGCGACAAGGTGGGCATCATCGGCGCGAACGGCAGCGGCAAGAGCACGCTGATGAAAATCCTCGCCGGGAGCGAGACGCCCGATACTGGAAGGGTGATGGTGTCGAAGGAAAAGAAAATCTCCTATCTGCCGCAGGTCTCGCCATACGACGCGGATGATACCGTGCTCGAAGCGGTGCTGAAGTCGGGCGACAAGGTGATGGCGCTGATCTGCGAGTACGAGCTGGCGCTCAAGGCGCTGGAGGAGTCGGACGGCGACGCTGCGCTGATCGAGAAGGTGACGAACCTGTCGCACGAACTCGACGTAAGCGGCGCGTGGGATCTCGAATCGAACGCCAAGTCGGTGCTCGGCAAGCTCGGCCTGAACGACCTGACAGCGAAGATGGGCACGCTCTCCGGCGGCCAGCGCAAGCGCGTCGCACTGGCGCACGCCCTCGTGGTGCCGAGCGACGCGCTCATTCTCGACGAGCCGACCAACCACCTCGATGCCGACAGCGTCGAGTGGCTCGAAAATTACATCAAGCGTTACGCTGGCGCAGTGATCCTGATTACGCACGACCGCTACTTTCTCGACCGCGTCGCCACCCGCATGATCGAGCTGGACGGCAAAACGGCCAAAACCTACACCGGCGGCTACGCGAGCTACCTTGTCCAGAAGGAGGAGGAAGAGGCGCAGGAGATTCGCGACGAGCGCAAGCGCAACGCTCTGGCCAAGCAGGAGCTGGAGTGGATGCGAACCGGAGCGAAGGCGCGCACCACTAAGCAGAAGGCGCGGTTGCAGCGGGCCGAGGCGCTGGTGTACGCCCCGAAAAAGGAGCAGAAGCAGGAGATGGAGATCGGCTTCGGCGCGGAGCGGCTCGGCAACAAGATCGTCGAGTTCCACGACGTCTCGAAATCGTGGGGCGAGAAAAAGCTGCTCCGCTCGTTCGACTACCTGCTCGAAAAGGGCGACCGCATCGGCATCATCGGCCCGAACGGCTCCGGCAAGACCACGCTGCTCGAAATGATCGCCGGGCGCACCAAGCCCGACAGCGGCCGCATCGAGATCGGCCCGACGGTCAAGATCGGCTATTACGACCAGGAGAGCCGCCACCTCGACGACGAAAAGCGCGTGATCGAATACATCAAGGAGGAGGCCGAGCAGATCAAAACGAAGGACGGTACGCTGGTCTCGGCGGCAAAGATGCTCGAACGGTTCCTCTTTTCAGGCGCGGCGCAGTACAACCCCATCGGCAACCTCTCCGGCGGCGAGCGGCGGCGGCTCTACCTCTTGCGCCAGCTCATCGGAGCCCCCAACGTGCTGCTGCTCGACGAGCCGACCAACGATCTCGACATTCCGACCCTGCGCGTGCTCGAAGATTACCTCGACACCTTTCCCGGCTGCCTCGTCGTCGTGAGCCACGACCGCTACTTCCTCGACCGCACCGTCGAGCACATCTTCGCCTTCGAGGGCGACGGCATCGTGCGCCGCTATCCCGGCAACTACAGCGTCTATCTGGAGATGAAAGCTGCTGCCACCGCCGAAGAGCAGGCTGCAAAACAGAAGCCCACGTCCACCGCAAAACCCGTGTCCGAGGCGCCGAAGCCGACATCATCGCCAAAACAGCGCAAACTCAACAGCAGGGAGAAGCGAGAACTGGAGCAGCTCGAACAGGCCATCGCCGAAGCCGAAACGCGTCAGGAAGCGATCAACGCCGAACTTGCCAACGCTGGCACCGATTTTGAAGCCGTGCAAAGGCTGGGCGACGAACTGCACAAGATTCAGGAAAAGCTCGAAAGCGACATGGATCGCTGGGGCGAGCTGGCTGAGCTGGCGTGAGAGAGAGGGTGGTTGTGGACGGCGTGGACTTGGTGGACTTGGTGGACGGGGGATGAAACGGTGTCGTAGGGGCGAACCTGCGTGTTCGCCCTTGCGCGAGGTTGCCGGGATTTTGTAGGGGCAACCCTCGCGGTTGCCCTTTCGGGAGTGCCGCAGAATTTCGCAGCAAACGGGCAGGCACGGGGGCCTGCCCCTACAAAAAGCAGCACGCCACACTGCATCATCGTCTTTTCTCACTCCCATTTGTCCTATAAGGTCCATCTGTTCCACGAGACACACTCTTTGCAAATAACGCCCCACTCACCATGATCGCTCACATCCGCACTCGCCTCGAATCCCTTGCCGACGCTCCAACAGCGGCGATTCTCCGGCGCTTTTTCAAGACCGGCCCCGGTGAGTATGGTGAGGGCGACCGGTTTCGTGGCATTCGCGTGCCGGTGCTGCGCAAGCTCTGCCGGGAGTTCCGGCACGCGGGAATCGAGGTGATCTCGGAGCTGCTCGATTCGCCGTGGCACGAAGACCGGATGCTGGCGCTGCTCTTGCTCATCGAGCGCTACCGCGCGTCGGATGAGCATGGCAGGGAAGCGCTGTACGACTTCTACTGCCAGCGCACCGACCGCATCAACAACTGGGACCTTGTCGATGTCACCTGCCCGCACATCGTCGGACGCCATCTCGATTCGCGTGACCGTACGCCGCTCTACCGCTTCGTGGAATCGCCCAGCCTCTGGGAGCGCCGCATCGCCATCGTCTCGACCTTCCACTTCATCCGCAACGGTGACTTTCGCGACACCCTCGCCCTCGCCGAACGCCTGCTCGCCGACCCTGAAGAGCTGCTCCACAAAGCAACCGGCTGGATGCTCCGCGAAGTCGGCAAGCGTGACCAGCCCCAGCTCGAAGCTTTCCTCGACCGCCACGCCACCGCCATGCCGCGCACGATGCTGCGCTACGCCATTGAGCGGCTGCCGGAAGAGCAGCGCTTGGAGTGGTTGCGGTGGCGTTGAGTTGGCGTGGACGAAGTGGACTCGGTGGACGTTGTGGACGTTGTGGACTTCGTGGACGGAGGACGGAAATGGTTGCGCAGGGGCGCTTCACTGCACCCCCTGCAATTCATCATTTAAAATTCATCATTCATCATTCGGCGGCTTTGCCGCCGGTGGTTTGCCACAGGCCGAAGCTGAGCATATCCGCGAGCGATTCGAACTGTTTTGTTTTCATGTCGCCGATGCCGTGGCCCGCTTCGTAGTCGGTGAAGAAAAGTACCGGCTTGCCGGAGGCAGTGGCTTCCTGCAATCTGGCGGCGAATTTGGCGGGTTGCCAGGCGGGGACTCTCGGGTCGTTGATGCCGGCGGTGATGAGCGCCGCCGGGTAGCTGACGCCGTCGCGGAGGTGGTGGTAGGCATCCATTTCTAAAAGCGCCTTGCACTCCGCCGGGTTTCTGACCGTACCGAATTCGGGAATGTTGACCGGGCCGTTGGGGCTGAATTCGCCTCTCAGCGCATTGAGCACGCCGACCTGCGGCATGGCGGCGGCAAAGAGGTCGGGGCGCTCGGTCATCGCCCGTCCCACGAGGATGCCGCCAGCGCTGGCCGCGTTGATGGCGATGTGCTGCGGCGAGGTGTAGCCCTCCCTGACGAGGTATTCGGCGCAGGCGATGAGGTCTTTCCAGGTGTTCGGCTTGGTGGTTTTCTGGCCAGCCTTGTGCCAGTCGTCGCCAAGCTCGCCGCCGCCGCGCACGTGCGCCACGGCGAGGATGCCGCCCTTGTACGTCCACAGCAAGAGCGACGGGCTGAAGAAGGGCGTGATCGCGTTGCCGTATGCGCCGTAGCCGTAAATCAGCACAGGATTCCTGCCATCCTTTTTCATTCCGCGATCATAGATGAGCGACAGCGGCACCTTGACGCCATCGTGCGATGGAACCATCACTTCCCGGACTTCGAGGTCGTCGTATTCGGGGAATCGCGCTTTCGACGAGAGCGTTTCGTCGATGAAACGGTTGCGTTGAACGTCGTAGCGGTAGCGGCGATAGTCGCGGTTCCATCCGCCCATGATTGTCCAGAGTTCCGGTTTGTCGAATCCTTTCGATGCGATCGACATGGTTCCCGCTTCGAACGGAGTTTCGATCCGTTCCGGCTGCGTGCCGCCGTACTCCTGATGGTACAGCTCCTCGCGGACGCCGTTGGTCGAGATGGTGTAGAAAAGTCCCTTGTCGGTCAGCGCAAGGCTGGTAAGGGTGCCTTCCGCCGGTTCGGCGATGACCGTTTCGGCGGTCGCCAGATCGGGCCGGTCGAGCGCGGTTTTCAGCACCTTGAAGCGGGGCGCGTTTTTCGGGGTGAAAATGTAAAGGTCGCGTTTGGTCGCCGCGAAATCGTACACCTCGTCTTCCGGGCGGAAAAGCGGCTTCCACGGAATCTCATGCTTGCCGATTGCGTCGGCGGGGGCGTACCAGGCGGTGATGCGCGGATCGACGCTGCTCACAAAGGCATAGAGCTTGCGGCTCTTGTGGTCGTACGAAACGTAGGGAATGTCCTCCGGCCTGATCTTCAGCTCGGGATCGTGCGTGCGCGAAAAAATTTCGCGGTCGGTCGCCGGATCGGTTCCAACGAGGTGCAGCCAGACCCGGCTGTCTTTCTGCCGATCCTGGTCAAGCGGGTCGTTGCTGTTCATGCGGGTGTAGTAGAAAGCGTTGCCGCCCGGCAGCCACGACGGTGAGGCGAACCGTCCGCGGTCGATGCGTTCCGGCCAGATGCCGCCGCTTTTGACCTCCATGACGAACAGGATCGCATCTTCCGAACCGTTCGCCGAAACGCCGATCACCACCTTCGAGCCGTCGATGTTCGGCGACACCCGGCTGATGACGAAGTTGCCGCCGTTGCCGCCATTTTTCCAGGTCGCCGGGTCGAAAAGCAGCCGCTCCTCGCCCTCGAAACCTTGCCGGAAAAAGAGCTTGCCGGTCTCGTCGGCGGGCGTCTGCTTGAGGTAGAAGTAGCGGTCGTTGTCGGTGATCGAGAGGTTGTAAATCTTCTCCGAACGGCGCTTGTCGAACTCCACCATCTTGCCGAGCAGCTCTCCGCGGCCCGGAATGGCGTCGAGCACCGCGCGCGCATGATCAGACTGCCGCTTGTACCAGGCCTGAACTTCCGGGTCTTTGAGATTTTCAAGCGGCCGGTAGGGGTCGGTGATGCGCTGGCCGCACACCGTTTCGACTGTGCTGGCCGATGGCGCATCCATATTCGCCGGATTTCCGGCAAGTGCTGATGGGGCAAAAAGCAGGGCAGCAAGGCTCCAGAGGGCAGAAAATCGGAGTGTTCGCATACGTGGTCAGGGATCGTTTTGGATGGCTCAAGAAATTGGGCTGAAGCCCTGATTAATTTTGTCTCTATCCATAATCCCCGGCATGAAAGCCGGGGCAACAGATGAGAATGTAAGATTTGAATGTCCGTCGGGATGAATCCCTCCTGAATTTAAGAAGCCGGGGCAACATGAACGCAAGAGTCCGTAATGAATGGATGCTACTGAAACTCTTGATAATTGCCCTGGACTTTAGTCCGGGGTATATAGATAAATCAAAATATTTCAGGGCTTTAGCCCAATTTCTCCCAGCGTGGCTTTGGTGTGTTCTTGCCGCTGGAGAGATACAGGAGCGTTAACCCGCATTCAGCTTCTTCAGGAGAAACGCCATCGATTTGCCGAGGTCGCGCATGTTCTCCATGCCTTCGGTATCGTTGACCACCTCGCCGCCGTCGCGTCCGCCGAAGCCCATGTTCCAGTAGGTCGAGCCGACCATGAACATCTGGCAGATCTGGAAGAGGTGGTTGATGCTGTCGAAAGCGTGCACGCCGCCGCCGCGCCGGAGCGAGACGACCGAAGCGCCGACCTTGTGGCGGAAGAGCTGGCCGTTGGTTCGCGACACGAAGCCCGCGCGGTCGATGAGCGCTTTCAGCTCCGGGGTGATGTCGGCGAAATAGACCGGTGAGGCGAGAATCATGCCGTCGGCTTCGACCATCTTTTCAAAAATTTCATTGAAGCCGTCCCCTTTGATCGAGCACTCACGGTTTTTTGTTTTGATGCAGGCGTAACAGGCGCGGCATCCCCTGATGCCGGTGCCGCCAACCTGAAGCAGTTCCGTTTCGATGCCCTCCTGTTCGAGCACCTCGAAAACGGTTTTGAGCATGATCGAGGTGTTGCCCGCCGGGCGGGGGCTGCCATTGATTCCGATGACTTTCATTGGTTTGCACTGTTCCGGAGGTTGAAAAGTAATACCGCCAATATAAGCGATACGGGCGGAGAAGTAACACCGCCGAGCGTCTGAGCGTTCTCAGGCCCGAGACGCCGTGATGACGCTTCTGATTCTGTCGAGCAAGGCCAGCATGTCCGGCGGAAGCGGGGCGGTGAAGGCGAGCGGCTCGCCGGTGGTGGGCTGGCGGAAGCGGAGCGTTTCGGCGTGCAGCGCCTGGCGGGGCATCAGCTCCAGCAGGTTTTTCGTGAACTGCTCGCTCTTGCTGAAGGGCAGCGTGCGCGGCGTCGCGCCGCCGTAGGTTTCGTCGCCGAGAATCGGATGGCCGAGGTGTTGCAGGTGCACGCGAATCTGGTGCGTGCGCCCCGTGTGCAGCGTCATGTCCATCAGCGAGAAGTACGTGAGGTCTTCGACAACCAGGTAGTCGGTGATGGCGTGCTTGCCTTCCGCGCCCTCGAACGGGAAGTTCGCCATCACCTTGCGGTTTTTGTGCGAGCGGGCGATGTTCGTCTTTATTGTCCCCGACGGCGGACTGGGCACGCCCCAAACAATCGCTTTATAGACCTTCTCGACCTGCCGCCGCGCGAACTGCGTGGCGAGCCGGTGCAGCGCCGTCGGATTCTTGGCGATGATGATGAGGCCCGAAGTATCCTTGTCGAGCCGGTGCACGATGCCGGGGCGCATCTCCGTTTTGTCGAGTTCCTCCGCATCCTTGCCGAGATGGTGCAGAATCGCGTTGGCGAGCGTACCCGTCCAGTTGCCGAAGGCCGGATGCACCACCATGCCGGCCTCCTTGTCGATCACCATGAGGTCGTCATCCTCGTAGAGAATGGTGATCGGAATGTCCTCCGGCGCAAGCTCCGGCGCGGGCGGACGCAGGAAGGTGATGTGAATCTGGTCGTTCGATTTGATGCGGTAGTTCGACTTGACCGGCCTGCCGTTGACCAGCACGCGCTGCTCTTCGATGGCCTCCTGCACCTTGTTGCGCGTGGCGTTCTCCACCTGCTGGGCGAGGTAGCGGTCGATGCGCATCGGTGTCTGCACCTTGCTGACCTGAATGGTCATCTTCTTCGGTTCCAGTTCCGGCGGAAGCTCGGCGGGCGATTCGGTTTTTATCGGCTCTTTTTGCATTTTGTGACGGCTCGATGCTGTCTCGATCAGGTCAGCGAAAGGTGAACTTCGAGTTTACGGACGACGGTCATTCTGAACGAAGCAACGCGCAGTGAAGAATCCGGTAAAATGTTGTAAGTCATTACTAATCAGTCAGATATTGAGCGTGTAAGAAACTGGATTCTTCACTGCGTTCAGAGTGACAAAAGGCGTAAAAGACGCTTCTCTTTCGAAACAAGTTCGCTCATGATTTTTATTTGACATTAGTATACACAAAGATTCATCCTCTGCAACCGTGATCGTTCATCGCCGCAGATTCAGGACGAAGTGACCGATCCATAATCCTTTACAGTTATGCAGCAGCAGACAGACAATTCCACCGCGCAATTTGATGTTGCCGTGATCGGCTCCGGCCCCGGCGGTTATGAAGCGGCGATTCACGCCGCGCGTCACGGTCTGAAGACCTGCCTCGTCGAAAAGGCAGCGCTTGGCGGCGTGTGCGTCAACTGGGGCTGCATTCCGACCAAGGCGCTGCTTCGAAGCGCCGAGGTGTACGATCTGGCGCGGAATCCCGCGACCTTCGGCGTCACCGTAGGCGAGGCGGCGTTCGATCTCGCGCAGGCGGTCAAGCGCAGCCGGAACGTTGCGCTGAAAAGCTCGAAGGGCGTGGAGTTCATGCTGAAGCGGGCGAAGGTCGAGGTGTGGCCGGGCGAGGCGGTGCTGACCGGCGGCAATGGCGTCGCGGTGACGGCGCAGGACGGCTCCACGCGCACGCTCGAAGCGCGGAACATCATCGTGGCGACGGGCTCGAAGCAGCGGGTGATTCCGGGGTTGGAGCCGGACGGCAAGAAGATCATCACGAGCCGCGAGGCGCTGATTTTCAAGGAGGTGCCGGAGTCGATGATCGTGGTCGGCGGCGGGGCGATTGGCGTCGAGATGGCGTGGTTTTACGCCAAGGCAGGCGCGCAGGTGACCATCGTCGAGCTGATGGAGCGCATTCTGCCCGCCGAGGAGGCGGAGGTTTCGGAGGCGCTGAAGCGCTCGTTCGAGAAAGCAGGCATCGCGGTGCACTGCGGCGCGAAGCTCGACAACGTTGCTGTCAGCGATGCCGGAGTGAGCGCGGAGCTGGTCGTCGAAGGACAGGAGCCGCAAAAGCTCGAAGCGGCGTGCCTGCTCGTGGCGGTCGGCGTGACTGGCGGGATCGACGGACTTGGCCTCGAAGCGGCGGGCGTCGAGACGGAGCGCGGATTCATCCGCACCGACGCGCAGTGCCGCACCTCCGCGCCGGGCATCTGGGCCATCGGCGACGTGCGCGGCGGAATGCTGCTGGCGCACAAGGCGTCCGCCGAAGCCGCGATTGCGGTCGAAGCCATCGCCGGAAAGTCGCCCGAACCGCTCGCGGAAGCTCTCATTCCGCGCTGCGTCTATTCCCAGCCCTCGGTGGCGTCAGTCGGTCTGACCGAAGAGGCGGCGATCAAAGCCGGGCACGAAGTCGTGGTTGGCCGCTCGCAGTTCGCAGCGTCCGGCAAGGCCAACGCCTTTGGCCAGCTCGAAGGGTTCGTGAAGCTCGTCTTCGACGCCGCCACCGGCAAGATGCTCGGCGGCCATCTCATCGGCCACGACGCCGTCGAGCTGATCGGCGAACTCGGCCTCGCCTGCCGCTACGGCGTCACCGCGGAGGGCATCACCACCACGGTTCACGCCCACCCGACGCTGTCGGAAACGGTTCGCGAAGCTGCGTTCGCGGCATTGCAGAGCATGGGGTGAACGGGGGAGGGGAGATCAGTCGGATCAGACCGATCGATCTGATCCGACTAATCGTAATGCCCCCGGCAGCGCTCGCAATCGTGGCACTTCGGTGGCGGCCGGTAACGCCTTTTTTCCTCGTCACATTCATGAAAAGCGTTTGTTATGTCTATGCCAAAAGCATAAATTCAGAGTTCATTATCGATTTTTGTCTTTAGTCTTCACCAAGAAAGCCCCTGCCGGGAAACCGTGATCGGCAAAGCCCGGGTCGGGTATTAACCAACCAATTGACTATGACCCAGACTGCCAAAGCCGCAAAAAAGACCACTTCAGCCAGGGCAAAGGCCACCACGGAAGCCAAGGCAACCGCAGAAGCACAGGCTGCAACTGAAGTCAAAAAGCCGGCTGCCAAGAAGAAAAGTGCCCTGGCATTCCCCTTCACTGCCATCGTCGGACAGGAGGAGATGAAGCTCAGTCTGATTCTCAACATCATCGATCCGAGGATCGGCGGCGTTCTGGTCATGGGTCATCGCGGTACCGGCAAGAGCACGACTGTTCGCGCGCTCGCCGAGGTGCTTCCGTTCATTCCGCGCGTCAAGGGCGATATTTACAACCGCACCGTCGAGCAGTACATCGAGATGGAGACCGCCGGAAAAGGCGCTCCGGCAATCAAAGCCGGGGATGTCAAGACCGAAATGATTCCCGTTCCTGTCGTTGACCTTCCGCTTGGCGCCACCGAAGATCGCGTCTGCGGCACCATCGACATCGAAAAGGCGCTCACCAGCGGCGTCAAGGCGTTCGAGCCTGGCCTGCTCGCCCAGTCCAACCGTGGCTTCCTCTACATCGACGAGGTCAACCTCCTCGACGACCACCTCGTTGACGTGCTCCTCGACGTGGCCGCCAGCGGCAAGAACGTGGTCGAACGCGAAGGTATCAGCATCCGCCACCCCGCCCGCTTCGTGCTGGTCGGTTCCGGCAACCCGGAAGAGGGTGAGCTTCGCCCTCAGCTCCTCGACCGTTTCGGTCTCCACGCCCGAATCATCACCATCAACGACGTTGCCAAGCGCGTGCAGATCGTCAAGCTCCGCCGCGAGTACGACGAGGATCCGGAAGCTTTCATGAAGAAGGTCACCAAAGAGCAGCAGAAGCTTCAGAAAAAGATCGTCGCCGCGCAGGAACTCCTGCCGCAGGTCACGATGGACGACGCGGTGCTCACCGACATCGCCAGGCTCTGCATGAACCTCGGCATCGACGGCCACCGCGGCGAATTGACCATCACCCGCACCGCCCACGCTTACGCTGCCTGGGAGGGCGACAAAGAGGTGACGATGAAGCACGTTCGCGAAATCGCCGGTCTCTGCCTCCGCCACCGCCTCCGCAAGGATCCGCTCGAAACCGTCGATGCGGGTGAAAAAATCGAACGCGAACTCGCAAAAGTACTGGGAGAAGCCGAAGCAGCCGCATGATAGCATTTACCGACATTGTAGGAATGGATCTGGCCAAGCAGGCGCTCATGCTCCTGGCCGTCGATCCTTCCCTTGGCGGTGTCGTGATTCCTTCGACCGTAGGTTCGGGAAAATCGACGCTGGCAAGGGCATTCTCTGATATTCTGCCTGAAGGCACTCCCTTTGTGGAGCTGCCGCTGAACGTGACCGAAGACCGCCTCATTGGCGGTGTCGATCTCGAAGCCACGCTTGCTTCCGGCCAGCGCGTCGTGCAGCACGGCGTGCTCTCCAAAGCGCACAAGGGCGTGCTGTACGTCGATTCGCTCAGCCTGCTCGACAGCTCGGCGGTGTCGCACATCATGGACGCCATGAGCCGTGGCGTGGTGCTGGTCGAGCGCGAGGGACTCAGCGAGGTGCATCCGGCGGACTTCATGCTGGTTGGCACCTACGACCCGAGCGACGGCGAGGTGCGCATGGGACTGCTCGACCGCATCGGCATCATCGTGCCGTTTACGCCGGTCAACGACTACCGCGCCCGCAAGCAGATCGTCAACATCGTCATGGGCACGCGCGACGAGGAGGACACGCAGGACGAGCTGCGCATGTTGCGCGGCCTCATCGCTGCCGCCAGGGAGCAGCTGCATAAGGTCTCGATGACCAACGAGCAGATCAAGGGGCTCATCCAGACCGCCATCAGCCTCGGCGTCGAGGGCAACCGCGTTGACATTTTCGCGATTCGCGCCGCCATCGCCAACGCCGCGCTGAACCAGCGCACCGAGGTGGACGACGAGGATCTGAAGCTCGCCATGAAGCTGGTGCTGGTGCCGAGGGCGACCCGCATGCCCGAGCGCGAACCTTCGCCGGAGGAGATGGCCCAGGAGGAGCCGCCGCCGCAGGAGGAGGAGCAGCCGGAACAGGAGGGCGAGGACGAAAACGCGCCGCCGGACGAGACCGACTCCAATGCCGAGGAGGAGCAGGAGGAGACTCCCGACATGATCGAGGAGCTGATGATGGATGCCGTCGAAACCGAACTGCCCGACAACATCCTCAACATCTCGCTTGCCTCGAAAAAGAAGGCCAAATCCGGAAGCCGGGGCGAAGCGCTCAACAGCAAGCGTGGACGCTTCGTGCGCTCGCAGCCCGGCGAGATCAAGAGCGGCAAGGTCGCCCTGATCCCGACGCTCATCTCCGCAGCGCCGTGGCAGGCATCGAGAAAAGCCGAACAGGCCAAAAAAGGGATCAAGTCCACCGCCGCTCTCATCATCGGCAAGGAGGATGTCAAGATCAAGCGTTTCCGCGACAAGAGCGGCACACTCTTCATCTTCATGGTGGACGCCTCCGGCTCGATGGCGCTGAACCGTATGCGCCAGGCCAAGGGCGCGGTGGCGAGCCTGTTGCAGAACGCCTACGTGCATCGCGACCAGGTTTCGCTGATCTCGTTCCGCGGCAAGCAGGCGCAGGTGCTCCTCCCCCCGTCGCAGAGCGTGGATCGCGCCAAGCGCGAGCTTGACGTGCTGCCGACCGGCGGCGGAACTCCGCTCGCCTCGGCCTTGCTCACCGGCTGGGAGACCGCCAAGCAGGCGCGCACCAAAGGCATCACGCAGATCATGTTCGTCATGATCACCGACGGCCGCGGCAACATTCCGCTCGGCGCGGCCTACGATCCCAACGCCACCAAGGCTCCGAAGGAGGAGCTGGAGAAGGAGGTCGAAGCGCTTGCGCTTTCAATCCAGTCTGACGGCATCGCCTCCATCGTGGTCGATACCCAGATGAACTACCTGTCGAGAGGTGAAGCCCCCAAGCTCGCCCAAAAACTCGGCGGCCGCTACTTCTACCTCCCCAACGCCAAGGCCGAGCAAATCGTCGAAGCCGCGTTGAGCTGATCCTTTCCTTTCTGTCGTGTACCGTCCCGTTTTTTATGCGGGACGGTCTGACAGCCTCCTATTGTTTCCTGATCCATCACCGGAAGGGCTTCGCTTGCTCTTCGTGAACGAGCCGGATTGACGCGTCACTGAGCTTTTTGGAATGCCGCGTCGTCAGTCCAGTCAAGGGCACCTCTAAAAAGTGTCATGAGCGGCCCGAGTGCAAGGCGGCTGGAGCGCAGAAACCGGAGCGTACACGGAGTACGTGAGG
>JAFGER010000016.1 GCA_016931495.1 Chlorobiaceae bacterium | reverse complement strand
CAGAGCTGCATTGCCGCCAAGCGCTTCATCGTGCGCAAGGAGGTGATCGGCGAGTTCACCAACAAGATCGTGCAGCGGATGCAGACGGCGGTGATGGGCGATCCGTTCGCAAAGAGCACGGAGGTTGGTCCCATCGCCCGCGAGGATTTGCGCGACCAGGTGCATTCGCAGGTGCAACGGAGCGTCGAGGCCGGAGCCGAGCTGCTCTGCGGCGGTCACGTACCGAACGCCCCGGGCTGGTACTATCCGCCGACCGTGCTCGCCGGCGTCAAGAAAGGAATGCCCGCCTACTCGGAGGAGATCTTCGGCCCGGTGGCCACGATCATCGAGGTAGCCGACGATGAAGAGGCGGTCGCCATCGCCAACGACAGCGAGTTCGGACTCGGCTCGGCGGTCTTTTCGCAGGATGCCGACCGTGCGCTCGCCATTGCCCGGCAGCTCGAAGCGGGGAGCTGCTTCATCAACTCGATGGTCAAGTCTGACCCGCGCCTGCCCTTCGGCGGCGTGAAGCAGTCTGGCTACGGGCGCGAGCTGTCACACCACGGCATCCGCGAATTCGTCAACATCAAGACGCTCTACCTGCCCTGAGCCGCGTGTTCCGGGGGTGGGAGAAGCTGCCGATCCGTATCGAAACGGGCGAGCTGGTCGAAGCGGTGGCTCCGGTCATCGTCTCGGCCAGCCGCGCCACCGACATTCCGGCATTTCATACGGACTGGTTCATGCAGCGGTTGCGTGCTGGTTACGTCGAGTGGCAGAATCCCTTCAACGCGCGGCAGCGGCAGTACGTCTCGTTTGCCAAAACCAGGGCGATTGTTTTCTGGAGCAAAAATCCTGCGCCACTGTTGCCGCACCTCTCCGAAATCGATGCTCTGGGCATCAACTACTACTTCCAGTTCACCCTGAACGACTATGAAGCCGATGGTTTCGAACCGGGTGTTCCGCCGCTTGTCGAACGGGTCGAAACCTTTCAGAAGCTTGCTGAGCGCATCGGCCCGGAGCGCGTCGTCTGGCGCTTCGATCCCCTGCTGCTGACCAGGCGCGTGACGCCGGAGGTTCTTCTGGAGCGGATCACTGCGCTTGCCAAACTGTTGCACGATTGCACCCGGCGGCTTGTCATCAGCTTTGCCGACATCGAATGTTATCGGTCGGTGCATCGCTGTCTGTCACGCAGCAACGTTGGGGCGCGGGAGTTCACGCCGGAGGAGATGGATGCGTTTGCCGCCTGGCTGGTCGAACGCAACAAGGATTGGCGGCTCGAACTCTCGGCCTGTGCCGAGGAGAGC
Source organism: Chlorobiaceae bacterium (assembly GCA_016931495.1). Taxonomy (GTDB): domain Bacteria; phylum Bacteroidota; class Chlorobiia; order Chlorobiales; family Chlorobiaceae; genus Chlorobaculum. The sequence continues at coordinate 9,292 of JAFGER010000016.1, read as the reverse complement.
GAACTGGCGGGGATTGCAAAAAGCCGGTGTATCGACGGCCGTCTGCTGGCGAGCTGCTTCGGCGATGACGGTGAACTGATGGAATTTCTTGGCGGCGGTACTCTCTTTCCGGGTGACGGGCCGGTCAGCTTCTCGCTGAAGCATCGGGGGCAGCGCCAGGCCTGCGGCTGCATCGTCAGCAAGGACATCGGTGCGTACGGAACGTGCGGGCATGGTTGCGTTTACTGCTATGCCCGGCGATGACGCAGGAGGAAATCCTTTGCGGTTGCGCGTTTGCAGGCGCAACGGAACCATGTCGACATACGCGGGCGCACGCCATGCGCCCGTACGGAGGATCATCGATGGCTGGTGTGCAGACGGCAGACGGTCAGGCACAGGGGCCTGCCCCTGCAGTGGCTGTGAAATTTTGAATTGAATTTTCATTGTCGTAGGGGCAATTCCCCCGTGTTTGCGAGTTTGCAGGCGCAACGGAACCATGCCGGCGCACGCCATGCGTCCGTACGAATGCGGCGATTTTTTGTGGCCTTGGGGAATCAGTGATGCATTGATGCGGGGGCGCAGGGGGAGATCGATTCCGATCAAGGTTTCGATCTGGAAAGATGCCTTCCAACCGGGGCGGCACGGGACCGCCCGAGGTTGAAAAGCCTGGAGGGAAAAAGCGTTAAACGGACTCTGACGCCAGTTCGGCAAGATAGGTCTTGATGGATTTGTGCTTGTCGAGACCGAGCTTGCGGTGCATGCGGTAGCGGATGCTCTCCATGCCCCTGGTCGAGATGCCGATGGAGCGAGCGATTTCGCGGGTATCGTAATTGAGCTTCACCATCAGGCTCACGCGCAGTTCGCGCTGGTTGAGATTCGGGTGCCGTTTCTGGAGTTTTGACAGGAACTCGGAATCGCCGACCGTCAGCTCCATCTTGAGCCGCTTCTCGGTGAGTTCCGTTTCGATCATCTGGTGGCACTGGTCAAGAATGCCCTGTTTGACCTGCGCGTCGATGTCGAGGTTCTTGATCTGGTCGCAGATGCTGTGCAGGGTCGAGGCCTTTTCGCCGATGGCGGTCGAAATTCTGGTCAGCTCCATATCCTGCGCGGCGATTCTGGATTTCAGCGCGGCTTTTTCCTTCTCGAAGCGCTCGATATCCTTTTTGCCGAGCTCCACCTGTGCATTGAGCTGAATGATTTTCTGGGTCAGTTTCTGTTCGCCGTCCGACTTGAGGTGCTCCATCTCCTGCTCATGCTCCGAGTCCCGCGCTCTCAGGTCTTCCTGCATGTGATCGATCGCCTTGAAGTAGGGATAAAACGGGCTGTCGGCGGGGGGGAGATAGACTTTCTGGTTGAGCATGTTCAGCCAGGAGATTCTGGCGACCGTCGAGAGGAACTCCTTTCTCATCACCGCCTCATCATCGGCGTCCTGATCCTCCGCCGGTTCGGGAGCCTTTCCCGACCGGTACTCCATGATGGTGCTCATCGCATCCTTGTAATCATCCCGGAGCAGGACGGTCGTGGTGTTCGGCGTCAGCGCGGCAAAGGTTTCAATGATAATCTGGCACGAGGGAGAGACGTTGTAGAAAACGATCACCGAAAAATTCAGGCCCCAGTGATAGATGACGTCGTTGATTCCCTGCTTGTACTTGTAGGCGACGTTATCGATGTTGTGCATGTTGTAGAGGAGATAGAGCGGCGATTTTGCCGAGAGTCCGCTCTCCTCGAAAACGGTCTGAACCATGTCGTTGCTGAGTGACGACAGGGTTTGCGGATGGTCCGACTTGATGTAGGCGTGAAGTATGTTGTCGCCGATGAGGTCGAGGTGCTTGACGTAATCGGCTCCGGCAGGTGCGGTTTTCCAGTTGGGTTTCGAGGTGACTGGAAGTTGGGAAACGGGGCAGGTTTTCATAGGTGCTTCATTCTTGTTTTTCGTTAGACATGGCACCTGTCATGAAGTAATCAGTTACTGTTTTGATACAGGTGTTGACTGTATTATACGATTTTGTCACGTATTGTTCACGCTTTCTACGCATGATTTTTCGTTGTTGCGCAGAAGGATTCCCTGTTCTTTTCGAGAAAAAGAAAAAAATGCTGCACTTTATGCTTTTGTGTGAGGCGTAAGTTTGAGATTCTGCTGCCCATTGCCAATGATTTCGGCGATGAACAGCAGAATGGCGTATGATTTGACGTGTCCGGCGTCAGGCGCTTTCGGTGGCCAGATCGGTAAGGTACATTTTGAGGGATCGGTGCTTGTCGAGGCCGATTTTTTTGTGCAGCCGGTAGCGAATGCTCTCAATGCCTCTGGTTGACAGGCCGAGGGTTCTTGATATGTCGCGCGAGTGGTAATCCAGCTTGATGAGCAGGCAGATTCTCAGTTCGCGCTGATTGAGATCGGGGTGCCTTTTATGCAGTTTCGAGATGAAGGCGGAATCGGTTTCCGTCAGTTCCGTGTTCACCAGGCTGGCCGTGCTGGTGTTTTCAAACATGGGCGTGCAGAAGTTCGAAAGCTGCTCCTTTGCCGACGGGTCGAGTTCGAGGGTTCCAAGCATTTCGCAGACGGAGCGCAAGGCGGCATTTTTTTCGGCACTTGCGGTGGCAACTCTGGTGGTTTCCAGTTCCAGCGAAGCAATTCTGGAAAGCAGGTTGGCCTTCTCGTCCTTGAATTTTTCTTCGTTCTTTTTGTTGAGTTCAGCCTGGGCGTCGAGCATTGAATTCTTGCTGGCCAACAGCGTGCGGAACTCCTGTTCGAAGCGCTCAGCCGTTTGCCGGTGCCCCTCTTCGAGGGCTTTCATCTCCTGCCGGATGAGATCGAGTATGTCGAAATAGGGCCGGGCCGGGTGATTTTCGGGCGGAAAGAACAGCTCCCGGCTGAACTGGTTGCGCAGCAGCATCGCGGCTGCTTCGGCAAGGAATTCCTGTTTGAGCGCGGCTTCCTGAAGGCTTTGCGGATCATATTCCGGGATCAGGCCGCCAGCGCCGGATTTGAATTCCAGAATTGAGGTTACGGCCTTATTATAACTTTCTGCGAGCATGACCGGGCGTACCGCTCCTTCGAGAGCCTGAAGCATTTCAAACTGAAGCCGGACGCCGGGGGAGATATTGTACAGCACGATCAGTGCGAAAGGGGATTCCTGGTCGAGCAGCAGGCTGGTGAACTCTTTCTTGTAGGAGTGGCTCAAACCGGAGATCGGCGAGCAGTCCATCAGGAGGTAGAGCTGTTTGCCGTCGAGGTTCTCTTCGGTGATCAGGGAGCGGAAGTCTGCCGTATAGAGCTGTTCCGGAATGACGGGATGAGTGGCGATCTCCTGGACGTGCAGAATGTCGGCTCCTATCAGGGCGTATTTTCTGATATAGTTTCCTTGGCGATTTTCGAAACTCCAATGATCTTTTTCAGTTACTGGAAGTCCGGAGACTGGGCAGTTGTTCATGATGGTGGACTTTGGGTATTGCAGAGAGAGGGGTGTCCCTTGCATCTATACAGTTTACTATACTGTAAATATCCGACATTGTTGCTATAAAAAAAATATCCGGTATGATTTCCTTCACGAGCGCCTCGAAAAAGCGTGATGGAATGCCCAGGCGCAAGGCGCTTCGAGCGCCAGCCGACGTAATTGCCGGGACGTGCAACAGGTTTTTTAGCGTTACCCTAATGATATAAAAAATATGCCGTTAAGGTTTCTTTTCGTTTGCTATGAAAATATCTGCCGCTCGCCGATGGCCGAGGGGGTGTTTCTGCATCTGGCTGCATTGACCGGCGCGGATTCTTTTTTCGAGGCAGCATCGGCGGGAACGGTCTGTTACCAGTCCGGCTCGATGCCCGACGAGCGGGCCATCAAAGCTGCTGGCAGGCATGGAATCGATATTTCATCGATCCGGGCGCAGTGCATTCACGATCTCGACCTTGAGCGGTTCGACCGGATTTTCGCGATGGATTTCGAGAATTATCGTGATCTGCACGATGCGCTCAGCGGCCGTCCGGTGGCGGTGCACATGATGACCGATTTCGCCGGTTCCGGCGCGGGCGAAGAGATCGAAGACCCCTACTACGGCGACGAGGCCGGCTTCGACCGGACGCTTCTGCGTCTCGTGGAGAGCGTCACAGGCATCCTTGCGGCCATGCGTTCCGAACACGGCTTGCCGGATGGCGGGCAATTCCCGGTTTTGGCAACCGGTGACGATGAGGTGGACGGATGAGCCGTAGCGTCACCTTTATCTTCAACCCCGCCGCCGACAAGGGGCGTGCGGCCGGCAAGGCGGAGCTGATACGGCGCTCGCTCGCGCTTTTCGAGCGGGCCTCGTTCGAACAGACGCGCTTTGCGGGGCACGCCGCCGAACTTGCCCGCGCCGCCGCCGCCGATGGCGCGACGCTGATCGCCTGCGGTGGCGATGGGACGCTGAACGAGGTGGTGAACGCCGTGGAGGGCCAGCCGGTGAAAATCGGCATTCTTCCGGTCGGCTCGGCCAACGACTTCCTCAAAAGCTTTCAGCCCTCGAAAAAAAGCCACGAGGAGCGCATCCGCGCCTTCGCCGGGGCCTCCAGCCGGAGGGCCGATCTCGGGCGGGTCGAATTCAGCGGCGGCAGCCAGCGCCTGTTCGTCAACTCCATCGGCATCGGCTTCACGGGCCGCATCGCCAGCGCGGTCAAGTCGGCGCGTTGGCTGCGCGGAGAGCTCTCGTACGCCTGGGCGCTGGTGAGCGTGCTGTTGGGTTATCGCCCTGCAAAAATGCATATTACGCTCGATACTGCCGAGGGCGCGGTTGAACTCGACGAGGCGGTCTTCGCCTTTTCGGTTTCCAACGGCAAGGTTGAGGGGGGCAAGTTCCGGATTTCGCCGCACGCCGATCTTTATGACGGGCTGCTCGATGTGTGCATCCTGAAAGCCGTTCCCAAGTGGCGCGTGCCGGGCTATGTGCTGAAGTACCTCAAAGGCACCCAGATTCACGATGCCGAAGTGATTTACCGCAAGGCCTCCTCGGTCAAGGTGTTCCTGCCGGAGGAGGAGTTCATGCACGTGGATGGCGAGGTGATGGGGCGGGTTCGGGGCGCGATCGGCATCCGCGCCGTGCCGGGCGCGGTTGACGTGCTTTGTGACCACGATGACTCCGGCCGGTAACCTTCCGGTCGCTGGTTGCAAAAGGTTTTTTTCTGATGTCACTTCGCGTCGGGCAACGCCGGGCGGAGAAGCCGGAAAAGCCGCGTAAGGTATTGCTGATCAAATGATGATCGCGTTGCCTGAAGAAGCCGGATTTTTCGTTTCGTTCAGCATGACAGAGAAAAAGCCGACGATGTTCACCATGCCGGTATTCCGGAAAACCTTTGGAGACAACCCAATTTCTCTCTTCGGCGGCTTCGGTGAGTTGTTGCCGGAGTCATAACCAATCCTGTTCGACCCATGCAAATCATCGTCTTTGAAGACCGGCAAGTGTCACGATTTTCACCACTTGCCGATCTGAAGCCGGTCTATGACCTGGTTACCGGTTGCCACTCCCTTCGCCAGCGTTTCGTCGCGGCTTTTTCCGGCACGGGCGTGAGCTGGCACTTGCGCCGCCACATCGCGCCGTGGTTCAGCGAGAGTAACCCCGGCGCGGTGGTCAACCGCGTAACGGAAGATGAGGTGTTGCTCGTCAACGGGCGCCTCATCTGCGATGCGGCGGTGACGCAGTTCATCGAATCTGGCCGCATCGGGCCGGGCGAGGCCGTCGTCCAGAATGGCAACCTTCTTTTCTGCCGCACCAAAGCCGAGCCGCTTCCTTTTGCAGGAACGGTGTTTCCGGACACCATCGATGGCATGGTCGTGGCTGGCGCGTTCTCGTGCGTCGAAGTCACCGGCTTCCGGCTGATCGAGAATCTCTGGGATCCGGTGGCGATGCACCCGGCGATGATGCGCGAGGATGGCGCGGCTCTCGATTTCGGACGCATCGAAGGCGAGGTGCACCCGTCGGCGATTCTGGTCAATCCGTCCGCGATCACCGTCGAGAAGGGCGCGGAGGTGAAGGCCGGAGCGGTGCTCGACGCTTCCGACGGCTTCATCCACGTCGGCGCGGGCGCGGTGGTGGAGCCGCTGGCGCTGCTGATGGAGAACGTGTTCGTCGCGCCGGGCGCGAGGGTGAAGAGCGGCGCGAGGATTTACAGCAACGTCTGCATCGGCGGTGGCGCGAAGGCGGGCGGCGAGATCGAGGATTCGATCATGGAGCCGTTCTCCAACAAGCAGCACGACGGCTTCCTCGGCCACTCCTACATTTCGAGCTGGTGCAACCTCGGCGCGGGCACCGACACCTCCGACCTCAAGAACAACTACAGCCCGGTGAGCATCGAGACCGCGCACGGGAAAATGAAGACCGGCCAGCAGTTCCTCGGCCTGCTCATGGGCGAGCACTCGAAATGCTCCATCGGCACCCGCTTCAACACCGGCACGGTGGTCGGCACCTCCTCGAACATCTTCGGCAACGACATCCCGGCAAAGTATGTGCCCTCATTCTGCTGGGGTGACGGCAAATCCGGCGCTGGAGCCTACGAAATCGACAAAGCCGTCGAGACGGCGCGAAAGGTGATGGCCCGCCGCAAGGTTGAGATGAGCGCCGCCTACGAGGCGATGTTCTGCACCGCCGCGCAGCAGAGTGGGCGGTAGGTTGTCGCATAGCTATTGACCATCTTTTTGTAGGGGCAGACCTGTGTGTCTGCCCTTCTTCATTCAGCCCGCCAATTATTGATGATTCTCCGTAGGGGCGACCGGCCGGTCGCCCCTACACAACCACGACAGATAATCATTCCTTGTACGGGCGCATGGCGTGCGCCGGATCAATTCCGATCTGACAGAGCAAAAATACGCCGCGCTCTTGTTTGCTACGGGTTTTACGAATATCTTGTTTTTGCGTTAAGTGTTGGCTAAAATGGTAAGGCAGAATTCCCTTTTCCCCTACAAAAAATGCCCCACGCAAGCACCTTTATGCGGATCTGTCCAATCGAATACAGGAAACTATCAAAATTGGTATTATGCCAAGACTAACTAAAATAACAATCGAAAATTTCAGGTCGATTGGCGAAATTCCTATAACAATTCATTTCCCGGATAAAAAGCCATTGATTTTTATCGGTGAAAACAATGCTGGAAAATCAAATGTAATTCGTGCTATTGAATTAATGTTTGGTGAATTTCATCCAAAATATAAAAAGCTTGATGATTACGACTTTTTTCAGAGGAATCCAAGCTGTGAAATAGTTATTAAGGCCGAAGTTTCAGGATTAAGTGGGTTATTAAAAAAAAATGGTAGGTCACATCCTTGTAGTGGATTTTCCTTTAGAGCAACAAAAAATAAAGAAACAGAGTTTGTCGCTACTCAAGGCGATGACGGTTGTGAAAATCCCTATGTGAGGAATGATTTGAGAGAAGAGTTGCTTTGTGTTGTTGTTAATTCTGAACAAAATCTTAATTATCAACTTGGTTATTCGAATAAAAACACTTTGCTCTCAAGAGTTGCTAAGGCATTTCATGATAAGTTAACGGAGGATGAAGGCCGAGTCAGTAAATTAAAAAAATTTTTTGATGATATAAAAACCACGTTTTTAGAGGTCGAAGAGTTTAGCTTGTTCAATTCAAATATGTCTGCAATTGCTGGTGAAATGCTTTCAAATATGACTCATGCTTTAGCCTTCGATTTTTCTGCATATGACCCAAGCAATTATTTTAAAACATTAAGGGTTCATCCTACTGAAGACGGACAAACAAGAGCATTTGAAGAATTAGGGACTGGTCAACAACAAATTTTAGCTTTGTCATTTGCGCATGCTTATGCACAATCTTTTTTAGGGCAAGGTTTGATTTTTATTCTTGATGAGCCTGAAGCGCATTTGCATCCTTTGGCTCAAAAATGGTTGGCTAAGAAAATGTTTAAAATGGCCGAAGATGGTTTGCAGATCATATTAACTACGCATAGCCCATATTTTGTAGACTTAAATTACATTGAGGGTATCAACTTGATTCGTAAAGATAAAGAGACGACTTACAATATAAGCCATAACGCAACATCTTTGTTTAAGCATTGTATTGATAAGGGCTCTAATCCACAAAAGACAAAAAAGGAAACTATTATTCCTTTTTATGCTAATAATTCGACCTCGCATATACTTTCAGGTTATTTTGCAAATAAAATTATTCTTGTTGAAGGGCCGACAGAGGAGTTAGCGTTGCCGGTTTATTTTGAAAGACTTGGTTTTGATCCAACAGAATTTGGTGTTGAAATTATTGGTGTTGGTGGGAAGGGTAACCTTGCAAAGTGGTGGCGACTTTTTACTTTATACCAAATACCTACATTTATTTGTTTTGATAATGATTATAAGCAAGATGATGCAAGTGGTTTTAAACGTAAAGACGCACTAAAAGCAATCGGTATAAAAGATGAGGATTTAGAGGCGATCTTAGGAGTTGAAAAATGGTCTATTTCTGATCGCTTCTGTGTTTTTGGTACAGATTTTGAGACGACAATGAAAGCTTCGTTTGCAGACTATGCTGAAATTGAAAGTAACATAGTTGAAACGCTTGGTAGTAGTTCTAAAAACCTAATTGCAAGAGAAACGGCGAAACTAGTCAACCTGAAAGATGAAAGCGATGGAAAAGCTAAAATGACAAACTTAATTGAGATTATTAGAAAATTAATAGTATAAAGAACACTTCAAAAAAACGTACATGTATTACGCTCCATTCGTCTTTTGTTCAAATTGCTTATCAATCCAAAGCCTCGCTTCTCACTCCCAGCATTTCGTGGTACTCTAGCCCCAACCCAACAAACACATTTGAGTTTCGAGGCTAAACGGAACTATATTGCGCCTTGAAGTTCGCCAGCGGTGCCGACGAGGTGTCGATGCGGCGGTCATCTGGAAGAAATTCTGTAAGTATCTAAATAATAGTGTTTTACGTGCTCTCATGATTCTTGTTATAGACAATTACGACTCGTTTACTTACAACCTTGTCCAGTACATCGGCGAACTCGGAGCCGAAGTCGCGGTGTACCGGAACGACGAACTCACCGTCGAAGAAGCTCTCGCGCTGAAGCCGGAGAAGATCGTCATCTCTCCGGGGCCGGGAACGCCCGCCGACGCTGGAATCTCCATTGCGCTCATCAATGCCGCGAAGGGCAAAATTCCGCTGCTCGGCGTCTGCCTTGGCCACCAGGCCATCGGCGAGGCGCTCGGCGGCAAGGTCATCCGCGCCGGGCAGATCATGCACGGCAAGACCTCCGAGGTCTATCACGATGGGCAGGGGATGTTCCGCGGCATTCCGAACCCCTTCACCGCCACCCGCTACCACTCGCT
>JAFGER010000015.1 GCA_016931495.1 Chlorobiaceae bacterium | reverse complement strand
AACGCGAACCTCGACAAGGCGCGCCGCCTGCTCTGGCCGATCAAGCAGAAGTATGGCAAAAAACTCTCCTGGGCCGACCTCATGATTCTCACCGGCAACTGCGCCCTCGAATCGATGGGTTTCAAAACCTTCGGCTTCGGCGGCGGACGCGAGGACATCTGGGAGCCGGAGGAGGATATTTACTGGGGCAAGGAGGTCGAGTGGCTCGGCAACAATCGTTACTCTGGCGAGCGCGATCTCGAAAACCCGCTGGCCGCCGTGCAGATGGGGCTGATCTACGTCAATCCCGAAGGGCCTGACGGCAAGCCCGATCCGGTTCTGGCGGGCAAGGACATCCGCGAAACCTTCGCGCGCATGGCGATGAACGACGAGGAGACCGTGGCGCTCGTCGCGGGCGGGCACACTTTCGGCAAGTGCCACGGCGTTGGCGATCCGAAGCTGGTGGGGCCGGAACCTGAAGCCGCGCCCATCGAGGAGCAGGGACTCGGCTGGAAGAGCGGCTACGGCTGCGGCAAGGGGGATGAAACCATGACGAGCGGTCTGGAAGGCGCGTGGACGCCCGACCCGATCCACTGGGACATGGGCTATCTCGGAATGCTCTACCGCTACGAGTGGGAGCTGACCAAAAGCCCCGCCGGAGCGTATCAGTGGAAGCCGAAAGATGTGGCCGAAGAAGACCTCGCCCCGGCGGCGCACGACCCGTCGAAGCGCGTGCCGACCATGATGACCACCGCCGATCTGGCGATGCGCATGGACCCGATCTACGGGCCGATCTCGAAGCGCTTTTACGAACACCCCGACCAGTTCGCCGATGCGTTCGCGCGGGCGTGGTTCAAGCTGACGCACCGCGACATGGGGCCGAAATCGCGCTATCTCGGCGCTGAAGTGCCGGATGAGGACTTGATTTGGCAGGACCCGGTGCCGCCGGTCGATCACGAGCTGATCGATGCTGACGACATCGCGGAACTCAAAAAACGGGTGCTCGCCTCCGGCCTGTCGATTGCGGAACTGGTCTCGACCGCCTGGGCATCGGCCTCAACTTTCCGAGGTTCGGACAAGCGCGGCGGCGCGAACGGCGCGCGCATCCGGCTCGCTCCGCAAAAGGAGTGGGAGGTCAACCAGCCGGAGCAACTGCACAAGGTTCTGGGGAAACTCGAAGAGATTCGCGAGGCGTTCAACGGCGAACGGAAAGATGGAAAGAAGGTTTCGCTCGCCGACCTGATCGTGCTGGCCGGATGCGCAGGAGTCGAAGAGGCCGCCGAACGCGCAGGCAGCGAGGTCGCCGTCCCCTTCACGCCGGGCCGCACCGACGCCACGCAGGAGCAAACCGACGCGGACTCCTTCGCCGTGCTCGAACCGAGAGCCGACGGCTTCCGCAACTACGCCAAACAAAAATACAGCGTGTCGGCGGAGGAGATGCTCATTGACCGCTCGCAGTTGCTGACCCTCACCGCGCCGGAAATGACCGTGCTCATCGGCGGTCTGCGCGTGCTGAACGCCAACTTTGGCAAGTCGCAACACGGCGTGTTCACCAAACGCCCCGAAACGCTCACCAACGACTTTTTCGTCAACCTGCTCGACATGGGCACGGAGTGGAAACCGGCATCGAAAGAGCACGACACCTTCGAGGGCCGCGACCGCAAAACCGGCGAAGCGAAATGGACGGCCACGCGCGTTGACCTGATCTTCGGCTCGAACGCAAGGCTCCGCGCCATCGCGGAGGTTTACGGAAGCGACGACGCGCAGGAGAAGTTCGTCCGCGACTTTGTGGCCGCATGGAACAAGGTGATGAACCTCGACCGCTTCGATCTCGCCTGAGATCGACGTGCTCAGGTCATCAGAAAAAAAGCCGCCTCCGGAAAACCGGGGCGGCTTTTCATTGTCATCCGCACTATTCTTTGTGAACCCGGAGGTGATCGTGATCCCTGTCACTGTCATTTCGATCCTCATCTTTTTTGCGATCCTCATCCCTGCGGTCTCGATCCCGGTATTCATAACAATCCCGCTCACGGGAGCATGTCCTGTCGCAGGAAATGAGCCCCATCAATCCCGGAAGCATGACGTTCCTCATCGTCTCTTTCTGTATGTAGTTATGGGGATTGCTCCTGAAAGGAGCGCGTTCTCGGGTTAAATTTTGCTGACAAAAGAATAACCCGTCCCGAGGCAGATCGGGAATGATGAACAGGGCATATCGGGCGACGAAAAGAGAGCGGTCGATGCTTTTGAAACGGGGATAGCAAAAATCACAACGGGAGGGATAAAAAAAAGAGACAGAGTTGCCTCTGTCTCTTTTCCATTTAAGCTCTTCCTGAGAGGAATTACTTGGCAGCGCCTTCAGCCGGAGCAGCTTCAGCCGGAGCGGCCTCAGCAGGAGCAGCCTCTTCAGCAGGAGCAGCCTGCTCGGCAGGAGCAGCCTCTTCAGCAGGAGCTGCGGTTTCTGCCGGAGCTTCAGCCGGAGCAGCCTCTTCCACCGGAGCTTCGGTTTTCTGGGCGCAACCAACGAAGGAGACAGAGCTCAGGAGGAACATGAACACGAAAAGCTTTTTCATGATTCGAATGCAGTTAGATTGTCAGATAAAAGATTGTTACAGCTTGTTCAGCTCTTAAATGATAATCAAAAAGAGAGAGTTTTCAAAAAAACACACTGGGTTCTGCATCATGATTTAGCGCTTTTTTTTTACGAATTATATTCTACTATAATACGCCATACAACCACCACAACGAAATCATGACGCAATATTCTCAAAATTTCAAGCCGCCGACAAAAAAAGCCTCTTTTCATTAATTGTGTGAACTTGCCCGCAGGGCGTAACTCCTGAAGTCCTGGAATCTTTCCGGATGGCAGCTTTCCGCCATCAACCGGTCTGTCGCAGGTGAGTTGACGCAGTCAAAAAAATAAACAGCAACGCCTCCACGGCGGCGCATCACTGCGAGCGCTGTGGAGGCGTTGTTCATGCTTCGGAGAGCTTTCCTGCTCCGATCCTGAGGCGCCGGAGCAGAAGCGTTAAGGCCTTGTCAATCGACAAGCATTTCCAGCTCTTCGGCGCTCACCTGATGGAAGTTCAGGTAACGATAGACCTTGTCGCTGTTCGCAGAGAGCGAGCCGACGACCTCCATGTACTTTTCTCTGGTCGGAATCTCGCCGAGCAGGGCGCAGACCGCGGCCAGTTCGGCGGAGCCGAGATAGACCTGGGCGCCTTTGCCCATGCGGTTGTCGAAGTTGCGCGTGCTGGTCGAGAAGACCACGGCGTTGTCCGCCACGCGGGCCTGGTTGCCCATGCAGAGCGAGCAGCCGGGCACCTCGGTGCGAGCGCCTGCGGTGCCGAAAATGGCGTAGTAACCCTCTTCGATGAGCTTCTTCATGTCCATCTTGGTCGGCGGCACAACCCAGAGCTTGGCCTTCGACTGACCCTTGTCGCGCAGCACTTCGCCAAGCGCGCGGAAGTGGCCGATGTTGGTCATGCAGCTTCCCACGAACACTTCGTCGATGTGTTTCGGGCGCTTCTGGTCGGCGAGAATTTCGCTGAGGGTGGCCACGTCGTCCGGATCGTTCGGGCAGGCCAGGATCGGCTCGGTGATTTCGTTCATGTCGATCTCGATCACCGCCGCGTACTCGGCGTCGGCATCCGGCTCCAGCAGCTCCGGCTTTGCCAGCCACTCCTCCATCTTGCCGATGCGGCGTTTGATGGTTTCGGCGTCACCGTAGCCCTCTTCGATCATCTGACCAAGCAGCTTGACGTTCGATTCGAGGTACTCGATCACCGGCTCCTTGTCGAGGCGAACCGTGCAGGCCGCGGCGCTACGCTCGGCGGAGGCGTCGGAAAGCTCGAAGGCCTGCTCGACCTTGAGCTGCGGCAAGCCCTCGATTTCCAGCACTTTACCGGCGAAGATGTTCTTTTTGCCCTTCTTCTCGACGGTCAGCAGACCTTTTTTGATCGCGACGTACGGGATGGCGTTGACCAGATCGCGGAGCGTGATGCCGGGCTGGAGTTCGCCCTTGAAGCGCACGAGCACCGATTCGGGCATGTTGAGCGGCATGGTGCCGGTCACGCCCGCGAAGGCGACCAGGCCGGAACCTGCCGGGAAGGAGCAGCCGATCGGGAAGCGGGTGTGCGAGTCGCCGCCGGTTCCGAGCGTGTCGGGAAGCACCATGCGGTTCAGCCAGGTGTGGATGACGCCGTCGCCCGGCTTGAGCGCCACGCCGCCGCGGCTCATGATGAAGTACGGCAAGCTGCGGTGCATCTTCACGTCGGAGGGTTTCGGGTAGGCCGCCGTGTGGCAGAAGCTCTGCATGAAGAGGTCGGCGCTGAAGCTGAGCGCGGCAAGCTCCTTGATTTCGTCACGGGTCATCGGGCCGGTGGTGTCCTGCGAGCCGACGGTGAGGGTCTCGGCTTCGACGTACATGCCGGGGCGAACGCCTGCGAGGCCGCACGCCTTGCCGACCATTTTCTGCGCCAGCGTGTAGCCTTTGCCGGTATCGGCGGGCTGCTCGGGGCGGCTGAAGATCGACTCTTCGCCGAGGCCGAGCACCTTGCGAGCCTTGCGGGTGAGGTTGCGTCCGATGATGAGCGGAATACGGCCACCAGCGCGAACTTCGTCGGCCAGCGTGTTGGGTTCGAGCGAGAAGGTGGAGATCACTTCACCGTTCTTCTCGATGGTGCCTTTGAAGGGATAGACGTCGATCACATCGCCCATCTCCATCGAGGTCACGTCGGCCTGGATCGGCAGCGCGCCGGAGTCTTCGGCGGTGTTGAAGAAGATCGGAGCCACGATGCCGCCGATCACCACGCCGCCGGTGCGCTTGTTCGGCACGGCGGGAATGTCCTCGCCAAGGTGCCACTGCACCGAGTTGATGCCCGACTTGCGGCTGGAGCCGGTGCCAACCACGTCACCGACGTAGGCGAGCGGATGGCCTTTTTCCTTGAGCTTGGCGATGGTGCCGATCGGGTCATCCATCTTGGAGCCGAGCATGCTGAGGGCGTGCATCGGAATATCGCTGCGGGTGAAGGCTTCGCTGGCGGGCGAGAGATCATCGGTGTTGGTTTCGCCCGGAACCTTGAAGACCGTGAGGGTCATCTTTTCCTGCAGGGTCGGCTTCGAGGTGAACCATTCGCCATTGGCCCACGATTCGAGCACCTCTTTGGCGTAGCTGTTGGTTTTGGAGAGCTCGACCACCGTGTCGAATGAATCGTAAACGAGCAGCGTCTTTTTCAGAGCCAGAGCGGCGGCTTCGGCAACAGCTTTGTCGGCGCTGGAGAGCGCATCGATCATCGGCTTGACGTTGTAGCCGCCGAGCATGGTGCCGAGAATGCGCACAGCCTCGACTGCATCAATGGCAGCACAGGTCGCCTCGCCGCGAATGACGGCGTCGAGGAACGCGGCTTTTTCAAGCGCGGCATCGTCCACGCCGGGGCTGATGTGGTTCACGAACAGATCGACAAGATACTCCTGCTCCTGGATCGGGTTCTGCTTGAGCAGCGCGATCAGCTCGACCGACTGCGCGGCGGTCAGCGGAAGCGGCGGAATACCGAGTTTTGCGCGCTCCTCTGTATGGGCGCGATACTCACTGATGAGACTCATTCGTATGATCTCCCTTGAATGATTGATGTGTGATGATTCAGATGGTAATTACGGCGAACGGTAAATGCCGGAATGGTCTTTGCCTGAAAAAAGGCAAAGCATTAAAATAACGTCACGAAAAAAGAATTGCAAAAATCGGAGAACAAGGACGCCCCGAGACATCAAACTTTTTGAGGACGAAAAAGACTGAGAGTTAAGATTTTTAGCACAAATGCGCACACAAGGAGCACGCAGCCATTTTTTTCGGAAGAGCCGTTACGAAAGCCTGCGCAGGCGCCAACGGAATGAACCCGAACCCGACAGCGCATTCGAGCGAATACCGTTCGGTCCTACGGACATAATTATCCATTGTCAACTATCAACTGTCAACTGATAAACATGCTGTCGCCGTAGCTGAGAAAGCGGTAGTCGCGGTCGAGGGCTTCCTGGTAGGCTCGCCTGAGCAGCTCTTTTCCGGCGAAAGCGGCAGTGAGCATAAGCACGGTGGAGCGGGGGGCGTGGAAGTTGGTGAGCAGGGCGTCGATGATTTTGAACTCGTAACCGGGATAGATGAAGATGTCAGCCTCGCCACTCAGCTCCTGCGAAAAGCCGCTATCGAACAGGCGGGGCGCGGCGTGTTCGAGCGCGCGGGTGACGGTGGTGCCGACGGCAACGACGCGCCCGCCGGAGGCTTTGGCTTCGCCGATCATGCGGGCGGTCGATTCCGGGATGTTGTAGAACTCCCGGTGCATGACGTGCTCTTCGAAGGTCTCGGAGCGGATCGGAAGGAAAGTGCCGAGGCCGACGTGCAGCGTGACGTGGGCGACATCGACGCCTTTTGCCCTGATCTTTTCGAGCAGCTCGTCCGTCAGATTCAGCGACGCGGTCGGCGCGGCCACGGAGCCGGGGAGTTCGGCAAAAACGGTCTGGTAGCGTTCGCGGTCAAGCTCCTCCGCGTCGCGCTTGAGGTAGGGCGGAATCGGCACGGAGCCGTGCGCCTCGAACAGCTCGGCGAGGTTCGCCGTCTCGCAGGAGAGCCGTGCGACGCCGTGGTCGGGCAGCGCTTCAACGACCAACTCGACGCCGTGCGCCAGCAAACGGTCGCCGACCTTCAGCCGTCCGCGGTAGAGCGCGAGGTTCTGCTCGCCTTCGTGCTTTTCGAGCAGCATCAGCTCGATGCGCGCGCCAGTTGGCTTGTGGGCGATGAGGCGCGCGCGGATCACCTTGCTGTTGTTCAGCACCAGCAAGTCGCCCGGATGGAGCCGCTCGTGCAACGAAGCATACGCCGAATGGGTGATCGACTGCGCCACCCGGTCGAGCACGATCAGCCGCGTCGAGCCTCGTTCGGCTGGCGGGTACGTTGCGATGCGCTCTTCGGGAAGGGTGTAATCGAACTCCTCGACCCTCATAGCTTTTTCAGTCTGACGCGCACCGCCTCGGCGTGGGCTTGAAGGCCTTCGTGGTCAGCGAAACGGGCGATCTTCTCGCCAGCGCGGCCCAGCTCGCTCTTCGACCAGGCGATGATGGAGGTGTGCTTGACGAAGTCGCGCACCGAGAGCGGCGAGAAGAAACGCGCCGTGCCGTTGGTCGGCAGCGTGTGGTTCGGACCGGCGAAGTAGTCGCCGACCGTCTCGCACGACCACGGCCCCATGAAGATCGCTCCGGCGTGACGCAGATCGGGCAGAATCTCCCACGGATTGTCCACGTGCAGTTCGAGGTGTTCGGGGGCGATCATGTCCGACACGCGGCACGCCTCCTGCATCGAGCCGGTCACGACAATCGCGCCATTGTCCGTCAATGCTTTGGTGATCACCTCGCCGCGCAGCATCGTGCCCGCGAGGCGAGCAGCGGTCTCCTGCACTGCGGCGGCAAGCTCGGCGGATGGGGTGATGAGCACCGCCGATGCGTCGGGATCGTGCTCGGCTTGGGCGAACATGTCCATCACAATAAACTCCGGCTCCGCGCCCGCGTCGGCGATCACCACCACCTCGGACGGCCCGGCGATGCTGTCGATGGCAACGTGGCCGAACACCTGCTTCTTGGCGAGCGCGACATATTTATTACCGGGGCCGGTGACGATGTCCACCTTCGGAATCGACGCCGTGCCGAACGCGAAGGCCGCTACGGCCTGCGCCCCGCCGAGCCGGTAAACGCTCGTGATACCTGCGACCTTCGCCGCGGCGAGAATGTGCGGGTTGACTTTACCTTCCGCATCGCAGGGCGTAGTCATGTAGATTTCATCCACTCCAGCCACCTGCGCAGGCGCGGCGTTCATCAGCACGGAGGACGGATAGGCCGCCTTGCCGCCGGGCACGTAGAGCAGCGCCTTCTCCATCGGCGTGACGCGCTGGCCGAGAATCACGCCGCCTTTCTGCTCGTAGAAAAAGCTCTTTTCCGCCTCGTTGCGGTGGAATGCCGTGATGTTCGTGAACGCCTCTTCGAGAATGGCGATGAACTCCGGATCGGACTCCGCGTATGCCGCATCGATCTCCGCCTCCGGCACGCGCATGTCGCTGAGCCGCACGCCCTGGAAGCGCTCGGTGTAGTCGAGCACGGCGGCGTCTCCCTCCGTCCTGACGCGGTGCAGGATTTCATCGACCGTCCTCTGCGCGTCGGAATCAAACGACACCGTCCGGTTGAGCTGTTCTTTGAGGGCTGCTTCGTCCTGGGGAAAAGTATAGATCGTTAGCACGGCTGGTTCGGTGATTTTACAATGAGAGCCCCGCTTGCGGAGCATTTTTTCATGACTTGCAATGTAATCAATACCTCACTGAAACGAAACCCCGCCGCTTGCGGAATGCGCTGAAAGAGCCCGTGAAAAGAGGATTGCGCGCCCCATGTTTTCATTTGAAAAAAAGGTTCCATTAAGTACTTTTAGACTTCATTTGAAACTCTTGGAATCCAGCCTGAAGGGCTCCCTGAATACGTGCCATGAGCTGAACAGGCGAAATCCCGAAACGCTTCGGGACGACGCCGCAACCGCACAGAACACCACGTCTTCAACCTGCCCGGAAAAAAGCTCATTTCAAGCCTCTATGCACCATACCAAGATTTTTACTCATCATGAGCTTTTTCGGTAACCTGTTCAGAGACATCGCCATCGATCTCGGAACAGCCAACACTCTCATTTTCATCCGCAACAAGGGCGTCGTGCTCAACGAGCCGTCCATCGTCGCCCGTGACCGCAATACCGGCAAGGTGGTCGCCATCGGCCACGACGCCCTCCTGATGCACGAAAAAACGCACCCCGGCATCGTCACCATCAAACCGCTGGCCAACGGCGTCATCGCCGACTACGAGGCAACCGAAGAGCTGATCCGCGGCCTCATCAACAAGACCAAAAAGCAGTTCTCGCTCGGCATCCGCCGCATGGTGATCGGCATTCCGTCCGGCATCACCGAGGTGGAGAAACGGGCCGTGCGCGACTCGGCGGAGCACGTCGGCGCCAAGGAGGTTTACCTCGTCGCCGAACCGATGGCAGCCGCAATCGGCATCGGCATCGACGTCAAGGAGCCGATGGGCAACATGATCGTTGACATCGGCGGCGGCACCACCGAAATAGCGGTCATCTCGCTTGGCGGCATCGCTTCGGGCGAATCGCTGCGCGTGGCTGGCACGGACATCACCAACGCCATCATCCGCCACTTCCGCAAGGCCTACAACCTGGCCATCGGCGAACGCACCGCCGAAGAGGTGAAAATCAGGATCGCCTCGGCCTACAAGCTCGACAAGGAGCTGACCATGATGGTGCGTGGCCGCAACCTGGTGACCGCCCTTCCGGAGGAGCGCGAAATCAACTCCGCGACCATCCGCGAGGCCATCGCGACGCCGATCAGCCAGATCATCACCTCGGTCAAGAAGAGCCTCGAAGTCACCAAGCCGGAGCTGTCGGCGGACATCCTCGACCGCGGCCTTTTCCTGGCCGGTGGTGGCGCGCTCATCAAGGGGCTTGACAAGAAGATCAACGAGGAGACCAAGCTGACGGTGCACATCAGTGATGATCCGCTGACCGCCGTGGCGCGCGGCACCGGCGCGGTGCTCGAAGACCTCGAAAACTACCGCTCCGTGCTGCTCTCGACCAAGCGCTATTGAGGAGAAGTGTGCTTGTCTTATTGGTAAGTCGTTTGCTTTCCCTGTCATTCTGAGTCCCGACGTCAGTCGGGGCGAAGAATCCGAAAAGTCACGTAAAATATTTCGGATTAGTCAGTTATCGATATTTTACGATGAACCCGGATTCTTCGCTACGTCTTGCCAAGAGCATAGCGATGTGGTAATCTATCTTCACGATACATGCGCATGGATTGCTTTTCCCGACAAGTCAGGAGAAGCAATGACGGCTGATACGAGACATTGGTACGATTGACATGACATCAGGGCGGACACGCAGGTCTGCCCCTACAGTTGAGAATGATTAGCCAGGAAAATCAAGTTCAGGGGGCGTGTGCGCTATCGGTCCCGACAAGTCGGAATTCGCCACGACGGGAATGAGTGGCAGGAAAGTCAGACAGGCTGCTCGCAGTAAGACCATCGAGCGAGACTGATTATCTCTTGCGCTCGCGGGCCTCTTCAATGAGCCTGCGGTAAAACGCTTCGTATTCCCCAACCTTCAGGGCGGTCTCGAATCGCCCTGCCTGGTTTACGGCGGCCTCCGAAAAACGCCGCCACACCTCGTCGTCGCGCAGAATCGAAAGCGCACTCCGGCTCATTCCTTCGATGTCGCCGTGCGGATGGCGGAAGCCGTCGATCCCCTGCCGCACGAACTCCGGAAAACCGCCCGCGTCGGTCACCACCACCGGCACGCCGCACGCCATCGCTTCGAGCGCCGCGAGGCCGAACGACTCGACGTTGCTCGGCATGAGCATCAGGTCGGCGATGGAGAGCAGCGGCACGATGTCGTCGAGCTTTCCGAGGAAGCGCACCCTGCCGCCGACGCCGTGCTGCCGCACCCAGTTCTCCGCCTCGCTGCGGTCCGGCCCGTCACCCACCAGCAGCAGCGTAGCCTCGATGTCGCGCTGGATGCGCTCGAACACCGCAAGTACATCCATGATGCGCTTGACCGGGCGGAAATTCGAGATGTGGATCACCACCCTGCCGCCGTCCAGCCCCAGCATCTCCTTCGAGCGATTTGCAGGCTGACGCCGGAACAGCGAGGTATCGACAAAATTGTGGATCACCTCGACCGGCTTGCTCGGATTGAACATCCTGACCGTCTCGTCTTTCAGATACCCCGAAACCGCCGTGATGCCATCCGACTTGTTGATTGCCAGCCGCACCGCATCCTTCATGCTCTTGTCGGCCCCGACAATGGTGATGTCGGTGCCGTGCAGCGTGGTGGCGATCCGGAAGCACTGCGACTCGGGGCAGCGCTCCTCAAGCATCTGGCGAGCCAGTACGGCGCTGATTGCGTGCGGAATGGCGTAATGAGCGTGCACCACATCAAGCTCTTCGTAAAACGCTACCTCGGCAATTTTGGAGGCCAGCGCCAGCGAGTAAAACGGACTCTCGAACAGCGGATAGTGCATCGCCTCCACCTCGTGGCAGAAGATGTTCTTGGAGTAAAGCCCGAGCCTGAACGGAGCCGCCTGGCTGAAAAAGTGCACCGTGTGGCCCTTCATCGCCAGCGCCTTGCCCAACTCGGTAGCCACCGCCCCGCTTCCGCCATACGTATGATGACAGGAAATCCCGATTTTCATAATGTTTTAACACAGGTTGGATCAACATGCCCTGCATGAAAAGTACAAAAATCGGGAAAGAGTCGAAGAGCTTGAGTTACCGATGTTTACCGGGATTTTCGGGAAGAGGGATGGCAACCAAGCCGGACGGAGCTGTCGTCGCATGAGCGGCGTGACAGGCTTCAGACCGCCAGAACGGGATGTCCAGCCCGCTGGCTGGCATGTTCGAGGGTAGCTGGAATATCCTCTTTTTGAATATCGGGGCAACTCCCCGATAATTTCATCATCATTCAAACCCGAAGCCGACAGACCAGCATTATCAATCGAGCTTAGGGCACCTCTAAAAACTTATTGCGCGTCACGATTGCTGCGTTGGGTGGTGCTCGAAATCCTCACGTACTCCGTATACGCTCCGGTTTCTGCGCTCCAGCCGCCTTGCACTCGGGCCGCTCATGACACTTT
>JAFGER010000014.1 GCA_016931495.1 Chlorobiaceae bacterium | reverse complement strand
AGTGTCATGAGCGGCCCGAGTGCAAGGCGGCTGGAGCGCAGAAACCGGAGCGTACACGGAGTACGTGAGGATTTCGAGCACCACCCAGCGCAGCAATCGTGACGCGCAATAAGTTTTTAGAGGTGCCCTTATTGCTTTATGTTGAATGTAACACCGAAGTCAAAAAGAAAAATCCAGAGTCCAGACCGCCTCATGATGCGTAATGGCGACTCGGTGAATCTCATCCAAGGGTTTCAAAATCATGATTTTAGCTGTATAATCGATCTCTGTCCCGGCTTTCGGCAATGTTCAAAATTATCGACCATTGATGACCTCATCTGTTCCGGCTGAAAAGAGTGGAAAGCAGCAAATGAAGCGTGTTTTCGTTGTGGGCTCAACCGGCTATATCGGCAAGTTCGTTGTTCGGGAGCTGGTTTCGAGAGGTTACGATGTGGTCAGCTTCGCCCGCCCGCGCTCCGGCGTGAACGCCTCGACGACCGAGGAGCAAACCCGCCGGGAACTCAAGGGTTCGGAGGTGCGTTTTGGCGACGTTTCGAGCATGGAGTCACTCTTGCGCGACGGCATCCGGGGCGAGCACTTCGATGCCGTGGTGTCGTGCCTGACTTCGCGCAATGGCGGCATCAAGGATTCGTGGGACATCGATTACCAGGCGACGCGCAATTCGCTCGACGCGGGCATTGTGGCGGGCATCAGCCAGTTCGTGCTGCTCTCGGCCATCTGCGTGCAGAAGCCGATGCTGGAGTTTCAGCGAGCCAAGTTGAAGCTTGAAAAGGAATTGCGGGAGTCCGGCGTGACGTACTCCATCGTTCGTCCGACGGCCTTCTTCAAGTCGATTGCCGGGCAGATCGAGAAGGTTAAAAACGGCAAGCCGTACGTCATGTTCGGCGACGGCAAGCTCACGGCGTGCAAACCGATCAGCGAGGGCGACCTGGCCCGCTTCATCGCCGATTGCCTCGAAGATCCGGAGAAGCGGAACAAGATTCTGCCCATCGGCGGGCCGGGGGAGCCGGTGACCAACCTCGACCAGGCGCTGATGCTCTTCGAGCTGCTGGGCCGCGAGCCAAAGCTCAAAAAGATGCCGATCCAGATATTCGACATCATCATTCCGGTGCTCACTCTTATCTCGAAGTTCTTGCCATCATTTGCCGAAAAAGCGGAGTTCGCGCGTATCGGCAAGTACTACTGTTCCGAATCGATGCTCGTGTGGGATCCGGTAAAGAAGCGCTACGACGCCGACGCCACGCCCTCATACGGCACCGAAACCCTGCGCGACTTCTACCAGCGCGCGCTCAAAGAGGGCCTCGCCGGGCAGGAACTCGGCGCTCACTCGATGTTCTGAGCGCCGGACAGCGCGCCTTTCTTTCCTGTCCAAGCCGCCCATCTCGTCCACAAAGTCCAGCTTTTGCCATGATCACGCAACTCACGCTCGACTTCCTCGCAGAACTCAAGGCCAACAACAACCGGGAGTGGTTCGAGGCCAACCGCCCGCGCTACCAGCAGGCTGCCGACGATTTCTTCGACACGGTCGCCAGCTTCATCCGGGCGCTCGCCAGCTTCGACGACGCCATCGCCGAAGTGATGCCCGATCCGAAATCATGCATCATGCGCATCTACCGTGACGTTCGCTTCTCGAAAGACAAAACGCCATACAAAACCGGCTTTTTTGCCTACGTGAGCAAGGGGGGAAGGAAAGGGCCGCTGGCGGGCTACTATCTGCATGTCGAGCCGGGGGAGTCGTTCGGAGGCGGCGGACTGTACCTGCCCGAAGCGCCGGTGCTGGCCCGGACCCGCCAGGCCATCGATTCGCACTTCGAGCAGTGGCGCTCCATCGCTACCGCCCCCGAACTGCTTGCCTGCTTTCCGGAGGGGGTGCTGCCGTCGGCAGCGACCAGACGCGCCCCGAAAGGGTACGAGGAGTCCAACCCCGCCATCGGGTATCTCCGCTACAAAGGCTATTACACGCAGCGGCTGTTCAGCGATGCCGAAGTGCTCTCCGGCGACTTCACGGCCCGGCTCGGCGAGTGCTGCCGCACGGTTATGCCGATGGTCGGCTTTCTCAACAGCGCGATCAGCGTAGAAAACCCGTAACGCCTCAAGGCCGGGGAAGCGCCGAGTCGCCGGTAACTTGATCGAAATTGACCACGAAGCCGGGTTCGAGCGCTCCGAACCGGTCGCGTCCTTCCGGCATCCGGTGCAGGCCTTCCGGAAGCGCGTGATGACGGATCACATAATCGAGCAGGTAGCCGGTGAGACGGAAGTATCCGCTCGGTTTGTCCGAAGTTGCGGCAGGCGAAGGATTCGGGGGTTTTCCCGCAGCCCAGCGCTCCACGATCTCTTCGACGACAGGGCGGTACATGGCTTCGAGGCGGCTGATTTCCTGGTTGTCAGGCGTTGTCATGGATCACGATTTTCTATCAAATGAAAGAGATGTTTTTTTTCGGCGCTGGAATTCGGCGCCGACTGTCGTCAGACCCTACAGATGCAGGTGACAAGGGTGTTTCGAGCATGGTCCGACTGAACCGGTTACCTGTCTGACCATTGAAATAAAAAGGAGAAGATCATGAAAAGCAAACTCTTGATGCTGGCAGGTATCGCCGGTATGCTGGCAACCTCTCCCGCCACCAGTGCGCTGGCCGATGTCAATATCAGTATCGGCACCGGACCTCACCCCCGCTATGTGTTTGAGCGCCCACCAACCTTTATCAGGCTGGCAACTCCGGGATTCTCGGTCTCTGTCGGAGCTCCTTACGATGTCGTTCTGTCCGGGAATTACTACTATCTGTATGACCGTGGTTACTGGTATCGTTCACCTCGTTATAATGGCCCGTGGCGGTCGATTCGCGTCCGTGAACTGCCGCCGAGGATCAGGCGTTACCGGATCGAACAGATTCGCCGTTTCAGGGATGATGAATACCGCCGCCGTTTCGACCGTCGCGATGACTGGCGCGATGACCGGCGAGACCGCCGCGATGATCGGCGCGATGATCGACGAGACCGCCGCGATGACTGGCGTGATGACCGGAGGCCGGATCGCTGGGATGGCCCCGGCCGTCATTGACAGCCGCCCGATGCCTTCGCGAACAGGCGTCACAGAAATAAAAAAAGCCGGACTTTCAAAAGCCCGGCTTTTTTTGTTGGCCAGTCACTTCCGCACGCTCATTCGCCCTCTTCCTCAGCAGCCTGCTGCCAGAAGGCGTGGATGCCG
The DNA here is from genome assembly GCA_016931495.1 of Chlorobiaceae bacterium. Lineage (GTDB taxonomy): Bacteria > Bacteroidota > Chlorobiia > Chlorobiales > Chlorobiaceae > Chlorobaculum. The sequence continues at coordinate 11,691 of JAFGER010000014.1, read as the reverse complement.
ATGATCGACTCGTCAAGCATGGCGGTGATGTCGTCCCGTTCCTGCTGCGACATGGTTTCGTAATCGTCGCTGATGCGTCCGAGAATGAAGAGCGGTCCGGCAAGCATGGCGGTATTTTCCTCCGCGAACAGCGGTTGCCAGGCTTCATGCGACAACTCCATGCCGAGAATGAAACCGAGCGCCCACTCCTCGATGGCGATTTCGCGCTCTTCCGGTTCGCCATAGCCGAACATCTCGTAAAGCGGCAGGAACTCTTCGGGATTTTCCTCGAACTGATCTGCAATGGCGCTGGCGTGCCTGAGCAGAAGAGCGGTGATTTCAGCCTCCTCTTCGGGCGTGTCGAAAATTTGCTCTTTCGTGTTTTCGGGATCGAGCATGTACTGGATCCACCTGAACTGAGGCACCAGTTCAGGGCCAATGACGAGGGCGGTCATGTAGCCGTCGATCATTTCGAGCGACGACATGCACTCTTCCGGAGTCTTGCCGGAGACCAGAAAGCTCTCCAGCCCGTTCAGCTCATCCTGCGACAAGGGGAGCAGGGAGGAATCATATTGGATCATGGTGGTCGATTGAGAAGGTTGATGATGTTTTGAACTTTGCCTGCATGCAACTGCGCCCCATCTTTGACGGGCTTTTTCTGGCCGGTCGGCTTACGCCTTTGGCGACCAGTAGCATCTTTTGGGCGACTCGATCAGCTCCTCCGCCTTGAGGGCTTTCATCGCCTTGTCCACCTCTTTGCGGTCGAGGCCGCTCTTTTCGGCGATCTGCCCTGCGCTCATCGGTTCGCCCTCTTTTTTCAGCACTTCGAGAATGGTGGTTTTCGCATCCATGGTTATTCTTCCGTAAAAGTTGATGAAATATATCTTTCAATGTAACGAATTCGTCCAATTGAAAAGGTAAGTTTGTGTTTCGGCCTTTCAATCCTTCTCCACACTCTCCACTTTTGCGGAAACAGCGATAAATTCATTACTTGAACAAAAAAAGCCCATGCCCCGCTTGCGCTACTCCGTAACCATCAAAGCTGCCCAGCGTGCTTGAGATTTACACCGGCAACCGGCTCGAAACGCTCGTTTCGGCGTTCGGCGAGATGGCCGCGGCCTCGCCGCTGGCGTCGCCATTCGAGCGGGAGATGATTGTCGTGCAGAGCAAGGGCATGCAGCGGTGGCTGTCGATGCGGCTCGCGGCGCAGTTTGGTGTCTGGGCCGGGGCGGAGTATCCGTTTCCAAACGCGCTGATCCAGAGGCTTTTCGAGTGGCTGGAGCTTTCGGAGAAAACGGACGGCGAGCGTTTCTCGAAGGAAACGATCTGCTGGAGCCTGATGCGGTTGCTGCCGGAGATGCTCGAACGCGACTCCTTCGCGCCGCTGCGCTCTTATCTCGACGGCGACCGCGACGGCCTCAAGCTCTTCCAGCTCTCGGGCAGGATTGCCGACACCTTCGATCAATATACCCTGTTTCGCCCCGACCTGCTCGCCGCGTGGGAGGCGGGCGGCGACGATGCGGCTCGCGACTGGCAGCCGGAGCTGTGGCGGGCACTCGTAGCGGAAAGCATGGGCAAGCATCGCGGCCAGCTCAAGGCGGAGTTCATCCGCAAGCTCAAAAACGCCACGTTGCCCGACGACTTTCCAAAACGCATTTCGCTTTTCGGCGTCTCCTACATGCCGCCGTTTCACGTCGAGATGCTTCAGGCGCTCGCTGCCAAGATTTCGGTCAATCTCTTCCTTTTAAGTCCGACGCAGGAGTTCTGGGTTGATATCGAGTCACGCAAGAATCTGCTTAGAATGAGTGAGAGCAAGAGGGCGTTGAGTGAAGAGGGCAATCCGCTGCTCGCTTCGCTTGGCAGAAGCGGTCGCGATTTCGCATATATTCTCCTTGAAATCGAAGATAAAAATGGCATAAAGCACGATCTCTACGACGACCCCGGCACGGCGACGCTGCTCCGAGCTGTGCAGTCGGACATGCTCAATCTGCGCGGCGACGGCACTGAGGCGAAGCATCCAGCGCCCGACGCAAGCGACCGCTCGGTGCAGGTGCACTCGTGCCACAATCCGCTGCGCGAGGTCGAGGTGCTGCACGACAATCTGCTCGATCTGCTCGACCGCGTGCCCGGCCTCGAACCGCGCGACATCGTGGTGATGACGCCCGACATCGAGACCTATGCGCCCTACATCGCCACAGTGTTCGGCGCTGCTGGAGATGGGGAGCCGCGCCTGCCGCACTCCATCGCCGACCGGCGGATGCTCGACGAGGGCGGCGTCGCCCCGGCGATGCTCAAATTGCTCGAACTCTACGGCAGCCGGCACACCGCGCCCGCGCTGTTCGATCTCGTCTCGTCTCCGCCGGTGAGCCGCCGCTTCCGGCTCGGCGAGGAGGAACTCGACACGGTGCGACGCTGGATCGAACAGACGCGCATCCGCTGGGGCATGGACGAGCGCTCGCGCGGCAAGCTCGGCCTCCCGCCGTTTCGGGAAAACTCGTGGCGGGCCGGGCTGGAGCGACTCCTGCTCGGCTACGCGATGCCGGACGAAGGGCGGCTCTTCGACGGCGTACTCCCGTTTGAGGTCGGTGGGGTAGCGGGCAACGCCGAAACGCTGGGCAAGCTGGCCGATTTCATCGACGCCGTCGATCAGCTCTCGAAGCGCTTCAGCCGCTCGCGCCCGGTTGGCGAGTGGCGGGAGCACTTCCTCTGGATGCTCGACAGCTTCATCGAGGCCGACGCCGATTCGGAGCGCGAGCTGGCGCATGTCAAGGCGGAGATCGACAAGCTCACCGCACTGTCGGAAAACTCCCGCTTCGACGGCGAGGTTTCGGCGCAGGTGATGATCGCCTGGATGCGCGGGCGGCTCGAACAGTTCGAGATGGGCCTCGGCTTCATGACCGGTGGCATCACCTTCTGCGCGATGCTGCCGATGCGCAGCATTCCGTTCCGCGTCGTGGCGATGATCGGCATGAACGACGGCAAGTTCCCGCGCCAGCAGCGCCCGCCGGGCTTCGATCTGCTCGCCCGCGAGCAGCGCAAGGGCGACCGATCCGTGCGCGGCGACGACCGCTACCTTTTCCTCGAATCGCTCCTCTCCGCCCGCGACGTGCTCTACCTGAGCTACGTCGGCCAGAGCGTGCGCGACAATACGCCACTGCCGCCGTCGGTGCTGGTGAGCGAACTGCTCGACGCCATCGAGCGCGGCTTCGAGTTCCCGGAGGGCGAGGATGCCGCGTCACGCCTCGTCGTCCAGCACCGGCTTCAGGGCTTCAGCCCGGCTTACTTCACGAAAGGATCATCACTCTTCAGCTACTCGGCGGATAACTTCAAGGCGCTTTCGGGACGCAATTCGCTTGACGCCAGGCCGTTTATCGAGGAGCCTCTTGTCGATCTTACCGACGAGGAACAAACGGTGACGCTTGACGATCTCGCCCGCTTTTTCGCCAATCCAGCAGCGTACTTTCTCGAACGGCGTCTCGGGCTGAAGCCGTCGGCGGCAGCGGAACCGCTCGGCGAACGCGAGCCGTTCGAGGCGGTCGGACTCGAACGCTACGCGATGCGTCAGGAGCTGCTCGAAGCGCTGCTCGAAGGCCGCGACGGGCGCGCGATGCTACCCCTGTTCCGGTCGCGTGGCCTGCTTCCTCCGGCCACGCACGGCGAGTTGCTCTTCCGCAAGCTGCTTGCCGAGGTCGATGAGTTTGCCGCCAAAGTGCGGGAGCTGAAGGGGAGCGGGGAGTTCGCCCAGCTCGACATCGATCTCGACATCGGCGGCTTCCGGCTCACCGGGCGGCTCGATCATCTCCTGCCCAGCGGCCAGCTTCTCTACCGATGCGCCAGAATGCGGGCGCAGGATCGCCTCCGCGCGTGGCTCCTGCACCTCGCGCTTCACGCCGCCAAAAACGGTGAGGTGCACGAAACGCGCATCGTCACGCTCGACCGCTCGATCCGCTATCGCCCCGTCGATGGCGCGACCGAACGCCTCGAAGCGCTGCTCGATCTCTACCGCGCAGGAGTTGCGGAGCCGCTCCCATTCTTCCCCCGCGCCTCGCTCGCCTGGGCCGAAAAAGCCGACAAACCCGAAGCCGACCGACGCAAAGCCGCGCTCGGCGAATGGCTCAACGGTTTCGGCGGAATCGAAGGCGAGGGGAACGACCCGGCCATCCGCCGCTGCTTTGGCGAAGAACCGCCCTTCGGCGAACGCTTCCAAAGCATCGCGGACGAACTCTTGCAACCGATGATCGGACACGGGGGGAAAGGATGATAAGCTGGCGACACTTTTTTTTACGCCGAGACCGCCAAGTTGATGATTGGTTTCAGGGTCATGCTGATTCATTCGAGGTTTTGCCGTTCAATTGCCCCGGACTTCAGTCCGGGGATAAATCACAAAAAAAGCTGAGGGCTTCAGCCCAATCTCTTTTCTCGATCCCTGGGGGGGGGGGCATTTCTTTACTCTTGATCGCTTGAAGATGATTGGACTAAAGCCCGGTTTCTTTGGAGTTTTCTCACATCCCCGTCCCGAATGCTTTCGGGACGGGGCAATTATTTAAGAGTTTTGATGGCCGATGTAATAAATAATACCGGTGATATTCTCTGGAGCCGCCCATGACCATCCGCATCCTCGATCACGCCGCCGTGCCGCTTTCGGGCATGAACCTCATCGAGGCGAGCGCGGGCACGGGCAAGACCTACGCCATCGCGTCCCTCTACCTGCGGCTGCTGGTCGAGAAGGAGTTGCGCCCGGAACAGATTCTCGTCGTCACATTCACCGATGCCGCCACGCAGGAGCTTCGCGCACGAATCCGCCGCCGCATCCGCGAGGCGCTTGACGTATTTCGCGGCGAGGAGACGGATGACGACTTTCTCGTCAAACTGCGCGACCGCATAGCCGAATCCGGTTCGACCGACCACGCCACCGTGCTGCTCGAAGCGGCGCTGGCGGAGTTCGATATGGCCTCCATTTTCACCATCCACGGCTTCTGCCTGCGGGCGTTGCAGGATCACGCTTTCGAGAGCGGCGCGCTTTACGACACCGAGCTAATGGACGACCAGTCCGCGCTTGCCGGGCAGGTGATCGACGACTTCTGGCGGGAGCGCTTTTTCGGAAGCGCCAACCGCCTGCTCGCCTACGCTTTGCTGAAAAAGTGGACGCCCGACAACCTCATGGCTTTCCTGCAATCGTTGCAGCTCTCGGAGCGCGACGTGGTGCTGCCTGTTTACAACGAAGCGGAGATCGCGCGGATCGAGGACGAGGCTCAAGCTGCCTACGACGAAATATGCCGCATCTGGCGTGACGAGCGCGAGGCAATTTCGACGATTCTGCGCAGCGACAAAAGCCTCAGTCGCTCCGAGAAATATTATCGCGACGACAAGGTCGAACCGTTGCTGTCGTCGCTCGACGAGTTCGCGGCTGGCGGCAATCCCTTCGCGCTCTTCGACGGCTTCGAGAAGCTGACCACATCCGGCATCGCGGCAGGCATCAAAAAAACCGGCACCGCGCCCGCGCATCCGCTCTTCGACGCCTGCGAACAGTTGCAATCGGCGGCGGATGAGCGGTTGCTGGCGCTCAAGTCCGAGCTGGTCGCGTTCTACCGCAAGCGCTTGCCGGAGCGCAAGAAAGAGGGAAACATCCGCTTTTTCGACGATCTGCTTACCGATCTTTATCACGCGCTCGCCGACGGCCCGGAGGCTGACGCGCTTGCCGAGGCGCTTCGGAATCGCTACAAGGCGGCGCTGATCGACGAGTTTCAGGACACCGATCCGGTGCAGTATGACATTTTCCGGCGCATTTACGCCAACTCGGACGCGCCGCTTTTCCTTATCGGCGATCCCAAGCAGGCGATCTACAGCTTCCGGGGCGCGGATATTTTCGCCTATCTGCAAGCGGCCAGCGACGTTGGCGAGGAGCGGCGCTTCACGCTCAACACAAACTGGCGCTCGACGCCAAAGCTGCTCGACGGCTTCAATCGGCTCTTCGACCACGCCCGCCAACCCTTCGTTTTCAACGGCATTCCGTCGCCGCCACTCGTGGCGGGCCGCGTCATCTCCGAATCGGAGCTGACCGGCAAGCCGCCGCTCGAACTCTGCCTGCTCGACGGTGGCGATGGGGACGGCAGCCTCAAAAGCGGCGACGCGACGCAGTTCGTGGCGGAGGCATGCGCCTCGATGGTGGCCGAAACGATCAGCGGAGGCACGGATGCGAGCGGCATCGCGGTGATCGTGCGCACCCACCGGCAGGCCCGGCTGATGCAGGCGACGCTGCGCAAGGCGGGCATCGTGTCGGTGATGCGAAGCGACGAGAGCGTGTTCGCCTCCATCGAGGCAGAGGAGGCGCGCATTCTCGTGACGGCGCTCGCCGATCCAGGGCGCGAAACGCTCGTGCGGGCCGCGCTCGTCACGCCGCTTTTCGGGCTGAACGGCAGCGACATCGCCCGCCTCAACGATGACGAAAACGCCTGGGCTGCGAGGTTGCAGGAGTTCCGCGACTATCATTCCTTCTGGCGGGAGCGCGGCTTCATGGTGATGGCCCGCGAGCTGATGCGCCGCGAAAGGGTGCGCGAACGGCTGCTCGCCACGGCGGGAGCCTCCGGCGAGCGGGCGCTGACCAACTTCTTGCACTGTTTCGAGCTGTTGCATCGCGAGGCGCATGCGCGGGGACTCGGCATGGAGAGCCTCGTGGCGTGGTTCAGCGAGCGGGTGACGACTCGCGAGACCGGCGAGGAGTACCAGATTCGCCTCGAAAGCGACGAACCGGCGGTCAAGATCGTCACCGCACACGTCAGCAAAGGGTTGCAGTATCCGGTCGTCTTCTGCCCCTTCCAGTTCGTCAGAGGAGGCGACAAGGAGGACGTGGTTCTCTGCCACGACGACGCAGGCCGGATGGTGCGCGACTTCGGCTCGGTGTCCATCGCCCGTCACCGGACGCTCGCCGCGCGGGAGACGCTCGCCGAGAACCTGCGCCTCTTTTACGTCGCACTGACGCGAGCCGAGCAGCGCTGCATCTTCTTCACTGCGCGGATCGTCGATGGCCGCAAAAGTGGCAAGCCGCCACAGCTCACGCCCGCCTCTTATTTATTATACATCTCGGACGACGCCCGCCGCAGCGCCGATCCGGTTGCCAACGCGACGGGCGAGCTTTCGGCAATTGGCGTGGATGCAATGGCCGGGCGATTGGAGAAGCTGGCGGATGAATCGGATGGTGCGATGCAGGTGCGACGGCTAATGCTTGGGGACGATTTCAGTGTGAGCGTTCCGCCCGCTGGAACGACGGAGCTGCCTGAACTCGTGCTCCGAGAGTTCAAAAAAATCCTCGAAACCGACTGGCGGATCGCGAGTTTCACCACGCTCAGCCGCCACAAGCACATGGCCGTCGAGCTGCCCGACCGCGACGAAAGTGCTCCGTCGGAACCCGCCGCGCCGCTCGTGCTGCCGGAGACGGATCGCTCCATCTTCGCCTTCCCGAAAGGAGCCGGGGCGGGCATCCTGATGCACTCGATCTTCGAGACACTCGACTTCGCTTCGGCCTCCGATGCCGACATCGACGAAGCCTGCGCGACAGCTCTTGGCAAGTACGGCTTCGACGAGCAGTGGCAACCGGCGCTCGCCGACATGGTGCGCCAGGTGCTCACGACGCCACTTTCGTCGCCGAACGGATCGTTCACCCTCGACAGCCTGAAGCCGCAATCGTGGTTCACCGAGCTGGAGTTTTTCTTCCCGCTCAGGCGCATCACCGCGCCGGAACTCGCCGAAGTGCTGGTCAAACATGGCGTTATCCCTTCTGGAATCGATCCCTCCGCAGCATTGCAGGCGCTCGACTTCGCGCCGGTGAAGGGAATGCTGATGGGTTTCATGGACATGGTTTTCGAGGCGCAGGGACGCTTCTGGCTGCTCGACTGGAAGTCTAACCACCTCGGCAACTCGGTCGAAGAGTACCGCCGCGAACGGCTCGACCGGGCGATGCAGGACAATCTCTACCGCCTGCAATACCTGCTCTACACCGTGGCGCTCGACCGCTTCCTCGCGCTCCGCGTGCCGGGCTACCGCTACGAAACGCACTTCGGCGGAGCGATCTATGTTTTCCTGCGCGGCGTCAGCGCAGAATGCGGCGAAGCGTTCGGCTTCTATCGCGACCTGCCGCCCGTGGAGCTGATCCGCGAATTAGGAGAATTGCTTGTCGAAACGACAGGGGAGGACGGATGAGGAGGTTCAGGCAGAGAAGTAATACGATACAGTCATTGAAAGCCACGAACATGATTTTCCTGTCATTCTCTTGTAGGGACGGCTCTTGTGGCCGTCCTCTTAATCATTTCCCGCGACCCATCGATGTTCATGGAAAGGAGCGCAGCGACGTAGCAATCCACGCAGAATCGGCAAACTCAGCATAAAGATGGATCGCCACGCCCCGACAAGTCGGGCCTCGCGATGACGATTCTTCGTTATTCGAGGAGAATATTATGATTTCAGGACAACCCGTCACGCTACCATCTCGCGGATCAACTTTTTCAATCTGCCCATGATCGACTTTATCGAACGACCTATCGACCGCCAGGCGGCGGCGTTCCTCTGCCGGAGCGCGAAGGATGACGGCGGAGCGTTGCGCGTGGTTGTTTCGCTGCTCAGCCAAGCGGTGGGGCAGGGGCACGTCTGCCTCGATCTGGAGGCGGTCGCCGGGCAGCTCGTTCGAATTCCCGGACGCGACGAGCCGTTGCGCCTGCCCGACGCCGCGAGCCTCATTTTCGCTCTTCGCTCGCTGCCCACGCTCGGTAGGCCAGGGGAGCACCGTCCGCTGATTCTCGACGATGCCGGTCGGCTTTATCTTTATAGATACTTCCGTTACGAAGCGCTGCTTGCCGACGCCATTCGCGCTCGCGCCGCGTCGGAGAACTCCGAGATCGACGATGCCGCGCTTGCCGAGCAACTCGACTGCTACTTCGCGCCGTCCGAAAAGTCGGGGGAGGATCGCCAGCGGCAGGCGGCGCTGACGGCGCTCCGGCGGCGCTTCTCGGTCATCTCCGGTGGCCCCGGCACCGGCAAGACCACAACCGTCGTGCGCATTCTCGGCCTCCTGCTTGAATCGCCCGGCGGAGAACGGTTGCGTATCGCGATGGCCGCACCCACCGGCAAAGCCGCCGCGCGTCTCGCTTCGTCCATCGCCTCGCTTCGTGACACGTTGCCATGTGCCGACGAGGTCAAGCACGCGATTCCGAGCCAGGTCACGACGATTCACCGCCTGCTCGGCACGTTGCCCGGCTCGACCGGCTTTCGCCACGACGAGCGCAACCCGCTGCCGTGCGACACGGTGATTGTCGATGAAGCCTCGATGGTCGATCTGCCGCTCATGACCGCGCTCATCACGGCACTTCCGTCGCACGCCCGCCTCATCCTCATCGGCGACCGCGATCAGCTCGCCTCGGTTGAAGCCGGAGCGGTGCTCGGCGACATCTGCCACGCCGCCGAATCGCCCGGTTCGTCCATCGCCGGATGCGTCACCGTGCTCGACCGCAACTACCGTTTCGGCGACGGCTCCGGCATCGCCGCCCTCAGCCGTGCCGTCAACGCTGGCGACGACCGTGAAGCTCTCCGCCTGCTCGCCGACTCTGGCAGCACCATCGCCCTCGAAGCGACGCCGACGCGCGACGCGATGAAAAAGCGCCTCGCCGCGCCGGTGCTCGAAGGCTTCCGCTCGTACCTCGAAGCCGAAACGCCTGCCGAAGCGCTGCGACGCTTCGACCGGTTCCGCATCCTCACCGCCCTGCGCGAAGGCCCGTGGGGAGCCGCCGGCATGAACCACGCTGCTGAAACGCTGCTCCATGAAGCCGGACTCATCCGCCGCGATACGCCGTTCTACCGGGGCCGCCCCGTGCTCGTCACCGAAAACGACTACACCCACAAACTTTTCAACGGCGACACCGGCATCATCCTGCCCGACCCCGAAACCGGCAACCTCCGAGCCTTCTTCGCCGCCCCCGACGGCACGATCCGCGCGATTCCTCCGGAGTTCCTGCCCAAGCACGAAGCCGCTTTTGCGATGACCGTGCACAAAAGCCAGGGATCGGAGTTTGAGAAAGTGCTGATGGTTCTACCGCCGGAGGATACAGTCTTGCTGACGAGGGAGTTGATTTATACGGGGATTACGCGAGCGAAGCAATCGGTGACGCTGTGGAGCGACGAGGCCGTTTTCAGCGCCGCAGTGAAGCGCCGGACGGAGCGGAGAAGCGGGTTGAGGGAGAGGCTAAAAGGTATTCCCAGGTCAGGGACTTATTACTCCGGCCATGGAAAGTCGCAACGAGATGCCTGAGTGGGGTCTGTTATTCTGAATGGAGTAACGGGTAAAGAAGCATCCATCTTGTTGAAAAACAAAGAATTCCGGATCTTTCGCCACAGCTGGAATAACATCAGATAAGCTCATGATTATGCTTGATGTCGGTCAGCTCAATATAAAGCCCGTACGGGCGGTCTTCTGTACCGTAGCATTCACGGCCATTGTACGTAAAGTTGTGTTCGACCTCCAGGCGGTGTTTCTGGTAGAACGGTAGGACAGCGTTGTAGCCAAACCCTTGATCTTCTTAAACAGCGAAGCCGGCACAGGAGGGTAGTGTGCCGGCTTCGAAAAGGCGAGTCCAAATCGGAGAGGTGACGATGTCAGGCCTGCGCGAATCTTTTTCTCGAACGGATCAGTCCGGCAAGCGTTGCGCCAACACCAATCAGAGCCACACTTGCAGGTTCGGGCACTGGTGTAAGGTCTGGGACAGGGACACCATAGAGCTTGCTGCTTTGACCGCTTAGTCCTCCAATGATAGCAACACTTTTTGCTCTTCCGCCTAAATAGTCAAGGTCAATAGCCGAACTGGCAGTCATCGTAAAACTCATTTTCATAATACCATCGTCCCCTTGTTCTCCAAATACGGCACCTCCATCAAAAGAATCCCAATCAATCTTAGGGCTGCCTCCATTCGGTTGAGCATCTTTAGGTAAATTATATACTTCCCAATATTTATCGCCAAAGCCATACACGACCGGAGATATTAATTCATCGGGATCTGCTGTAATATTCGTGGCGTCACTAATCGATATAGAATTGTAAATTGGCACTGGTTCATCAAAATTAAAGAAAACTGCTCGAATGTCAGCAGACTGCACAATACCGTCTTCTCCCATCCAAACTTCAAAATTGACTGTATTTGTACCCAGGTTGTAAATATTCATGTACATCTTGGCAGCAGATGGACCGTCTGCAAACTCCGTAAGTTCAACGTAAGCATTATAAGCCGCACTTAAATCCACTGGCACTGCCGTAACGGCTCCAACGCTCAGGAGCGCTGTTGCAAGAGGGGTGATAAACTTTTTCATGGCTGGTTGTTATTTAGGGGTTGAGTCTTGCCGGTTTTTACTTCCCAACCACTCGATCCGGTTTTGACCTTGAGTATGGTTGTATAGTTAATACGTGTACTTATTTAAGGGAAATTTACACAATTGATTTTTGCGCTCATAGTAAATTCCTATTCATCGGCACCTTTCATACAGGTATTACAGGTATTGCTATACCATATTTATACTTTTCATACAGGGAGCCCTTGATGGCATTGTGCTGCAAAGTGTCTTGGGTATTTTTTGGGCCTGCTGGGGCTCCAGAAACAGCGAAGCCGGCACAGGAGGGTAGTGTGCCGGCTTCGGAAAGGCGAGTTCAAATCGGAAAGCTGACGATGTCAGGCCTGT
>JAFGER010000106.1 GCA_016931495.1 Chlorobiaceae bacterium | reverse complement strand
TCGAGCTTTCCTGCGGAGCGACGCTGCTGAAAATCATGGACGAAGGCCGCCGCGTGGCCGTCTGCGACCTCACGAAGGGAGAAATGGGAACCGCCGGCACGCCGGAGACCCGCCACCGGGAAGCCTCGCTGGCCACCGAACGGATGGGCTACGTGGCGCGCGAAACGCTGAACTTCGGCGATTCGGAGCTGTTCTACACCAGGGAGAACCTGCACGAAATCATCCGCATCGTCCGGAAATACCGCCCCGACACGGTTTTCTGCAACCCGCCCGACGAGCGCCACCCCGATCACATGAAAGCCTCGCGGCTGGTCAGTGACGCCTGCTTCTACGCCGGGCTGCGCAAGATCGAGACCGTCGAGAACGGCATACCGCAACAGGCCCATCGCCCGGCGCACCTGCTCTATTACATCCAGTTCAAGCAGATCGAGCCGGATATTATCGTCGATGTCTCATCGACCTTCGTGCGTTCGAGAAGCGGCGTGCTGGCGTTCGGCTCGCAGTTCGAGCGCGACGAAAACAGCAATCAGCCGGTCACCATGATCAACCGCAAGGAGTTCCTGCCGGGCCTCGAAGCGCGCGCCCGCTCGCTCGGCGAGCAGATCGGCGTCATGTACGGCGAAGGCTTCCTCTTGCACGGCGTCCTCGGCATCGACCGCTTCACCGAAGTGTTCGCGCCCGGCGCTTGAATGGAATAACCTATTGCGACCATGAAATCACACAGTATCAGCAGTCTGAATCCCCTTGTTCTTGTCATTCTGAGCGAAGCGAAGAATCCAGAAGCCAGTATGCAAGAACAAGATGGATTCTTCATTACGCTACGCTGCATTCAGAATGACAGACTTTTCTTCTGGATTTTTTTAGCAGCTTAATGTTGCCGCAGTAATTAAAGAGACCCTCATGCGCAAATCCTTGCTCGCCATCGCCGCCCTGCTCTTCGTCACGCTCTTCGCTGGCTGCAGCGCGAAATCGCAAAAATCCCGGCCCGACACGATCGTGGTGGCCGTCAACGCCGATTTCGACCACCTCAACCCCCTGCTCATCCAGATGTCGCTCGCCCGCGAAGTGTGCACGATGATCTATCCGTCACTGGTCAGGCCAACGTTCGACGAGAAAATCGGCGCGATCTCCTACCAGCCGAACGCCGCCGAGAGCTGGAAGTTTACGCCGGACGGCCGGAGCGTCACCTTTCACCTGAAACGCGATGCGGTGTGGGAGGATGGCAAACCGCTCACCTCGAAGGATTTCAGCTTTTCGTACCGCCTCTACGCCGATCCGGCGGTAGCGAGCAGCCGTCAGGACTACCTGAACGACCTGCTGCTGAAGCCCGACGGCACGGTCGATTTCGACAAAGCGGTCGAGACGCCGGACGACAAGACGCTGGTGCTGCACTTCAACAAGCCGATGTCGGAAAGCATCGCGCTCGACCACTTCAACGACCTGATGCCTGTCGCTGAGCACCTCTTCCGCGCGATTCCCGCCGCCGAAATCCGCCAGCGCGCGGCCACCTTGCCGATTGTCGGCACCGGCCCGTTCAGGGTCAGGGAGTGGCAGCGGCAGTCGAAGCTAACGCTTGAATCCAGTCCGACCTCGGTGCTGCCCCATCCGGCGGCGACGCCCGCTTTGACCTTCATGGTGGTGCCGGAGTACACGACGCGGCTGGCGATGCTCAAGTCCGGGCAGATTGACGCGCTCGTTTCAGCGGGCGGCATCAATCCGAAAGACGCCGCGGAGATGGCCAAAAGCAACCCGGAGATTTCGATCATCCCGGTGGCCGACCGCTATTTCGACAGCGTCGTCTGGCTGAACATCGACGGCGAGGCGTGGCGCAACGGCAAAAAAATCGCGCCGAACCGCTTATTCGGCGACCGCCGCGTGCGGCAGGCGATGACCTACGCCATCGACCGGCAGGCGATCATCGACGGCTTCATGGGGCCTGATTACGCCACCATCGTCAACACGACGCTCTCACCCGCCTACACCTCGATCATCGACCAGTCGCTGCCCGCCTACGGCTACGACCCCGACAAAGCGCTCGCCCTGCTCAAGGAGGCTGGCTGGACGCCGGGGCCGGACGGCATTTTGCAGAAGAACGGCCTGCGCTTCTCGTTTGAACTCGCCGCCCCGACCGGCAACCCGAGGCGCAACTATGCGGCCAACATCATCCAGCAAAACCTCCGCGAAATCAGCATCGACTGCCGCCTGCGATTCGACGAAGCGCTGATGTTCAACAAAAACCAGAACCAGTACCGCTACGACGCCGCGCTGTCGGGACTGGCGGCTGAAACGCTCCCCTTCCAGCTCGTCATCTGGGGCTCGGATTTTGAGAAAAAACCCTTCAACTCCAGCGCCTTCCAGAACGCACAACTGGACAAAGTGGTCTCGCAACTGACCGGCCCGCTACCAGAAGCCGAACAGAAAAAACTCTGGAAAGAGTACCAGCAAATCCTCGCCAGCGAACAACCGCGAACTTTCCTGTACTATTATTCCGAGCTGGAGGGATTCAACGATCGGGTCAAGAATGTAAAACTAAGCCTGCTGGCGACGTTGGGGAATATGTATGATTGGAAGGTGAAGGGGAACAAGAAGTGAAGGTTAACTTGTAGGGGCATCCCGACTGGTCGGGATGCCCTCTACGGATAGCCGATGGCAGAACCATTTTCCGCTTCAGAGTCAAGCCCCCCATTACCGTCTTGCTCATCACAAAATGTTTTCAGATATTGCAACAAATAACATGATAGCCGTGTTATCATGATACAGTCATTCAAGAACAACGAGACCGAAGCGGTATTTAACGGCGAGCAGACAAAGGCTGCACGGAAGATATGCCCGGTTGATTTATGGAAGATAGCGCAGAGAAAGTTGGATCAGCTTGATTCTGTCGTGATGCTTGAAGAGTTGCGAATCCCGCCGGGCAATCATCTCGAAGCACTGTCAGGTGACCGGTCGGGTCAGCACAGCATCAGGATTAACCGGCAGTACAGAATCTGTTTTCTCTGGACCTCATCAGGCCCAGCAGAAGTTGAAATCGTGGACTATCATTGACAAAGGAGCCAAACATGATACGCATACCAACCCATCGCGCACCAACGCATCCCGGAGAGATGCTACTCGAAGAGTTCCTGATTCCGATGAACATTACCCAGCGTCAATTGGCCGACGCCATTCAAGTGCCCTATCAGCGAATCAACGAAATCATCAACGGCAAGCGCGGCATCACAAGCTCGACAGCACTGCGTCTGGCAAAATATTTCGGTAATACCCCAGATTTCTGGATGAACCTCCAGTTACGAGCTGACTTGTACGAGGCGACGCGAAAAGAGGAATCCATTCTTCAGCGCATCACGCCGATTGCATTAATGTCGAATAAAGCCGAAATTATCTGAGCCTTCAAATTGCAGGCAAAACGCCAACTCAAGCCGCTTAAACGACATGGACAACCGTGATCTTCAATCTCGCATGAAAGAAAAAATCAGTCATGCAGCCAGCCAGGGAGCTGCTTTATTTTACTTTTTTCTTATTGGCATGCGGTAACGTTTTTGCTCCTCATCATTGCAATCCAATTCGGCTGGTCAACCATTGCTGGATTGATTTTTGGGGTCGCCGCAATAGGAGCAACTCTTTTCTGCGCATTGCTGAACACCATCAGATCCACATTCGGAAAAGGACGCTCCGTCTTTCTCGGCATCATCGTTTTGTATCTGAACCTCATGTCAGCCTTGCTTTCAGCGCACCGGATTTCTTCTCCGGATTGTCGCTGAATAAATGGCTTGCTCTGAGCATGATCTTCTTCGCTGCAACTTCTGGCGGAAGCCTTGCTCTTGTAAGCTACGAACGCGCGTCACGAATCGTTTCAATCGTGGTTATCATCGTAAACGCAACGGTATTCGTGAAGGCTGAAAGCCGCCCGCAGGATTCGCTACTCGCTGAGATCAAAACGATTAACGAGGAAAATAAAAACGAACAAATGACTGACTCGCTTAGGATTATCTATGAAAAAGTCAGAAAAGGAGCATTGCTCTCTGAGCCCGAATCTGAGATGTTGGACAATATTGAACTCCGCAGATCAGCCCAGTCTTTCTTCTCGCACGTAAACAGCCTTTTGTTTGGCAGAACCTATCCGGTACATTTTGAAAGGACCGACACGATAAAAATCATCGGCGTTCCGGACGGAAAAAGCCGGATTGAACTGCTGAAAAGTTCCAGACTCTTACTGGTTCATCCCGACGGTCAACTCTACAATATATATGAAGTAACAGACGGCGGAACGATTGCAATCGTTGCAAAGGATGGTGCAAGAATGGGCGGCGAGACCATAGTTAAACATGGTGAACTTGTACTGAAAATTTTATTACCTGGCGAGCTACGCGAACTAGTCGACTCAGGAGAATTAAAAATCGGCGACTATACTAATCAAATCAAAATTCAGAGAACACTGTAACAACCAAACTGAGTATTCCCATCAAAAAAACACCGCGCCCCACCTTCTTCACACCTTTTCCGGTATGAGATGCTCGCGATGTTGCGTGCGATGATGAGCGCCGTAGGCGCGACCAATTACGTTAAAAACCATACACAGCAATAACCCAATCACCAATAGGCGCACGCCGTGCGCCCCTGCAAAGCCTGACCCTTTCATTATCCATTATCCACTATCCATTGTCAATTATCAACCATCAACTATTTCCCCCGCTTTTACTATATTCTCCGTCGTTTCGGCGCGCACCGCGTGCCCTTTCCATCACCGAACCGATCATCCATCATGCCTCGTTATACACCGGAACAGCTTGAAAAAAGAAATGCGTCCAAGTGGACGACCTCGCAGGCGATTCTTGCGCCGATCCAGTTCCTCATCTTCCTTGCCGGTCTGACGGTCACGTACCTCTATTCGCAGGGCATCTGGATCACCGATTTCTGGTGGGTGACCTTTTTCGTCGCGCTCAAGACCTTCATGCTCGTGCTGATCTTCGTGACCGGCGGCTTTTTCGAGCTTGAGGTGTTCGGCAAGTTCGCCTTCGCGCACGAGTTTTTCTGGGAGGATTTCGGCAGCGCCATCGCCATGATCGTGCACCTCGCCTATTTCGTGCTCTTCTTCTGGATCAAACCGGCTGAGGACATTCTCATTCTGACCGCCTATCTTGCCTACCTGAGCTACCTCGTCAACGCGGCGCAGTTCGTCATTCGCCTGCTGCTCGAAAAGCATAACGAAAAGAAGCTCAAGGCCAGCGGCGCGGTCTGACAAGGGGGAACAACATGGAAGCAAAGAAATCCAAAGCGATCGTTTTCAGCGGCGTCCGGCAGATCGAGCTGCGGGATGTGACGCTCAAGCCGGTCTGCTCGACCGATGTGCTGGTCGAAACCTGGTGGTCGTCCATCAGCACCGGCACCGAGAAGATGGCCCTGAACGGGCTGATTCCGTCGCCGCCGTTCATCTTTCCGTTCATCCCCGGCTACGAAACCGTGGGGCGGATCGTCGAGGCGGGTGACCATGTCAATCAGGATTTGATCGGCAAATTCGCCTACGTGGCCGGGTCGTTCGGCTACGAGGATGTGAACGCGGCTTTCGGCGGCGCGTCGCAGTTCATCGTCTGCCCGGTCGAGAGCCTGACGGTGCTCGACGGCATCCAGAATCCGCAGTGCGGCATCGCTTTGCCGCTTGGCGCGACGGCGCTGCACATCGTCGATCTGGCGGAGGTGAAGAATCGCAAGGTGCTGGTGCTGGGCCAGGGCGCGGTGGGCATCCTCGCCGCCGAGCTGGCAAAGCACATGGGCGCGAGTCTTGTGGCGGTTACCGAGCCGCACCAGAACCGGCTCGACATCTCGACGGCGGACATCAAGGTCAACCCCGAAAAGCAGGATGTTTCGGCGGCGCTGGCGGGCCACGAGTTCGACGTGCTGATCGACAGCACCGGCATCATGAGCGCCATTGAAACCGGGCTGCGCTTTGTCAAATTCCACGGCAAGGTAATTTTTGGCGGCTACTACCAGCGCATCAACATCGACTACTCGCAGGCCTTCAACAAGGAGCTGTCGTTCATCGCCGCGCGGCAGTGGGCCAAGGGCGACTTGCGCCGCGTGCGCGAGCTGATCGCCGCCGGTAAAATCAACGCCGAAAAGATTTTCACCCACCAGTGCACGGTTGACGACAATCTGATGGAGGCGTACATGCAGGCTTTCAGCGACTCCGACTGCCTGAAGATGATTATCCACTGGAAGCACGGCGACGAGGCGGGCGAGAACTTTCCAATCTGCAAAACGGGGAACTGAGCAGTCATGGCCCCAAGAACCATCGCCATCTACGGCAAGGGCGGCATCGGCAAGAGCTTCACCACGACGAACCTCAGCGCGACCTTCGCCATGATGAACAAGCGCGTCTTGCAGCTCGGTTGCGATCCGAAGCACGACTCGACGACATCGCTCTTCGGCGGCATTTCGCTGCCGACGGTGACCGAGGTGTTCGCTGAAAAGAACGCGAAAAACGAGCAGATTGAGATCAGCGACATCGTCTTCCGGCGCGACATTCCGGGCTTTCCCCAGCCGATTTACGGCATCGAACTCGGCGGCCCGCAGGTCGGGCGCGGGTGCGGCGGGCGCGGCATCATCTCCGGCTTCGACGTGCTTGAAAAGCTCGGCATTTTCGAGTGGGACATCGACATCATTCTGATGGATTTTCTCGGCGACGTGGTGTGCGGCGGATTCGCAACTCCCCTCGCCCGCTCGCTCAGCGAGGAGGTGCTGCTCGTGACCAGCAACGACCGCCAGTCCATTTTCACCTCGAACAACATCTGCCAGGCCAACAACTACTTCCGCACCATCGGCGGCCGCTCCCGCCTGCTCGGCCTCATCGTCAACCGCGACGACGGCAGCGGCATGGCCGAGAGTTACGCCAAGGCGGCGGGCATCAACGTGCTGATGAAGGTGCCCTATAACCTCCAGGCGCGTGACATGGACGACAGCTTCGACTTCGCTATCAAATTGCCCGAAGTTGGCGAACCATTCCGCAAACTCGCCGAAGACATCCTCAACAACGCCATCACGCCCTGCGAAGCGAGCGGCCTCGACTTCGCCGATTTCGTCAAGCTCTTCGGCGAGGTCAGCGACGAATCGCCAGTTCCGGCTACCGAGGATGAGCTGTTCAGGCGCAACGTCAAAGCCGCCGACGAAAACGAAACCCGCGACCCCGAACGCCAGCGCCTGCTCGCCTGCATCGAACAACTACCGGAAGCGGAGCGCGAGATTTACACGCTGCTGGAGGTCGAAGGCAAATCACCCGGGCAGATCGCCGGACTGAAAAACCTCACCGAGGAAGAGGTGCGAGCCACCATCGCCAGCGCCCGCAAAGCGATGCGCAAGCTGTTTTTCGGGTTGTAAAACGCAGCGCAGAATCTCCCCGGGCTTTTTCAGATCAGTCGGATCGGACTGATCTTTCCCCCCCCACAACAAAAAAGGCCACCCCCTTCGGAGCAGCCTTTCTTCAATTCATCATTCAGCATTCATAATTCTCTTCACCCCATCGCCTTGGCTTTTTTGGTTGCCTTGGCGCGGAGGTCAGCGTTGAGAATCTTCTTGCGAATGCGAATGTTCTCCGGCGTCACTTCGAGCAGCTCGTCGTCGTTGATGAACTCGAGCGCCTGTTCGAGCGAGAGGCGCTTCGGCGGCGTCAGGCGGATCGAGTCATCCGAACCGGAAGCGCGCATGTTGGTGAGCTTCTTGGTCTTGCAGATGTTCATCGTAATGTCGAGGTCACGCGTCGATTCGCCAACCACCATACCTTCGTAAACCTTTGTGTTCGGCCCGATGAAGAAAGTGCCACGATCTTCGAGGCTCGAAATCGCGTATGCCACAGCCACGCCGGTTTCGGCGGAGACCAGCGCGCCGGTTTCGCGCGACGGCAGCTTGCCTTTGTAGGGCTGGTAGTTATGGAACACGTGCGACATCATGCCCTCGCCCTTGGTATCGGTCGTGAATTCAAGGTTGTAACCAATCAGACCGCGCGTCGGAATCTCGAACTCCAGGCGGTTCATGCCGCCGCGAAGGGTGCTCATGTTGGTCATCTCAGCCTTTCTGCGGCCCATCTTCTCGATGACCACGCCCGTATATTCTTCCGGAACGTCGATGGTGACATGCTCGACCGGCTCCATCGTCACGCCGTTCTCCTCGCGGAGAATCACCTCGGGGCGCGAAATCGCCAGCTCGTAGCCCTCGCGGCGCATCGTCTCGATGAGCACGGAGAGGTGCAGCTCGCCGCGGCCTGAAACCCTGAAGGTATCGGCGCTGTCAGTCTCCTCGACGTTGAGCGCGACGTTGGTCATGATCTCCTTCATCAGGCGCTCGCGGATCTTGCGGCTGGTCACCTCCTTGCCCTCCTGACCGGCGAACGGTGAATCGTTCACCGAAAAGAGCATCGAGAGCGTCGGCTTGCTGATCTCGAAAGAATCGAGCGCTTCGGGCTGGTCGGGCGAAGTGAGCGTCTCGCCGACGTTGGCCGCCGCGATGCCAGCAAGAGCGACGATGTCGCCCGCCGTCGCCTCCTGCGCCTCGACGCGCTGCGTCCGGTCGAACAGGAAGAGTTTGGTGACCGTGCCCTTGCCCACAACGCCGTCCTGCGTCACCAGCGAAAGCTGGTGGCCTGGCGCGACCTTGCCGCGCTGGATGCGGCCAATGGCGATCTTGCCGATATAGTCGTTGTAATCGAGGCTGGTGACAAGCATCTGGAAGCCGGCATCGTCGTCCGCCTCGGGCGCGGGAATCTCCTTGACGATCATGTCGAGCAGAAGGCTCATGTCGCCGTCCGCATCCGCCATGTCATATTTGGCGATACCGTTCTTGGCCGAAGCGAAAATGTAGGGGAAGTCGAGCTGCTCCTCGTCCGCGCCGAGCGCGATGAACAGGTCGAGCACCTGGTCGTGCACCTTTTCCGGATCGGCCTGCGGACGGTCGATCTTGTTGATGACCACGATCGGCTTCAGGTGAAGCTCCAGCGCCTTGCGCAGCACGAACTTGGTCTGCGGCATCGGCCCTTCGAACGCATCGACAAGCAGGAGCACGCCATCGACCATCTTCAGGATACGCTCCACCTCACCGCCGAAATCGGCGTGACCGGGAGTATCGACGATGTTGATCTTGCAACCCTTGTGCAATGCGGCCGCGTTCTTGGAAAAAATGGTAATGCCCCGCTCCCGCTCCTGGGGGTTTGAGTCCATTACCCTGACATCCACCTGCTGGTTTTCCCTGAAAGCACCCGTCTGCTTGAAAATCGAATCGACAAGCGTTGTCTTGCCATGGTCAACGTGCGCGATGATGGCGATATTGCGAATATTCTGTTTCCTGCTCATCTTTGGCGATAAATAAGTATATTTAAAAGCATAAGGGCACCCCTGAAAAAGTGTCTGAAGCGTCTTGAATACCATCCCGACGGGTCGGAACAACGCAGCAACCGAGACGCACAACAGTTTTTCAGAGGTGCCCCGTTATTTCACTCGGGCCGAATATACATATTTTCTTTTGATATATTGCAGGGCGGGAATGAAAAGCTTGACTCATGGCTTTTCGGTTTCGCATATTCCCGAAAAGAGGGCGCCAAGCCCCCTCGGAAGCCACCTGCCCTGTTGAACGATCCTCTTTTTTCCCGGATTATGGCAAATATTTTTCTTGAAAACAGCCTGCTTTTCACCCTCACGCAGCTCGTGCCGCTGCTCTATATCGCCACGAGCGCGCTGTACGGGCTTCACTTTTTCCGTGAGCTGCCCCTTGCCGGCAAGCTCAAGCAGCCGGCGCTCATCCTCACCATAGTCTCCCACATAGCCGACATCGGCCTGCTCACCTCGATCGAAGGTTACCGCCTGAGCTATTCGGCCTACAACCTCATGAGCATGGTGGCGCTGACCCTGACGATCACCTACATGTTCATCGAACTGACCACCAAGAGCGACAAGACCGGCTTTTTCGTCATCGCTTTCGCCGCCGGTTCGGCGCTGCTCTCCTCGATCCTGAGCGCCAAAACGATTGACGCCGGCCCGGCCTTCAGCGGACTGGGCATCGGCGTGCATCTGATCGCCGCGATTTTCGGCTTCAGCTCGATCGCCATCGCCGGCTTGTACAGCGGCCTTTATTTGATCCTGTTCCGCCAGATACGCCTCAACCGTTTCGGCCTGCTCTTCCAGCGCCTGCCGAACCTCGAAGTGCTTGAACTGCTGATCATGCATGCCGTGGCCTTCGGCTTTTTCTTCCTGTCAATCACCATCGGGGCAGGCATCGTCGAACAGCAAGCCTCGCAAGAGAGCATAAGACTGCTCGATCCGAAACTCATTTCGATTGTCGTCATCTGGCTGCTTTATGGCATCAGCCTTTTCGTCAAACCGCTGGTCGGCTGGGATATCAAGCACATGGCGGTTCTGCTCATCGCAACCTTCGTGCTTGTCACGGCGCTACTGTTCATCATGAGCCTGTTCACGCCAAGCTTTCACGGAGTGAGCATTTAACTGAACCGCCATTTGAAAATTCAGCCCTTTACGATATATTAACATTCTTTCGGGCGCACCCCGATCAGGCTCTTTTTACACGGTTTACGAACGGCTAATAAACAATCCTGCATATGAACATCATTTCAGTTGGTGTCAACCACAAGACAGCACCTATTGAAATCCGTGAAAGGATCGCTCTTTCGGAGGTTCAGAACAAGGAATTCGTCACCGACCTGGTATCGAGCGGACTTGCCAGCGAGGCCATGGTTGTCTCGACCTGCAACCGCACGGAACTCTATGTTGTCCCGGCAATGTCCGAGGTGAACTGCGATTACCTCAAGGAGTACCTCATCGCTTACAAGGACGCCCGGAACACTGTCCGTCCCGAACACTTCTTCAACCGTTTCTACTGCGGCACGGCCCGCCACCTCTTCGAGGTCTCCAGCGCCATCGATTCGCTGGTGCTCGGTGAGGGCCAGATTCTCGGCCAGGTCAAGGATGCCTACCGCATCGCCGCCGAAGTCGGCACCGCAGGCATTCTGCTCACCCGGCTCTGCCACACCGCCTTCAGCGTCGCCAAGAAGGTCAAGACCCGCACAAAACTGATGGAGGGCGCCGTTTCGGTCAGCTACGCAGCGGTCGAACTTGCCCAGAAGATATTCTCCAACCTTTCGATGAAAAAGGTGCTGCTCGTTGGCGCGGGCGAAACCGGAGAGCTGGCGGCAAAGCACATGTACGCCAAAAACGCCCGGAATATCGTCATCACCAACCGGACGCTCTCCAAAGCCGAGGCGCTTGCCGAGGAGCTGGGCACCAACCGCGTGCTCCCCTACGAAAGCTACAAGGAACACCTGCACGAATTCGACATCATCATCACCGCCGTCAGCACCAAGGAGTACATCCTCAACGAAGCTGAAATGCAGCAGAGCATGATGAGGCGCCGCCTCAAGCCGGTGATCATGCTCGACCTCGGCCTGCCGAGAAACATCGATCCCGAGGTCGGCAAGTTGCAGAACATGTTCCTCAAGGATATCGACGCCCTCAAGCACATCATCGACAAAAACCTCGAACGCCGCCGCGCGGAACTTCCGAAGGTCAAGGAGATCATCGACGAAGAGCTCGTCGGCTTCGGCCAGTGGATCAACACCCTCAAGGTTCGCCCGACCATCGTTGACCTTCAGTCCAAGTTCATTGAAATCAAGGAGAAAGAGCTTGAGCGCTATCGCCACAAGGTGAGCGAAGAAGAGCTGAGGCGTATGGAGCACCTGACCGACAGGATCCTGAAGAAAATCCTGCATCATCCGATCAAGATGCTCAAGGCTCCGGTCGATACCGCCGACAATATCCCCAGCAAGGTCAACCTCGTCAGGAACATCTTCGATCTTGAAGAACCAAACCAGTCACTCCAATAAAATCAATCTGTATTCGCATTGAAAAAAGAGATTATCATCGGCACTCGTTCCAGCCCGCTGGCTCTGTGGCAGGCTGAGTTCACCAAAGCAGAACTTTCCAGGCGCTTTCCCGACATGAACATCACGCTCAAGCTGGTCAAGACGACCGGCGACGTGCTGCTCGACTCTCCGCTTTCCAAGATCGGAGACATGGGACTGTTCACCAAGGACATCGAGAAACACCTGCTTGCCGGTGAGATCGATCTGGCCGTGCACAGCCTGAAAGATGTTCCGACCGGTACGCCCGAAGGCCTGGTCATCACCTCGTTCACCGAGCGCGAAGATACCCGCGACGTCATCATCTCCAAGTCCGGCAAGGGCTTGAAAGACCTTCCGCCGAACGCGAAAATGGCTACCAGCTCCCTGCGCAGAATGTCGCAGCTCCTGAGCATGAGGCCCGATCTGGAGATTATGGACATCAGGGGCAACCTCAACACCCGCTTCAAGAAGTTCGACGAGGGTGAATTCGACGCCATGATGCTGGCTTACGCAGGCGTTTATCGTCTTGAGTTCAGCGACCGCATCTCCGAAATCCTGCCGCACGACGTGATGCTTCCGGCGGTCGGCCAAGGCGCTCTCGGCATCGAGACCCGCGTAGATGATGCCGAAACGAGGGAGATCGTCCGCGTGCTCAACGACGACAACACTGAAATCTGCTGCCGCGCCGAACGCGCACTCCTGAGGCACCTGCAGGGCGGCTGCCAGATTCCGATCGGCTCTTACGGCTCGTATGCCGGCGGCACCCTGAAGCTGCTTGCCTACGTCGGCTCGGTGGACGGCAAAACCGCCATCCGCAACGAAGTGACCAAGGCGGTCAGCACGCCGGAAGAGGCCGAAGCCGTTGGTATTGAACTTGCAGAGATTCTGCTTTCAATGGGTGCCGAGAAAATTCTCGCCGATATCCGCAAGACCCGCTGATGAAAACCGTTCTCGTTACACGCCCGAAACATCAGGCCGAGCCTTTTGTCAGGGAGCTTGAGCAGTACGGCCTGAAGACGGTGGTCTTTCCGACCATCGAGATCAGGCCGGTTGCCGGCTGGAGCGTGCCCGATCTCACCAGATTCGCGGGCATCTTCTTCACCAGCCCCAACAGCGTCCAGTTTTTCCTCGAAAATCTGTTGCAAACCGCGCCTGAAGAGTTGAAAAACCTCCAGCAGGCGCGAGTATGGGCGGTTGGCAAGGCCACGGCCGGCGACCTTGAAAAGCATGGCGTCAGCACCGAACCGGTGCCAAAGATCGCCGATGCGGTGAATCTCATGTCGGGCATCGACCCGAAAGAGATTGAAGGCAAAACCTTTCTCTTCGTCCGGGGCAGCCTGTCGCTCGGCACGATTCCGGAGCTGCTCGCCCAGCGCGGCGGCGTCTGCGTGGAGGTAACGGTTTACGAAAACCTGCAACCATCGCTCGAAGACACGCAGAGAATCAGGACTTTGCTTTCCGAGGGCAAGCTTGATTGCCTCTCCTTCACCAGCCCTTCAACAGCCATCAACTTCTTCGAAGCAATGGGCTCGAAGGAGGTGCCGGAAGATGTGCGAATCGCGGCCATCGGCACCACCACCTCCGGAGCGCTCGAAAAAATAGGTATCAGGGTGCACATCGTCCCCGAATACTTCGACGGGCCAAGCTTCGCCAAAGCGATAGCCGAGGCGCTGAGCTGAGCAAAAGGTGACGACTGAACAATGCTACTGAAAGGGCGGACATGTTGTTCGCCCTTTTTGTTGTTACTGCACCATGATTTTCTACACGTACAGGCCCCCGTAGCTGCCGTTTTGCGTAGGAACACTCCCCAGAGCGTTCCTCATTTTCGGATGGCCAAAGGGGTGCCTAAAAAGCATTCACTCCATGCCAGCCATCAAGGAAGTCGATCGACCACCCTGCGCCGCTCACTCCACATCCGGCAGATCGTCGCCACCGATAACCATTACCGATGAAACGACAGGCGTCGCCGGTGCGGCGGGTTGGGACTGAATGGACTCCGCCAGTTCAGCCTTCACCGGATCGGGCTCCTGAAAGAGTGAAATCTGGCGGGCAATCAGCACCGAATCCGGCGTCTCGTCGGCAGCCATGCCAGCCATCGGTGCGGCATCGGCGCCCTCCTGGGCTTCAGCCTGCGCAGCTTTCGACGCCTTGCGCGACCGGCGCGGACGGGCGGCAGCCATCTCGCGCTCGACCGCTTCCTGAATGGAATCCTCGACGGTAATCCTGATGGCGTTCATCATGCGAATGCTCTCTGCGCGATGCTCGGCCATTTCGCGACGCAGGCCATTGCCAATCCGCTCCATCTCGTCCCGCTGACGCCCCGGCCAGCCGGTCACCAGGATGGTGATGATGACAAGAAGCAGCAAAATGACGATGGCGAACAGCAGAATCAGCAGGTTCATCAGGCACGCTCCCCTTTCTCGACAGCCGTAATCAATGCCTCCCCGATCGACCTGTTGGCGCTCACCAGCCCGTCACCATCGATGATCGACCGGCGCCCCCGGTAATCGAAACAGCAGCCACCGGCTTCGGTGACAATCGGAATGACCGCCGCGCAATCCCACGGACTCATGATCTTGTCCACGGCCACCTCGGCCCGGCCCGACGCCACCAGCATGTGGCCGTAGCAGTCGCCCCAACCACGCACCAGCCCGGCGCTCGAACGCAAGAGATCGACCGGATGGGTCGAGGGCAAGTCGAGCAGATACTCCTTTTCGGTGAACACCACCGTGGCCGCCGCCGTCTCCGCGATAGCCGAGACCTGCACCGGCGAGCCGTTCATGAAAGCCCCGCCGCCAACTTCGGCGTGGTAGAGGTCGCCAAGCGCGGGAAAGTTGATGACGCCGAGCTTGAGCGCACCCCCGACCTCAAGCGCGATCATCACGCCGTAGAGCGGCACGCCGTGGATGAACGAGCGGGTGCCGTCGATGGGATCAATGATCCAGCGCCGCCCGTTGCCGGAGGGGCGCTCGTCAAACTCCTCGCCGAACAGGCCGTCGCCGGGAAACTTCGCCGCAATGCCCTGCCGGATCAGCTCCTCGGCTTTGCGATCCGCCTCGGTGACGGGCGAATCATCGCGTTTGGAAAAGACCTGGAGCGTGCGCTTGCCGAAGTAATCGAGCGTAAGCCTGCCCGCCTGTTCGGCCAGTTCGAGCGCGAGCTGAAGTTCGGGAGTCATGGGTGAACCGTCCGGTTAAGTGGTTGGAAATGCGAACGATGAGGTAAGATAATCAACGGAGGCCGAACCTAACGATATGCCGTGAAAAACGCAAGGCCACCTTCACGAAGTTGACGGATTTTCTTATCTTCGTTTTTCTTTCCAACAAAATCATCCAGAACCATGAGCCAGCTCGACCTCCTCAATATCGTTCACCGCCCGAGAAGACTTCGCAGAACCGCCGCTCTCCGCAACCTCGTTCAGGAAAACACGTTGACGGTTAACGATCTCGTGTTCCCGCTGTTCGTCATGCCCGGCAGCAATAACATTGAAGAGGTTTCGTCCATGCCCGGAAGCTTCCGCTTCACCATCGACCGCGCCGTCGAGGAGTGCAAGGAGCTTTACGATCTCGGCATCCAGGCAATCGACCTGTTCGGTATTCCGGAGCAGAAAACCGAGGACGGCAGCGAGGCTTACAACGATAACGGCATTCTCCAGCAGGCGATCCGCGCAATCAAAAAGGCTGTGCCGGAGCTGTGCATCATGACCGACGTGGCGCTTGACCCGTTCACCCCCTTCGGCCACGACGGCCTGGTCAAGGACGGCATCATCCTCAACGATGAAACCGTCGAGGTGTTGCGTAAAATGGCTGTTTCGCACGCTGATGCCGGTGCGGACTTCGTCTCTCCGAGCGACATGATGGATGGCCGTATCGGCGCTATCCGCGAGGCTCTCGACGAAACCGACCACTCCGACGTCGGCATTCTCTCCTACGCCGCCAAATACGCTTCGAGCTTCTACGGCCCGTTCCGCGACGCGCTGCACTCCGCGCCGCAGTTCGGCGACAAGAGCACCTACCAGATGAACCCGGCCAACACCGAAGAGGCGA
Source organism: Chlorobiaceae bacterium (assembly GCA_016931495.1). Taxonomy (GTDB): domain Bacteria; phylum Bacteroidota; class Chlorobiia; order Chlorobiales; family Chlorobiaceae; genus Chlorobaculum. Next base: position 27,896 of record JAFGER010000106.1, on the reverse strand, counting down.
TGAAAGAGATCGAACTCGACATCATCGAAGGCGCGGACATCGTCATGGTCAAACCCGGCCTGGCCTACCTCGACATCGTCTGGCGCACCAAGGAGCGCTTCGACGTGCCTGTCGCCATCTACCACGTTTCGGGCGAATACGCCATGGTCAAGGCTGCCGCCGCCAAAGGCTGGCTCGACGAAGAGCGCGTCATGATGGAGTCGCTCCTCTGCATGAAGCGTGCCGGCGCCGACATCATCTTCACCTACTACGCCAAGGAAGCCGCCAAAAAGCTGCGCTGATCTCCGGCTGAGTAGCTACGACACCACGCCCGGCGCGAAATCGCCGGGCTTTTTTATTATCTTTATTGCACTTGAAACTCGAACATCTTTGTAGGGGTAACCCTCGCGGTTACCCTTTTACGATGCGCCCAAAAACAACCGACACTTTTTTCTTCTCCACACTGATATGATCCGTTACTTCACCGCAGGCGAATCGCACGGGCCGGCGCTCTCGGCCATCGTCGAAGGACTTCCCGCAGGCGTCGCCCTCACCGAGGCCGACATAAACGACCAGCTTGCCCGCCGCCAGCAAGGCTACGGACGCGGCGGTCGCATGAAGATCGAAACCGACCGCGCCGAGGTGCTCTCCGGCATCCGCTTCGGCAAAACCATCGGCTCGCCCGTGGCGATGGTGATCCGCAACCGCGACTGGGAGAACTGGACGACGCCGATGGCGCAGTTCGAGGATCACGCCGCCGAGGTGCAGAAAATCACCATTCCCCGCCCCGGCCACGCCGACCTCACCGGCTTCATCAAATATGGCTTCGACGACATACGCCCGGTGATCGACCGCTCCTCGGCTCGCGAAACCGCCGCGAGAGTCGCTGCCGGATCGCTGGCAAAGGCGTTTCTGAGACAGCTCGGCATCCAGATCGGCAGCTACATCTCCACCATCGGCCCCGTTTCGGAGACGAGCGCTCCCGCCTCGTTGCAGGCGCTGCTCGACGCCGGAGCCGAAAGCCTCGCCGCCGCAGCCGACAAATCGCAGGTGCGGATGCTCGACGCCGAAGCCGAAACCGCCGCTATCGCCGCGATTGACAAGGCCAAAGCCGACGGCGACACTCTCGGCGGCATTGTCGAGATTTACATCACCGGCGTCCCTATGGGCCTCGGCAGCTACGTCCAGCACGACCGCAGGCTCGACTCGGCGCTTGCCGCCGCCATCATGTCGATCCAGGCGATCAAGGGCGTGGAAATCGGCCCCGCTTTCGACAACGCACGCAAACCCGGATCGCAGGTACACGACGAACTGTTCGCCGGTGGAGAGAAGGGATTGAGGCGCGAAACCAACCGCGCCGGAGGCATCGAAGGCAGCATGTCGAGCGGCCAGCCGATCCACATCCGCGCCGCCATGAAGCCGATTTCCTCGCTCGTCTCCCCGCTCCGCTCCTTCGACCTCGCCACGCTCGAAGCCGTCCAGTCGCGCTTCGAACGCAGCGACGCCTGCGCCGTCCCCGCCGCCGGAGTCGTCGCCGAAGCGGTCGTCGCCCCCGTCATCGCCAACGCTTTGCTGGAAAAGATCGGCGGCGATCATATAGCGGAAATTGCGGAAAGGCTGGAGGCTTACCAGGAGAAGCTGAAGATGAGGTTTGGGGGGTGAGTGAAATACTCCCCAAAATTAGGACAGCTGGTTACATTGGAATAACCAAAAAACCCAGCAGTCACCATGAAACAAACACGTCGCAAATTCACGCCTGAATTCAAAACAAAAGTTATCCTCGAAGCCCTCAGCGAAAGGCTATCGGTGACGGAACTCGCCCAAAAGCATGAGCTTCATCCAACCCGGATCGCCCAATGGAAACGGGAGTTCCTCGACAAGGCTTCAGAGGTCTTCTCGAAAGGCGAAAAGGCCCGAAAAACCGAGCAGGATTACCAGCAAGAGAACGAAGCGCTTTACAAAACCATAGGCTAGCTGAAGGTCGAGGTCGACTATCTCAAAAAAAATTGCAGTCGTGAAATCCCTGTCAAAACGACGCTCTATAGTTGAGAAAAAACATTCCGGTATCAGTATGCAGCGGCAGTGCGAGCTGCTTTCAATTCACCGTTCAGGCCTGTATTACCAGCCAAAGAAAACCTCGAAGCTGAATTGCGAACTCATGCGGCTGATCGACGAGAAGTATCCGTTGCGGCCTTACTACAGGGTTTACCGCACACGTACAAAAGATAGGCTTTGGCCATAAGCTCATTTTTTTCATGAGCTTATAATGGGAGGGCGGGTAGCTTGAACTCGAAACGGGTGGTCGGCAAAAAACAAGGAAGACTGAAGCAATTCATGAACCTATCAGCCCTGAACAAACTGGATAGGCGCACTTATTGAAATAACTTAGCAGCTAAACTTGAAACAACAGGTTAATCAAATTATTAAACCCCCAATAATTACGCCAAGCAAAATGACGCAAAATATAGAGTAACGATTTAATAAATACCTGCGTTCTTGTCAAGAAATTTTACTGCCAGCGACACCAGTAAAACTCCCGCTGCCGACACCGCAATTGCCAGTTCTGTAGGGGGCAAAGACGACGCCTCTCTGATTAAAGATGTAATGATCTGTTGCATTTTTTCGCTTTTTCACACTATTACTGCATTTGCACACTAATCAGCTTCATATATATTGCGCTTAGCCATTCATCAAGCAAAACCTATTCTGCAAGTAAACCTCAAGCACTCAAACACATAATTAATGTATAATTTAATATGAGATAATTCAAATAATCTCTTCAGCCATACAGAGATTTACTATTCTCGCTGTCAATAAATTTCAGTTACCAGGAACGCCCAGAGTACATAATTCAGGACGGGCCAGTAAATCATGCTGCCGGACTCTCAGCCTCAATCAGGAGCGCTGTAGATACAGCGTGACCAGCAAAATAGTTAGGCCCTGCACCCATCTGCCGACAGGTACAGGGCCTAACCAAGTGCTATGAAAAGAATAGTTGAGAACGCAGTGTTCAGGGTTATTGTATCTCGAACCTGAAGCTGTCAAGGGGAGTTGGCCACGCAACCTCCCCCCAGTCATTTTATTTTGACAGCACCCGACGGTCAACTTCAGAGTTAAAGGGATGGCGAGCGGTACACGAGCAGCGCATTCCAATTGCAGATGATTCAGCTACGAATCATCCAGAACTGAACTATCGAAAAACCGGAAAGCCTCAAATTCCGGTCAAGCCCCCTCTTATTGCAAGCTCCTGCGCGTTTCCCTACCCCACTTACCACAACATTGGCAACAAAGCAAGCCACATCTTCAGAGTCATACACCGGCGCTGAAACGCAAAATTCAGGACGCATATAAAATAGTGTGATAAGCAACCCGAGTGCAAGGCTGATGGAGTGCGGAAACCGGAGCCTCCATGGAGCAGGTGAGGATTTCAAGCACTATCCAGTGCATCGATCGGAACGCGCAATACTTTTTTCAAGGTACCCTTCATGTTGTCATAACAGGGTAAAAAATGTTCGCATAATCAAAACGAGATACTGATCCGCATCCACGCTCTCAAGCTCATCATCCACAGCCAACCTGAAAACCACCCCTAACGCTCGAATTACATCACTCAGATAAACACTTCACAGGCAGCAACTATCCGCTGCGCCTTTTAAGTACTGACGCATCTGGCGTCAAGTTCATATATATAGTGAAAAATTTAAGTCTAAATTTATATTTATTATTCGAATAAATATTGTTATTCTACTCTTAGTATATCTTGCTGTCAGTAATGAATTCTATGGTACGCTGGAATGATCAAGCCATACCACCTCATCATCACAGCATATACTCGTCGTATTTACAGTCGAAGGCCTCCAGGGTTGTTCACCCGAACCAACAGGTATTCGGGTGAGGGTATGCCCACTCCACGGAAGCCACATCAGTACTGCTTGGCCTGCCATACCCCGCCCGCACAGGTCGAGCATCAGGAACGGCTCATAAGCCAACAAAAACATTGTACATCATTAACACTTTTCACAACCAAAAGACGAAACCTTGACCGTCTTTAACAAATCGATAGCTATCATGAAAAGATTTCTGCCATCACTCTTGATTGCATTGATGTTCTTGAGTCCAGCGACAAGTTATGGAGTTATGACAGTACGCTCCTACTCAGCAGCTGAGCACTACCGGTTTTACACCGGTAGCGACAAAGACTTCGTTGGTGACTCATACGATTTTTCAGGCGTCGGACTCGGCAGCTCTGGCCATTGGGCAACACTGGTGAGCGATAACTACTTCATTTCAGCCAATCACTACCATCCAGCTGTTGGTGAGACAATAACGTTCTGGTCAACCGACAATCTTGCGGATTCAAGCTTTAGTTACAAAGTGACGGGTGGAAAACGAATCGGAAGTACTGACCTTTGGGTTGGATGGTTTGATGCAGGGCTAACTGTCGATGAATCAATCGAACGTTACTCTGTTCTGACACTGCCAAACACAAGCAGTTATGTCGGTCTGGAACTTTACAATTATGGAAAAACACACCGTGTTGGACGTAATGTGACGGAGTCAGTAAAGTTGTATAATTCGGCTATGACGGCTTGGTATGATTACGACAACAATGACAAATTTTCTGTAGGAGGCGATGAAACCGTTTTGCAGACTGGTGACTCGGGTGCGCCAAGCTTTGCGGTTTCCAGCTCGGGCTTGGCCTTGATCGGTATTCACTGGCTGAGTAACCGAACCTCGATCTCTGTGGATACATTCGTCCCTACCTATTACAACGATATCAACAACGTCCTGTCAGCCAGAGGACAATCGTTGACAGCAGCATCTCTTTCATCATCGGGGTTGATGCCGATGCCTGAACCAAGCCATTTCTGGTATTTGCTGATAACTTCTGGCTATTTCTGGCTACAACGACGTCGCAACACTTCAGTGTAATATCATTTGATGGGAAGCATACCGCAACAAAGGCCTCCAGGAAACTGTATAGGACAATTCCAGGAGGCCTTTGCTGATTGAATGAAACACCTTCTAATCCAAGACAAACCAATCCCTGCTATCGAGCGTTTAGCATACCGCACAACTGTATCGGAAACAAATCCGTTACACGCCGATATGCACGGGAAATAAGATCAGAACCTGGCATTCTGCATGATGCACGGGGATTTCATGCACCATTCACGAATGCCGCTGGCTAAAAAATCACATCGGGAGTGTTCTTCTGGCGGGTCAGTTTCCGAGTGAAAAAAATACAGGGTATCGGGACAGAAAAGCGGCTCCCAAGCCTTTAATCTCACAGGCAATGCACGGGAACTCGCCTCACCTCGTCACTGTCTCACAAACACGAATGATGCTCACTGCCTTTCTGCTTCTGCTTCTCCGGAAACACGAGGCGCTGGTTCATGTCGAGTGAGGGTTCGGGCACTTCGGTGCGTCCCACGATGTGCGCGGGCACACCGGCAACCGTGTAGTGCGGCGGGACGTCGTCGAGCACAACGCTACCCGCGCCGACTTTGGCGCCTTCACCAATGCTGATGTTGCCGAGAATCTTGGCTCCAGCTCCGATCATCACTGATTTCCCGACCTTCGGGTGGCGGTCGCCGCTCTCCTTGCCGGTGCCGCCGAGCGTCACCTCGTGCAGAATTGAAACGTTATCGTCCACAACGGCGGTTTCGCCGATGACGAGGCTGGTGGCGTGGTCGAGCAGGATGCCCTTGCCGATTTTCGCCGCCGGGTGGATATCGACTGCGAACACCTCAGACATGCGATTCTGCAGAAAGTAGGCCAGCGATTTGCGGCCATTCTGCCACAGCCAGTGCGCCAGCCGGTAGGATTGGAGCGCCTGGTAGCCCTTGAGAAAAAGCATGATCTCGAAATAGTTTACCGCCGCCGGATCACGCTCCTGCGTGGCAACCATGTCGCAGGCTGCGCACCGGACGGACTCTGGGTTCTGACGGTAAAAGTCCTCGAAGATGCCCTCCAGCACCGGTGGCGGAAAGTGCTTCGAGCCGAGCTTCACCGACAGCAGCATCGCCAGCGCCGGCGCAAACTCCTCGTAACGCAGAATATGCTGCTCCAGAAACAGCCGGATTTCCGGCTCTCGCTCGCATTCGAGCCGCGCCTCTTCACGAATCAAAGACCAAATCTCCTGTACGCTCATAACTTCCTTTTGGATGGTTACGGCAATCCGGTACAACTGCTTGCCGCGTCATGCAATAAAGCGCCGCCTGTATCTTAAAGGTTTCATCGGCCGGCGGTGCTGACCGACAAATGTACACAAAACACCGCAAACCACCCGCCAGACAACTTCCGGCAATGCTCACAGCACAATGCTCCGGAAGGAAAATAGCCCATGTTTTCTGAAAAATTTTACGTACACTTCGCCTGAAGTTCACAGAACATGACACCCTGCGACACCATGCTCATATCGAGGAAAATCGAGATCGATTACGGCCACACGCTTCCGAACAGCTTCAGCTTCTGCAACCAGTTGCACGGTCATCGCGGCGTGATTGTGGCGACCGTCGAAGGGCCGGTCATCGAGCGGGACGGCGACGCCGAGCAGGGCATGGTGATGGACTTCAAGTTCCTGCGACAGATCATGGACGAGCATATTCACGACCAACTTGACCACGGCTTTGCCGTCTGGAAAGAGGATAAGGAAGACCTCGAATTCATCCTCAAACGCAACACCCGCGTGCTGGTCACCGACGAGCCGCCTACCGCTGAATATCTCGCCAAATGGGCCTTCAACCAGATCAGGGACAGGCTGCCTGAAGGCGTCACGCTCAAGAACCTCCGCTGGTACGAGACGCCGAACAACTGGGCCGACTACGACGGCCAGTAAACCACGGCATCCATCATTGGAAGATCGTGTTTTCATTGCCACAGCTTGAAACTTCCACTTTCTGACGTCTCTTGCTGAGCATCGCCTGCCCAGAGCTGTTCTTCCTGACAGAACCTCCGTAATTCCGCACGATCAATACCGCTTTATCCACGCGGAAAAAAGCATTACTTTTTAAAAAAGTCCCTTTCGCGTCCTCTGTTCATTCAATGAAAAAAAAGGAGGTACCCGTGGATAACCAGCACCGGAATCCTTCGTCTCATCAGAAAAGGCGGCACTATATCGTCGTGGTTCACGGTATGGGAGAGCAGAAAACCAATGTAACAGCGCCGGCTGTCGTGGAGCGTTTCGCAGAAGCTCGCCAAAGAACTGCCGACTGGAAAGCATCCGATTCACCGGATTACGGTTTCATTATTCCAGCCAATTTGTCCGAGCAAACCGTCCGCTACGCAGGAATCGGTCGCGGCTGGGCCGAGTTCGAGGGGATTCCTGTATTGAAAGAGTGTGCTGACAAAGAATTTAACGGCTCGATCTGCACTGACCCCGAAGGCAAAAATTTCAGATTCGTCGATATTGAATGGCAATTCATCCTCAGAAGCGATATTGAAAATTTCGGCTCCTCAACTGAAGAGTGGTCAAGCGCCCTGCTTGAAAAGCTCAGGCTCAGAAAACAGAAGGAAGCGTGCCTCCAAAAATCTCGTCCAGAAACTGTTAACCCGATGCCTGTTTGGGCGCTCCCCATGCTCGAATCCATCGTCAACACGGCGATTCCCATCAAAAAGATGCTGGCATTCAAATATGCCGGATTGACCAGGCTTGTTTTTGACGGCTTCCTCGGCGATGTTCATCTTTATGGCGATTATCGAAGAACCAGAGGTCGCGCGGTCAGGCATTTTCATGTTGTGCTGGATGAAATCATGATACGGGATTTTACGAAATGGTATCATCGTGTTTATCTCCAGAATCCGGCGCAGCCATACCAGCCACCTGAATTCACCATCATAGCGCACAGCCTTGGCAGCATCATGAGCTTTGATGCTCTTGTGTATGCTCATGCAAAAGATGAAATCAGGAAAACCGAAGATACAAGCAAAGCGTGGCCAACGAGCCTGCCATTTCCCGGCTACTGTAACGTTGTCAATGACAATGAAACAAAAAACTGGAATCACTTGTATCGAAAACTTTATGAAATATGGACAGCCGAAAAAAATAATACTCAAATCCTTGACGTCATCAGGCAACTGGTGCCAGACGCAGACAAACTGTTCAGCACAAGAGCTCATCAGCAAAACAATCAGACAGTAGAAAATAACGACTTCTCCGCTCCAGACATTCCTTATATTTCCTGGAAGAACCATGTGACCAATTTTATCACCATAGGATCTCCTGTCGACAAATTTCTCGCGCTCTGGCCTGACAACTATAACCATCTCAACGACAATTGCACTACTAACATAAAAGAAGAGGATTGCTTATTTATTAAAGGCAGAATCAATCATTATAACTTCTGCGACGAACAGGATCCTGTTGGACACCATCTGGAAGAGGCGATGAAAACCCCTTTATACAAGACTGTTTTTCAAGCCGAGCCGCCAGGAAATCATGATGTGGTGTTCAGGCGTTATGGCGTTCCCGGCTTTGCTCACAATATGTACTGGACCGATCAGCAACTGTTTTTTGGAATTATCGACAATATTATCGACACAAAAAAAGCTGACGACAATAACAGATTTGTCTGGAAAGATATTCACGAAAAGAAATTGGCTTTCAAATCAGCAAAACGGTGGGCTTATTATCTGATTCCGTTTTTAACCGTCCTGGTAACCACGGCGCTATTCAGTTATGGTATGATGAACGGATCGTTATTATGGAGATGGATCTATATTATCGCCTCAGTGCTTCTCTGGGTCCAGCCGAACGCACTTTCCGCCTACAAGAAAGAGCTGGTTAGTAGCAGAAAAATAGACGACTCATGGTTTGCGTGGATTGCGGACAAATGGAACAAAATCAGGCTGGTCAGAGGCATCTTCAGCCGCCTGGTCAGTGCTGCAATCGAGTGGAGAAGAATCCTGATCGTTGAAAGCCTGGGGTCAAATACAACCTATGACGTGCATAAGCGCATAGCATTTCAGCGTCAGGAAATGAGCGAAACCTCTCTGACTCATAACGAGCCATTGAAATACTTTATTCAACTCCTCATCATTTCATTCGTTTGCCTTGTTATAAGTGCGTATTTCTTTATGATTTCTGATGCCGGAATATTATTTCTCAATATTTTTTCAGATCATCAAGAAAAGAGTCCTGTCTTGCTGAAGGCTGGACGAATCGCATTCTTTTTTATGCTGACTTATACTTTTGTCCGGTTTTATGTGGCATTTTCGTTTTTCAGAGCCTGGAAGCGAATTCATCCCCAAAAGTCGAATAAACCGGAAACGTAGCAGGATTCTCCAGTCACCCCAAGCTCACGTCGATCTCGGCGATTTCTTGATCGATCACCAGCGGGATGCCGAAAAGTTCCACGCCCCGGGATGAGGTGCTGACATGGTGCATGAAGGCAACGAGAAGACGGTGGTAGGTTTGGGGAGAGGTTCTGATCGATTCGGGAGTTCGGCCCGCTTTTCGGGCTGCGTACAGTTGAGCTGAAACCGTGCGGCTGATCGATTCGTTGGATTCGTGTAGCATCAATGCTCTCCCTGTTTTACCGGTCTGCATGTTGTGCTGCAACGACTGGCCTCCGGCGACACCGCAAGACGCTCACTCTGCAAGCGCCACTTCCCGGTGCGCCCAAAGCTCTTCAAGATTGACCCCGGGATTCAAAAGACGCACAAACCGCCCGGCCCGTTTCCGCCCGATGATTTCGCACAAAACGCTCTGCTCATGGTGATCGATGGAAAGCACCATGCCGGGAGTCAGGCCATTTTTCGGGTAGAAATCGACCAGCCACTCCTGCGTCTCTTGCCGGATACATTCGAGGAAATGGATGAACACGGGGCGCTGGTGGTTGTAGGTGCTGATCTTGCCCTGGAAAAACTCACCGTATCTGAGTGCTTTGAGTTTCATTTCGGTTTTGAGAGAATTTGACGGAACAGGGGGGCGAAACATATTCGGGAACCCGGTACGAACATAGCATTTCCGGAGGTTTCGTTTCTGCAAACAGTTCAGCGCATCAATGATGTGGCCAGCATCAATACGGAAGGGATGCCGGGATAGCTGAAGGGAATGCAATGAAGCGATACACTATAGGGCATCGGGCGCCGCAGGCTGGCGGGAACGGCCAGGCAGAAAGATCGAGAGCGGAGCGGAGCGGAAAAGTGCCCGGTCGCTGACGCATCTGGAGCGCTGGATCGCCCGGCGCTGCCGGAGCGTTTCCGGCAGGCGGCGCAGCACGGCGGCATCGGCCCGCGCCACCTGCGCCGCTCTCGAAATCCCTTCTCGTCCGCCGGCGACATAGAAGAGCATCGCCGCGACTTCGAGCACGAGGCGCAGCGGCAGCAGCAGCACGAGTGGCGCAGCGCTCCGGTTGCGCAGCAACGTCAGCAGGGCGTTGCGGTGGTTGTAATAAACCTTGAGCGGCGAGCCCTGCCGGAGCGATGCGCCGCCTTCGTGCCACACGACCGATTGCGGAACCGAACGGACTTTGTAGCCAGCAAGCAGCATCCGCCAGCAGAGGTCGATCTCCTCCATGTGCATGAAAAAACCGGCCTCGAAACCGCCAAGCTTTTCGAGCACGTCGCGCCGGGCGAAAAGCGCCACGCCCGAGGCCCAGAAAATTTCCCGAGGCTCGTCATACTGCCCGCGATCCTCCTCCTGTTTCCGGAAGCTCCTGCCAAGGCAGTAGGGATAGCCGAGCCGGTCAATCAGTCCGCCAGCCGCTCCGGCGTAGTCGAACACCCGCCAGCCTCGCCGCCGCTCCGGCAGCGAGAGGATTTTCGGCTGCAACGCACCAACTTGCGAATCGCGTTCGGCAGCGGCGACAAGATAGCCGAGCGCATCGGGTTCGAGTACAGCATCGTCATTCAAAAAAAGCACATACGGCGAGACAGCAAGTCTCAGTCCCTCGTTGCAGCCACCGGCATATCCAGCGTTTTCGGACAGGCGGAGCACGGTGAGGCCGGGATAGCCGGATTCAAGACCGTCCAGGTCGGAATCCTTGCCGCCATTATCGACGACGATGATGGAAAAGTTATGGAAAGTACTGTTCTGAAGCGCTTCGAGGCAGGCTTCGAGCATCGGCCGGTTCCTGAGATGCGGAATGATGACCGTTACCGCCGGAGCGGCTTTGCGCGATGCTTGCATGGTCAGGCGATTGGAATGGACAGGCGCTGGGTTTTCTCAAATGCGACAGAACAACGGATGATCCGGCGCCCGGCCTGTCATTCTGTTCCGTAGGGGCAAACCTGCGTGTTCGCCCTGAAACGATGAAATCGCGCTCGGTTGACGAAGAACGATAAGTATATGAATCGCAGAGACTTACAAGGCTTTTTCAGATTACTTGCCATTGAACGGCTCTCGTTGCTTTGACGCATGAGGGCAGACACGCAGGTCTGCCTCTGCAGGATTATCTTTTGCCGCGCGGGTCAACGCAGCGACTTCCAGAACGCGGCGGCCAGCGCGGCTGTCTCTTCCGGCGTTTTCGCCCCGGCAACCTGCTGCAACAGCGCCGAACCGACCACAGCGCCGTCGGCCAGCTCCCACATCTTGCGCACGCGCTGGCGATCCTTGATGCCGAAGCCGACCACGAACTTCTTTCTGGCGTGCTGGCGGACGCGCTTGAGATATTCGGCAATCTGCTCGTCCATGCCCGCGCTGTCGAGCTTGCCCGTTCCGGTGGTGGCGTTTACCGCCAGGCAGTACGAAAAGTCCGTGGAGAGGCTGTCGATCAGGGCGATGCGCTCCGGCGGCGTAACCGGCGAAATGAGGTAAACCACCGTCAGGCCGAAACTCCTGGCGCGTTCGAGAAAGTCCTCGGACTCCTCGGGCGGAAGGTCGGGAATCAAGAGCCCATCGACACCCGCCTCGACCGCGTCGGACATGAAGCAGTCGCCGCCGTAAGCAATCAGCGGATTGCTGTAGCCCATCAGCAGAATCGGCGTGGTGATCTTCTTGCAGCCGTCGCCGCTCCGGGCTTTTTTCACCAGGTCGAGGATGCCCCGCACGGTCACGCCGTGGCTGATCGCCTTGTGCGCCGCGTCCTGGATCACCGGCCCGTCGCCAATCGGGTCGGAGTAGGGCATCCCGAGTTCGATGATGTCAGCACCGTTCTCCTGCAACGCTTCGAGCACGGGCAAAGTCGCGCCCGGCACGGGAAATTCGGGCATATAGTAAGCCAGCAGAAGCTTCTTGTCCAGCTTCAGCAGCCGGGTAATTCGGTTTTCTTTCATAAATAACGGAATGATACAGGATCAGTGCACGAGATTCGGAATGACGAAAATGTCGAGCACCATGGAGATCATGGTAATCATGTGCACCAGCACGCTTCCCCAGACGTTTTTCGATTTGAGCACAATATAACCGCCGAGAATGCCAATCGGAAAAGCCATCATCGCCATCAGTCCGCGCTCGTACATGCCGACCGGCGCAACGGCGTAGTGATTGAACACGTAGCACATGGCCGTAACGAAGACGCTGAGGTGGGGGTTGAACCCTTTCTCGACCATCGACGAAAGCATCAGGCCGCGCCACAGGAACTCCTCGGCCAGCACGAGAACCGGAAAGAAGTACAGGAAATTCATGTTGATGAGAATGCCGAGCATGTCAACCATCGGCGGAGCGCCCTTCGAGTAGTAGATCACCGTGTTGACGATGTCGAGCACGAACAGGATGCCGCCCGCGATGCCGCCCCACTTGAGCGATTTCTTCAGGTTGCCGCCCGCCAGATACATCCCGGCCCACTCGCCCCTGCTGACGCCGCGCCAGATGACCACGCCGATGCCGCCAAGCACGTAGAGCGCCAGCGCGGGCCACTCCTTCAGCGGCGTGAAATGACCGACAAGACCCGTCACCCAGATCAGGGCGGTCAGGCCGAAGGCGAGCCTGAAGCGCTCGTTCAGCAAAGCGGAACCGGAATCGATCGAATATGCCTTTTCCATGAAACCTCAGGATTTCTTTGTTATTGCAGATAATTCGGACGGATTTCGTACTCGACCGGATCGGAGATGCCGGCGGACGCGAACGCCCGCAAGCGCCGGGCGCAACTGTCGCACACGCCGCACGCCTTGCCCTCGCTCTTGTAGCACGACCAGCTGAAGTGGAACGGCGCGTCGAGTTCCAGCCCGCGCCTGACAATCTCCGCCTTGTTCATGGCGATGAGCGGCGTCACGATTTCGATGCGGGTTTCGGGCCGCGTGCCGAGGTCGATCACCCGGTTGAAGGCGTCGTAAAAGATTTTGCGGCAATCGGGATAGCCCGACGAATCCTCCTCGACCGCGCCGATGTAGATGCGGCTCGCGCCGATCACCTCCGACCAGCTCACGGCCATCGAGAGGAAATTGGCGTTGCGGAAAGGCACGTAACTGGTGGGAATTTCAGTCCCTGCGAGATCGGCGGGGCCGACGGGAATGGCAGCGTCGGTGAGCGACGAGCCGCCGATGGTGCTGAGGAACAGCGCATCGACCTCCAGCCGTTCGGCGATGCCGTAATGGTTGCAAATCTGCCGGAAGCACTCAAGCTCCTTCTGCCACGTGCGTTGCCCGTAATTGACATGCATGGCCGCCAGCTCGAACCCCTCGTGACGGGCCAGCGCGGTAGCCACCAGGCTGTCCATCCCGCTGCTGACCAAAAGTACTGCCTTCATAAATTCAGGTCGAAATAACGAATAAAGATTGATGTTAATTGTACGGAATTGGAGAGATAAATAAAAAAGCGATGCGGGATGAACCGCGTCCCGGAATATTTCCGTTACGACATGACAATGAACCGGGCCGGCGCTCTGCCGTCAGTCAAACCGGCTTTACCCGGCCATCTGCGCTCCGTCTTCCGGCAACGAACCATTGTGTCATTGATTCCTCCGGCCAGAGCAAGTCGCTATGAGATGCTTGAGTCGGGCCTGTCATGCTGAATGAAGCAAGGCGTAGAAGTCCATCTTGTTCAAAAACAATGAGTTCCGGATTCTTCGCAAGGCACTGAATGGCATCACGACAAGCTCACGGACAAACCGGCGCTGGCTTCTTTAAGGGCCAAATCAATAAAGCGATATATACTGTCGAAAAAATAAGTATTATTGTAGAGGAAGTTTCATTTGCAACCACCTCAACTTTCATCAGCAACAGCGCGTCATTAACCATGTTCGACGATCGGATCGACAACAGCAATGAACGGCAGCTCCTGTCGCCGGATACCGATGGCGGCTGTCTGGCCGGAACACCGCAAGGCGATGCCATTTTCATGACGGAGTTCGGACACCATCCTTCGGTGATGCTGCTGATCGATGCCGAATCGGGCAACATCGTCGGGGCCAACCAGGCGGCATCCGCTTTTTACCGATGGCCGGTCGAGCAGCTCTGTTCAATGAACATCCGTGAGATCGACGCGCCCTCATGGGCACGAAATAAGGCGTGGACAAACGATCTTGCCACGCAGGGACAGGGACGCTTTGTCTCCATGCACCGCAGAGCCAACAAGGCTCTCCAGTACGTCGAGGTGAGTTTCGGCACCGCCCGGCGGCAAAACAGAACCCTGCTTTTCTGCATCGTGCAGGACAACAGCGAACGCCGGCATTTCGAGCTGCTTACAGCATTCCGCCTCCGCCTGCTTGAGCTGGCCGAATCCGTTTCAACCGAGAAGCTGCTCAACGTCACGCTCAATGAAGCCGAGCGACTTACCGGCAGCACCATCGGATTTTTCAACTTCATCTCCGAAGACCAGGCCGTGCTGCGGCACGCCTGTTCGAACACAGCCAAAGCAGACAACTGCGGTTTGGCCCGCCACCCCATCGCCATCGATTTCAGCTTGTCGGAGGATGTCATACGCGAAAAACGGGCCATAATCCACAACGATCATGCCACGCTCAAGCACTGCAACTGCACAACAGCTTGCCACCTGACATGCTCGCGCGAGCTGATCGTGCCGATCATCCGGAAAGGCAGGGTGATGGCCACGCTGGAAATCGGCAACAAACCGGTCGATTACGATGAAAACGACGTCCGGCTGGTGACGGCCATTGCCGGAGTGGCATGGGACATCATTTCCCGAAAGTATGCCGAGGAGTCGGAGATGAAGATGCAGGAGGCGATGCAATACACCCAGAAAATGGAGCTCATCGGCCAACTCGCCGGAGGCATAGCGCACGACATCAACAATGTGCTCACGGCCGTGCTCGGTCATGCCGATATGGTGATCGAGGAGATGAACAGCGACAACCCGTTTGCCGAAAATCTTCAGAACATCCGCGACTCGACCATCCGCGCAGCCAACCTTATCCACCAGTTGCTGGCCTTTGCGCGAAAGCAGACGAGGCTGCCGAAAATTCTGGAGCTGGATATGGTGCTCTGCAAAGAGCTGCCGATGCTGCATGAACTGGTCGGCAACCAGTTCCGGTTCAAGTGCCGTCCCGGCGCTCATGGCGCAAGGATTCTGATGGATCCGTCACAGCTCGACCAGATCGTGACCAACCTCTGCGCCAACGCGCGAGACGCCATCGGCGAAGAGGGTTCGGTGACCATCGAAACCTCCACCGTCAGGGTACAGCAATCCGAGTGCTACACGGGGCACGCCTGCCAAACGCCGGGTGATTTCGCGGTGATTGCCGTGACCGACACCGGCAGCGGTATCGATCCGAACGTGCTGCCGCACATTTTCGAGCCATTTTTCAGCACCAAGGAGGTCGGCAAAGGGAGCGGGCTCGGACTTTCAACCGTCTATGGTATCGTCAAGCAGAACAAGGGTTACCTCGACTGTCAGAGCGATCCGGGCCGGGGAACCCGCTTCACGGTTTATCTGCCGCTGTTCGACGAGACTGCTGGCCGGGGCGGGCAGGCGCTCCCGGACGGTATGAGCGACCTCGTTGGACGTAAAACGGTGCTGCTGATCAGCAATGATCCGTCCATCATCCAGCTTATCGGACGTGTGCTCGAAAAAAACGGCTTCGGCCTGATTTCAGCGCCCACGCCGCACGAAGGGCTCAAGCTTGCAACCCGGTCGGAGGTTCCGGTCGATCTGCTCATGACCGACGTGGTCATGCCTGAAATGAACGGGCGCGAACTTGCTGCGCGCCTGCACCTGCGCTATCCGGAGATGAAAACACTCTTCATGTCGGCCTACACCGTAGAGCACGGTATGCAGAAAAACTCGCCAAAAACCGGAACCCGCTTCATCCGCAAGCCATTCAAGGTACGTGAACTGACCGACACCGTGCGAGCCATGCTGGGCTGAAGACGCCGCTGATGCGTTGCGCGCTCCAAACAGAAAAGGCCCGCTTTTGCAGGCCTTTTCTGTTTGTTTTCGACAATCGGTGGATCAGTACATGCCACCCATGCCACCCATGCCGCCCGGAGGCATTGCAGGCATGTCGGACTTGTCTTCCTTCACGTCGGTGATGGCAGCCTCGGTGGTGAGCAGGATGCTGGCAACCGAAGCGGCATTTTCGAGCGCGCTGCGGGTCACCTTGGTCGGATCGACCACACCGGCCTCCACCAGGTTTTCGTACTCTTCGGTACGGGCGTTGAAGCCAAAATCACCTTCACCGTTCTTCACCTTTTCGAGAACGACTGCGCCGTCGGTCGTGCCGGTGTTGGCAACGATCTGGCGGAGCGGCTCTTCGAGCGCGCGGCGGATGATGTCGATACCGGTCTTCTGGTCTTCGTTGTCGGCAACGGCGTTGACGAGACCTTTGGCAGCGCGGAGCAGGGCGACGCCACCGCCAACCACGATGCCTTCCTGAACGGCTGCGCGGGTTGCGTGCAGCGCATCCTCGACGCGGGCTTTCTTCTCTTTCATCTCGACTTCGGTCGATGCGCCGATGTTGAGCACGGCCACGCCGCCGGAGAGCTTGGCAAGGCGCTCCTGGAGCTTCTCGGTGTCATACTCTGAGGTCGATTTCTCGATCTGACCCTTGATCTCGTTGATGCGGGCCGTGATCTCCTCCTGCTTGCCGCGGCCTTCGACGATGGTGGTGTTGTCCTTGTCGATGCTGATGCGGGCAGCCTGGCCGAGGTAAGCCATCGTGGCGTTCTCGAGCTTGTAGCCCTTCTCTTCGGAGATGACGGTACCGCCGGTGAGGATGGCGATATCTTCGAGCATGGCCTTGCGGCGGTCACCGAAGCCGGGAGCCTTGACGGCAGCGACTTTCAGGGTGCCGCGGAGCTTGTTGACCACGATGGTGGCCAGAGCCTCGCCCTCGATGTCCTCGGCGATGATGAGCAGCGGACGGCCGGACTGGGCGGACTTTTCGAGGATCGGAAGCAGCTCTTTCATGTTGCTGATCTTCTTGTCGTAGATCAGGATGAGCGCCTCTTCAAGCTCGGCTTCCATGGTCTCGGGGTTGGTCACGAAGTAGGGAGAAAGGTAGCCGCGGTCGAACTGCATGCCTTCGACGACCTTCAGCTCGGTATCCATGCCCTTTGCCTCTTCGACGGTGATGACGCCGTCCTTGCCGACCTTGTCCATCGCCTCGGCAATCAGCTCGCCGATTTCGGGATCGTTGTTAGCCGAAATGGTGCCGACCTGGGCAATCTCTTTCTTGCCGGAAATGGTGCGGCTGATGCTGCGAAGCTCAGCGACAACTTCCTTCACGGCGCGGTCGATACCACGCTTCAGGTCGATCGGACGTGCACCGGCGGCGACGTTCTTCAGGCCTTCGCGGTAGATGGCCTGGGCAAGCACAGTTGCGGTGGTGGTGCCGTCACCAGCAACATCGCTGGTCTTGGAAGCCACTTCGCGAACCATCTGGGCGCCCATGTTCTCGAACGGATCTTCGAGCTCGATCTCCTTGGCAACGGTCACGCCGTCTTTGGTGGAGGTCGGAGCACCGAACTTTTTGTCGATCAGCACGTTGCGGCCGGCTGGGCCAAGCGTGACTTTCACGGCATTGGCGAGCTTATCGACGCCTACCTTGAGTTTGGCGCGGGCGTCGGAATCAAAGAGAATATCTTTAGCAGTCATTGTAAAGCGTTCCTCCTTAAGGATTTAAAAAAACTGTTGGTTAATTGGTCAGCCAAGAATCGCGAAAATGTCGGACTCGCGCATGATGAGGTAGTCCTCACCCTCGACCTGAACTTCGGTGCCGGAGTACTTGCCATAAAGCACTTTGTCTCCAACCTTCACCTGCGTCTGGACAAGCTGGCCGTTGTCAGCCACTTTGCCTTCACCAACGGCGACAACCTCGCCGTACTGCGGCTTTTCCTTGCCGGTATCGGGGATGTAAAGACCACCCTTGGTTTTCTCCTCGGCCTGCGCGGGCTTAACAATAACTCGATCAGCTAATGGTTTCAAGTTCATTGTCTTCTTTCTCGTTTGAGTTTGTAAATGAATCGTCTGTACTGTTTTTTCAAGTCAGATTGCAGCCTGGACATCAAGTCCGGGGCTCTTTTAGCACTCACTGAAGGAGAGTGCTAAAAGCTGACACAATTATAAAAAAAAGATTTCCGGGGCGCAAATATTTTTTTATCCTGAAATTTTTTTATCCTGAAAACACCCGGAAACCCTGAAACCAG
This sequence comes from Chlorobiaceae bacterium, assembly GCA_016931495.1. GTDB lineage: Bacteria > Bacteroidota > Chlorobiia > Chlorobiales > Chlorobiaceae > Chlorobaculum. The sequence goes on along the minus strand of JAFGER010000106.1, from coordinate 9,431 downwards.
AGCCTTTGATATGACTTCAGATGATCGCAACAGAAAAAATCCCGAGACGCTCGCGGCCATTGGCAAGGTGACGCTTGAAAAGCTGGAAAGCCTCTCCTCGAAGATCAGGGATGATGTGGCAACCGAGGCCGACAGGCTCAACCATGAAATTCTGCGCGAAATCGTGGCTCTCGCCATGAACCGCGTATCGGTACAACAGAACGAATCGGACGTCGAACAGGGCGGCGACGCCTGGACGGAGCGCACCGCATCGCACTACCCCCACATCCGCCTCCACGGCGGCGCGCTTGAGGACGATCCGCTGAAGATGAATCTTTGAAGGCGTAAGGCGCCCGAGAAAATCTTTCTTTCTTCTGGCTTTTCTCCTATAGGAGAAAAACTACGATGCGAAGCGCCGAGCTATTCCCGACTTACAAATACCCCCGCAAATGCCTCCCCGTGAGGGAGGCTTCGCCGTTGGCAATCTCCTCCGGCGTGCCGACCGCAACCACTTCGCCGCCGCGCACGCCCGCGCCGGGGCCGAGGTCGATGATCCAGTCGGCTTGTTTGATGATGTCGGGGTTGTGTTCGATGATGACCAGCGTGTTGCCGTTGGCCATGAGCTTTTCGAAGCAGCGCACCAGCTTCGAAATGTCGTCGAAGTGGAGGCCGGTGGTCGGCTCGTCGAAAAGGAAAAGCGTGTCGCTCACGTCGGAGCGCGAGATGAAGTGCGCGAGTTTGAGCCGCTGCGCCTCGCCACCCGAGAGCGTGCTCGATGACTGGCCGAGGCGAATGTATTCGAGTCCAACCTCCTGCAACACCTGAAGCTTTTTCTGGATCGCCTTTTCCGGGCCGAAAAATTCGACCGCCTCGGCGACGGTCAGGTCGAGCACCTCGGCGATGGAGAGGCCGTTGTAGTGGACGTCGAGCGTCGAGGGCTTGTAGCGCTTGCCGCCGCACTCCTCGCACACCGCCTCGATGTCGGCGAGGAACTGCATCTCGATCTTCACCGTCCCCTCGCCCGCGCACGCCTCGCAACGCCCGCCGGGGATGTTGAACGAAAAGTAGCCGGGCTTCCAGCCGCGCGACTTGCTCTCGCGGGTCGCGGCGAAGAGCTGGCGGATGTCGTCGAAAATCTTGAGGTAGGTCGCCGGATTGCTGCGGCTCGATTTGCCGATGGGCGACTGATCGACATGCTCGACCTTCTCGATCAGTTCGACGCCTGATATGGCGCGATGCGTGCCCACCTTCTCGCGCGACCCCTCCTTTTCGCGGATGATGCCGAGCTTGAGGATGTCGTTCACGAGCGTCGATTTGCCGGAGCCGCTGACGCCGGTAACGCAGGTCATGACGCCGAGCGGGAACCTGACATCGATGTTGCGCAGATTGTTCTGCATCGCCCCGGTGATTTCGATGCAGCGCGAAAAGTCCGGCTTGCGGCGCTCGGCGGGCACGGCGATGTGGCGGCGGCCCGTGACGTAGTCGGCGGTCAGCGAGCCGGTCGCCCCGGCCATCGCGGAGGGCGGACCGTGGAACACCACCTCGCCGCCGAGACGTCCGGCGCGCGGGCCGAGGTCGATCACCTCGTCGGCAGCCTCGATGATTTCGCGGTCGTGCTCGACCACCACCACCGTGTTGCCAAGGTCGCGCAACCGCTTGAGCAGCGCCACAAGCCGCGCCGAGTCGCTCTGGTGCAGGCCGATGCTCGGCTCGTCGAGAATGTAGATCGCACCCACCAGCGGCGAGCCGAGCGAGGTCGAGAGGTTGATGCGCTGGAACTCTCCGCCGGAGAGCGTGTGGGTCAAGCGGTCGAGCGTGAGGTAGTCGAGACCAACATCCATCAGGTAGCCGAGCCGCTTGTTGATTTCCCGCAGCACCGAGTCGGCCACCGAGCGGTCGAAGGGCGAAATGTCGAGTCCCTGGAAAAAGGCCTGCGCGTCGGCGATGGTCATGCGCACGACCTCACCGATGTTTTTGCCGGAGACCCGCACCTGCAAAGCGTCGGGATTGAGCCGCGCCCCCTCGCACTCCGGGCAGGTGGCGTAGCCCCGGTAGCGGCTCAGGAAGACGCGGTAGTGCACCTTGTAGCCCGCGTCCTTTTCGATCTCCTCGAAAAAGGGACGCACGCCCTTGAAGCTCCGCTCCGGAATTCCCTTCCAGACCATTTCGCGATGCACGCGGCTCAGCTTCTCGTACGGCACATCGACCGGAATGCCCACCTCCGGCGCGATCTTGAGCAACTGCCTGCGATACCACGAGTACTTTTCGGAGTTCCAGCACGAAATCGCCCCCTCCTTCAGCGAGAGCGATTTGTCGGGAATCACCGCATCCTCATCGATGCCCGCGATTCGCCCGAACCCCTGGCACGCCGTGCAGGCCCCGATGGGCGAGTTGAAGGCGAAGAGCTGCGGCGACGGCTCCTGATAAACCACGCCGTTCAGCTCCAACCGGTCGCTGAAGCGGAACTCCTTGCCGCCCGCCACGCGGATGACCGCCTGGCCGCCTGACTCAGCGAAGCAGGTCTCGGCGGCCTGCGCGACGCGGCTGTACACCTTCTCGTCCTTTTTGGCGACGAAGCGATCCACCAGCACGAGCAGCTCCGACAGCTCCTGGCGCTTCATCGCCTCCACTCCGGCGCGCTCCTTTTCGCCTGAAATATCGATGACGAGCTCCCCTTTCAGCAGCCGGAAAAATCCCTTTTTGAGCAGATTCTTCAACTCGTCCGACACCGAGCGGTCGTGATGGTGCTCGTCGTGGTGGCTCGGAAAGGGAAAGCCGACGTAAAAACGCGTTCCATCGTCGAAGAATCGCGCTTGCAAGCTCACATCCTCGGGCGTGTGCTTCAGCACCAGCTCGCCGGTATCGCGCGAGTAGATCTTGCCGATGCGGGCGTAGAGCAGGCGCAGGTAGTCGTAAATTTCGGAGACCGTGCCGACCGTCGAGCGCGGATTTTTCGGTATCGCCTTCTGCTCGATGGCGATGGCGGGCGCGATTCCCTCGACGCTTTCGATGTCGGGTTTGGGCATCCGTTCGAGGAACTGCCGCACGTAGGCGGAGAGCGACTCAACGTAGCGCCGGTGCCCCTCGGCGTAGAGCGTGTCGAAGGCGAGGCTCGACTTGCCCGAGCCGCTCAGGCCGGTGAGGACGACGAAACGGTTGCGCGGAATGCGAACGTTGACATGCTTGAGATTGTGCGTCGATACGCCGCGAAGCACGATGTCGGGAAGCCGGATTTCGACTTCGTGCTCCTCGCTTTCGGGGGCGGTATTCGATTCGGGACGGTTCTGAATGGATGACATGCAATGAGTGCTCTGACTGAAAAAATTCCGGCCGCTTTACCGGTGCGCCTTGTAACGAGACAACAATAAACGAAACAATCCCGGTTCCCGGAACAGCTGGGCGTGCATCAGGCGGAAACCGTTCGTCCGCGGCAGCCATGGCGGAGCCTTGCGGCCATCAGCATCCGGCGACGGGCGGCCTCGCTTGTGGCACCATCCGGAGCGGAATCATGAGACCTTTTCAGGGCAGCGCGGAACGGAGTATGTATCGAGAAGCGCCGCGACGGTTGTTTCGGCGAGCAGTTGCTGGATTCTTTTCTGAAGGTTGAACATGTATCTTTTGTGAGGGCAGGTCGATTCAATTTCGCACCGGCAATCATCGCCGGAGCAGCGCATCAGGTGCGGCTCCCCCTCGATGGCCACGCCGATATCCGCAACGGTGATCTCTTGGGGAGCCCTGGCCAGCGTATAGCCCCCCTTGACTCCCTGCACCGACCGCGTGATGCCTGCCTTGTTGAGGCTCTGCATCGCCTTGGCCAGAAAGACCTGGGAGAAGCCGATTTCGGAGGCCAGCTCCTTGACCGTCACAGGCCGTTCGGGGCCTTTCATGGCAAGGTAGCTTACGGCATGCAGGCCATATTCAAATTTTCTGGATACTTGCAGCATAAGCGAATGAAGATGTTTTGCAAAACAGGATAAACTTACACCTGTTTCAGGAAATTCCCCAATCCGCTTTTAATTCTCGCCGGAACCGCTATATCTTGCCAGATAGCTGTTCAATCAAAAGGCCGCGCAAAGCATGTGGGCCCCAACCTCAGGCATGACAATGGCATCGCAAGACCGCTGGTTCATCTGGCAATTCTCCGAAAAGGAAGAGGCGAAAATCCGTTACCGGGAGTACGGCCCGTCCGGCTCGCCCCACACGCCGCTGCTGTTCGTGCACGGCTACGGCGGCATGATCGAGCACTGGGACGACAACATTCCGGCTTTTGAAAGCCGCTACCGGATGTACGCGATGGATCTGATCGGTTTCGGCCAGTCCGCCAAGCCCAATGTGCGCTACAGCCTGGAGCTGTTCGCCGCCCAGATCAACGCCTTCATGCACCTGAAGAAGCTCGACAGGATCATCCTTGTAGGCCACTCGATGGGCGGGGCGGGCAGCATCATCTACGCGCACCTGAACCCGGAGAAGGTGCACGGACTGATTCTGGCCAATCCGTCAGGACTGTACGGCGACAGCATGGACGGCATGGCAAAGGTCTTTTTCGGACTGGTCGGCTCGCCACTGATCGGCGAAATGCTTTTCGCGGCTTTCGCCAACCCGGTCGGCGTCAGCCAGAGCCTCGCCCCGACCTACTACAACCAGAAAAAGGTCGATCTGAACCTGATCAACCAGTTTTCGCGCCCGCTCCAGGATCGCGGCGCGATGTTCTCCTACCTCTCGCCGTCGAAACGGCCGAACGATTTCTTGCTCGAAGGCATCAAGCCCTGCAACTACAAGGGCCGTGCATGGCTGGTGTGGGGCGCGGAGGATACGGCGCTGCCGCCGCACAAGATCATTCCGGAGTTTCAGGAGCTGCTGCCGCAGGCGGGCGCTTACATCATTCCCAAAGCCGGCCACTGCATCCATCACGACGCGCACGAAACCTTCAACGAGCGGCTCGCGCACATTCTTGGCGGCCTGGAGTGAAGCGCCCAGGAACGGAACGATCCGGCAAGCCTCAGGCAAGCCCGGCTACAAACCGGACGTGGCGCTGCCGCTTCCGGCCTGAAGTTTCAGATATTTGAGCTGGGCGGGCTTCATGGCGATCTGCACGAGGTAGCCCTTGTACTCGCCGGACGGCACCCACTGCGCGCTGAACTGGAAATCGTGCAGATCGCGCCAGACCATCAGCGCCGGATAGACAAACTTTCCGTTTCCGAGATCGAAACCGGTGTTGACCCCCACCTGCCAGTTCCGCGAAAGAGCGACCTTGGCGGCGGAGTTAAGCAGCGCCGTGCTCTCGGGATTGTGCGGATCGCTCTTGTCGTTGACCAGATAAAGCGACATGCGCAGCGACCACGGCAGCGACGACTTGAAGTCAACCAGCTCGTCGCCGGTGAAACGCTCCCTGAAAATCGCCTGCTGGATTGGCGACTCGCTGTTTTTCACCAGCGAACCCTCCCCCTCTTCACCATCGACGGTTTTATACTCCGAACGCAGATGGCCGCTGACGCTCACGCTCATATTGAGAAAACCGTTGACGAAGCGCAGAAGCCCCTTGCCGTCGTCCATCGCCAGCTTGTCAACACGCTGGCCGGTCGCATCGTCGAAGCTGTAGAAATCGTAGGTCGCCCCGGCGCTGAAGAGCAGTGCTGGCGAAAAAGCGTTGCTCGTGGCGGTCAGAACCAGCGGCTCGGCAGGCATCGAACCGGCGGCGAAGTTGTAGCCGGACGAAGCCGTGAGCGAGAGCAGTTGCGCCGTCCGGTAGCTGCCATCGCTGTTGCGGAACTTGCCGTGAATGAGGTTCTGGAGATTCACGCCCACCCGGCTCTGCTCCTCCGGCACCCCGGAGTAGAGCGAACGGGCGAAGCGGTTGTAGCTCACCATCGACTGCGAAACCGGATCGTAATAGGAGCGATAATAGTCATACCCGTCTCCACGGTAGTCGGGGTTGTAGGTGTAAGTCAGCGTCGGAATGAAGGTGTGGCGCAACGCCTTCAGCCCCACCATTTTTTCGAGAAAGCCGGTATTCATCACGCCGTACAGGCGGGTCTGGGCGTCAACCGAAAAGATTGCGGTCGAATAGCTGTCCGGATCGCTGACGGTGACGAACGACTGGCTGTCGCTGTCGTACTGCTGCGTACTGTTGACCCGGTACTGCGTGAAGGTCAGCGACGGCGTCAGGTGCAGATACCGGAAAAGCGTGGACTGGATCGTGAACGGCAGCTGAACCCTCGTGCCGCTCAAATCACTCTGCGCGCTCATGATGTGCCGCTGCCCCTGAACACTGACGCCCTGCGTGAACAGCGCCCGGTAACCGGGAGCGAACTCCTGCTGGTAGTTCACCTCCAGCGACGCATTGCCGACATACAGATCGCGCGAGCCGCCCGCATCATCGGCAAACTCGCCGCTGAAGGAGAGGGCCGGCTGGACGGAAAGGCGGGAACGCCAGTCGGAGAGCGGCGTCGAAAGCCTTGTCCGGAAAGGATAGATCCGGTCCTGGTAGAGCGAAGCCGTCACTTTCTGGGTCAGCTCGCCGGTGACCAGATCATCGACCCGCTGGTATCCCGCGATCAGCGCGCGGCGTCCTTCGTCCCAGCTCTTCGAGAACGAAGCGTACGAGGTCGCCTGCTGGGTGACAACCGATTCCGGATCGATCGAGTTGAGATCGTAGTAACGTTGTCCGCCCAGATAGTGCAGATTCGCATCGAGCCGGGCGGTCGGATCGAACGCCTGGTGGTGGATGATGCGCAGATTGCGGTTGATGTAGCGCTCGTAATCCGCGTCGCCGGGCTGGTTAAGCACGATCCGCTCGTACTCGCCCTCGATGCTTCCGCTGAACAGCTCGCCCTTTTTGTACCGGAAGCGCTCGCCAAGCCGCCAGCCTCCATTGAAGGAGACGTCGCCCTCGACGCGAAGATCGAGGTAATCGCTGATTGCCCAGAAATAGCCGAGGTTCGACAGATAGACGCCCCGCCCGGAGCTGTGCCCGGCCCGCGGGAAAAGGAATCCCGAAGAGCGCTTGTTGGAAATCGGCACCGACATCCAAGGCAGAGGCAGAATCGGAATCACCGGCAGCCGCTTGTTAAAAATTTCAGGATGGATATACATGACGAACGGGCGGGAGATGAGCCGGTCGCCCGGAATGATGGTCATGTGCTTGCCCCAGAACCAGTAGTGCGGCTCTTCGAGGTCGCAGGTGGTGTAGATGCCGTCCTCGATGTGCAGCTCCCCGGAGGGCAGCCGGTCGATCTGGCTGGCCGAAAAGATGCCCAGCTCCTCCTTCGACGAAACCGCCGATGCCGTGCCGAAGCGGGTCTTGTAGTTGTAGGACATCGACTCGGCGCTGAACGAGCCCTGCTTGTCGGTAAACTTCGGAAGTTCGCGAATCCTGCCGAGCGAATCGCGCGTCGCGCTGGTGCGCGCGGTGCTCGACGCCTGCTCAACGGTGATGGCGGGGCCTTCGATGCGGATGTCCTTGTACTCGACCTTCGCCTTGCCCGACAGCTCGATGGTGCGGCGGTCGAAATGGTACAACAGCGAATCGCGCGCGGTATAAACGACCGTCGAGTCAAGATCATCGCGCTTCTGCTGCGGCTCGTCCGCCCGTGCAGCCGTGGCTGCGGTCTTGCCGGAATCGGTTGCCGGACGCTCTTCGGCCTGCGCCGGCACCAAGCCGTCAGTAGCCTGCACAAGGAGCAGCAGCATCAGGAGCTTCAGGGGCCGGGCAAGTTTCACGGGCAGATCATGCTGGATTAACGGACGAAAAGGAGAACCATCAGCAAAAACGGAATATAGGAAACCTTTCCCCTTTATCGAGGCCCCAAACGGCATTGAACCGCTTGCCGTATGGAGATATGAACGAAAGCTTTCTATATTACGGGCACTTCGTAAACTTGTTCAGACATCGCGATCCATTGCCGTGGGCAACCGGAGAACGATCATTCAAACACTTCGCCACGCTTTATGACGCAGAAGGTCACCTACAACGCACCCGACGAATCAGGCCACTTTGGCATCTTCGGGGGCAAATTCATTCCCGAAACGCTGGTCAGGAACGCCGCCGATCTTGAGCGGGAATATCTCAGAGCCAAAGAGGATCCGGAGTTCAAACGCACGCTCGACAGCCTGCTCCGCGACTACGTTGGCCGCCCGACGCCGCTCTATCACGCCACGCGGCTCACCGAGCGGCAGGGCGGCGCGGCAATCTGGCTGAAACGCGAAGACCTCTGCCACACCGGCGCCCACAAGATCAACAACGCCCTCGGCCAGGTGCTGCTCGCCAAGCGGATGGGCAAGCGCCGCGTCATCGCCGAAACCGGCGCGGGCCAGCACGGCGTGGCGACAGCCACCGTCTGCGCGCTCTTCGACCTCGACTGCATCGTCTATATGGGCGAGGAGGACATGCGCCGCCAGGCTCCCAACGTGGCGCGCATGAAGCTGCTCGGCGCGGATGTGCGCCCGGTCACGGCAGGAACCCGAACGCTCAAGGACGCCACCAGCGAAGCGATCCGCGACTGGATGAACAATCCCGAAGAGACCTTCTACATCATCGGCTCGGTGGTCGGCATGCACCCCTACCCGATGATGGTGCGCGATTTCCAGGCGGTCATCGGGCGCGAAACCCGCCAGCAGGTCGTCGAACAGGCCGGACGCCTGCCCGACGTGGTCGTGGCCTGTGTCGGCGGCGGCAGCAACGCCATCGGCATGTTCTACGAATTTTTGCCCGACGCCAAGGAGGTCGAACTGATTGGCGTGGAGGCGGCAGGCGAAGGACTTGACAGCCGCCACGCCGCCTCGCTCACCAGGGGCGAAATCGGCGTTCTGCACGGCGCGATGATGAAGCTCCTGCAGGACGAGCACGGCCAGGTGCAGGAGGCGCACTCGATTTCAGCGGGACTCGACTACCCCGGCGTCGGCCCGGAGCACTGCTACCTGCAGAAACTGGGCCTGGTCAGCTACACCTCGACGACGGACACGGAGGCGCTCGCAGCACTCGACGCGCTCGCCAAAACCGAAGGCATCATCTGCGCCCTTGAATCGGCCCACGCCGTGCACTATGCGATGAAGCGCGCCGCCGAAATGCCGAAAGAGTCGATCATCGTGGTGAACCTCTCGGGCCGCGGAGACAAGGACATGGGCACCATCATGCAGGAGCTGAAACTGTGAGAAGGAAAAAGGAAAATGGACGGAATGGACGACGCGGACGAATGCAAGAGATGGACAGAATGGACAATGTAAGTGAAACCGGGTTTTCCCGTCAGTCTATCCTGACCAGCAAGTCCGCTTCGTCCACGTCGTCCATTGCTGCGCCCGGCACTTTTTTTTATTTTTCTGTTGCATCGAAACAGCGTTTTCCCTATACTTAGCCCACTTGACCAGACGCGGGAATAGCTCAGCTGGTAGAGCACAACCTTGCCAAGGTTGGGGTCGCGAGTTCGAGTCTCGTTTCCCGCTCCGTCGATAAAAAG